>CAYNHA010000274.1:0-33304 GCA_964397035.1 uncultured Verrucomicrobiota bacterium
CCGAAGGCGCTACAAGGTCAGTGAAATAGGGGTGCGCCGGTGGAAAATCCGGGAACAACTGTCGCGCTTGACGGACGGGCAGGGGTTGGTATGGTGGGCGCGTTATTGAAATTTGGTCGCTAGGGGTGTCCTCCATCGAGATGGCTGAGAGTTCCCGTTTTCCGGGATAACCCTTGGAACCTGTTGGATCATTCCAGCGCAGGGACAGCGGATCGCTTTGGAAAGCCGTGGTTTCTTCGATGGAACCGCGGCTTTTTGTTGGCTGCGGCAGGTTCCCCGTGGCGTCCGGGAAAGGATCGTGGACCATGTCGATGAATGCGCCGGTGGATGGCGGCGAACGGAACTTGAATGAACGGGATTTCTTCCTGCTGTGGGCGGGGGCGGCGATTTCCCTGTCGGAGATCTGGGCGGGAGGCCTGCTTGTTTCGTTCGGCCTTTTGGCGGGACTGTTCATCATTCTGCTGGGACACGCGGTGGGCAACGTGCCGATGGCGATGGGAGGGCTGATCGGCAGCCGGCATGGCGTTCCTTCCATTGTGGGCACGCGCGGGGCGCTGGGCAACCGCGGGTCCGTGCTGCCGGCTATTTTGAACGTGATCCAACTGGTGGGATGGACGGCGGTGATGCTCTGGATCGGCGGGCAGGCGGCGGCCGGACTGGCGGGCGGCGAAGGCAGCGGTCGGTGGTGGACGGTGGCGTTGGGGGCGCTGACGACGCTGTGGGCGCTCGTGGGCAACCGCCTGTGGAAGGTGCTGCAGAAGATCGGCGTGGTGCTTCTCCTGCTGCTGTCGCTGGGAATGACGGCGCTGATTGTGCGCACGTATGGCTGGCGGGAATTGCTGGCGGCGCCGTCCACCCCGTCGATGCCGTTCATGCTGGGGCTCGACCTGGTGATCGCCATGCCGATTTCGTGGATGCCGCTGGTGTCGGACTATACGCGCTATGCGGCCGTCCCCGGCCGGGGCATCCGGGGGACGGCGTGGGGATATTTCCTTGTCAGTTCGTGGATGTATGCCGTGGGTCTGACGGTGGCGGTGGCCACGCGGTCCGAGATGCCGGAAACGGTGCTCCTGCAGCTCATGGGCGAGCACCGGCTCCTGCTCCCCGCGTTGTTGATTGTGCTGCTTTCGACGCTGACCACCACGTTTCTCGACATCTATTCCAATGCGGTTTCGGCGCAAAGCTTGTTCCCGAAGCTGGGCACGAAAACGGCGGTTGCGATCGGCGGAGCGGCGGGTACGCTACTCGCGCTGTTTTTCGATGCCACAAAGTACGAAGGTTTCCTGCTCCTGATCGGTTCCGCGTTTTGTCCGCTTTTCGGCGTGGTGCTGGTGGATTACTTTTGGCTGAAGCGGGGACACTATGTCGCGGCCGATTTAGTTCAACGCGGGCGATATTGGTACTGGGGCGGAGTGAACCCCCGCGCCATGGTGGCCTGGGCGGTTGGCTTTGGAATGTATCACGTTTGCGTGCAGATGCATTTTGCGGGAGGGTCCTCCCTCCCGGCGTTGTTGACGTCCGGGGTGTTGTATTTGATGATCTCGAATTCCAAGAAAGGTGAACCATGAAATCCGAAACCAAGTGGGCCGCGCAAACGGCCGAGAACCTGAAGAATGTTCGCGCCAGCAAACCCCTGGTGCACAACATCACCAATTACGTGGTGATGAATTTCACCGCGAACATTTTGCTTTCCGCCGGGGCCTCGCCCGTGATGGCGCATGCGGAGAACGAGGTCGAGGAAATGGTGTCCTTCGCCAAGGCGCTGGTGCTGAACATCGGAACGCTGGAGGATGCGTGGATCGCCTCGATGATCAAGGCCGGCAAGAAGGCGGCGGAATTGAACGTGCCGGTCATTCTCGACCCGGTGGGCGCGGGCGCCACGCGGCTGCGCACCGAAACGGCGAAACGCATCCTGGCCGAAACCCGCGTGAGCCTGGTGCGGGGAAACGCCTCGGAGATCCTGGCGTTGGGCGGAGCGAAATCCAAGACGCACGGCGTGGATTCCACCGATTCCCTGGAAGCGGCCGCCGAGCGCGCCGTGGGGCTCGCGCAGGAGCTGGGCGTTCCCGTGGCGATCACCGGCGCGGTGGATTTCGTCACCGATGGCAAGCGCGTGGTGCGCGTGGCCAACGGCCATCCGCTGATGGCCCGTGTGACGGGCACCGGCTGCGGCGCCACGGCCCTCATCGGGGCCTTTGCGGGCGTGGATCCCGATCCCGTGTCGGCGGCCGCCACCGCACTGGCCTATTATGGAATCGCAGGCGAATACGCGGCGGGCGGCGCCGCCGGGCCCGGTTCCTTCATGGTCCGTTTCCTGGATGTTCTGCATGCCTTGACGCTGGACGAAGTTATGCGGGGATGCCGCATCCGCGAGGGCTGAGGATTCCCATGCGTGCGGTGGATTATTCCGTGTATGTTGTGACCGATCGATCCCTGTCGCGCGGGCGTACCACGTTCGATGTGGTGCGCGAGGCGGTGGATGGCGGCGCCACCTGCGTGCAATTGCGCGAGAAGCAGGCCGGTACGCGGGAGTTCTTGGCGGAAGCCCGCGTCCTGCGCCCGTGGCTGCGCAACCGGAACATCCCGCTTTTCATCAACGACCGCGTGGATATTGCGCTGGCGGTGGAGGCCGACGGGGTCCATCTGGGCCAGCAGGACATGCCCATCGCGGATGCACGGCGGCTGGGGCCGCCTTCGTGGATCATCGGCGTTTCGGCGGAGTCGGTCGAGGATGCCGTGCGCGCGGAGCGGGAGGGGGCTGATTACATCGGCGTGAGTCCCGTGTTTGCCACGCCGACCAAAACCGACACGGCGCGTCCGCTGGGCCTGGAGGGTCTGAGAGAGATGCGTGCAGCTGTGCGCATTCCTCTTGTGGCGATCGGGGGAATCCACCTTGGCAATGCGCGCGAGGTGGTTCGTGCCGGTGCCGATGGCCTTGCCGTCGTGTCGGCCATCGTCTCCGCCGATTCGCCGCGGGAGGCCGCCGCCGCGCTGCGGCGCGAAATCGATTTTGAAAAAGGAGTCCGCCGATGAGTCCAATCAAGACCAAATCCTACCGTCGCGTCCTCACCATTGCCGGCTCCGACAGCGGCGGCGGGGCGGGAATTCAAGCCGATTTGAAGACATTTGCCGCCAATGCCTGCTACGGAATGAGCGTCATCACCGCGCTGACTGCGCAAAACACGCAGGGCGTTTCGGGAATCCACGCCGTTCCCGTGGATTTCGTGGCGCGGCAGTTGGATGCCGTTTTGTCGGATATCGGCGTGGACGTGGTGAAGGTGGGCATGCTGTTTTCGCCGGAACTGATCGAGACGGTGGCGCGCAAGCTCAAGGAGTACCGGGTGGAGCGCATCGTGCTCGATCCCGTCATGGTGGCCCAGAGCGGCGACAAGCTGCTGCAGGACGATGCCGTTGATGCGCTCAAAACCCATCTGATTCCGATGGCGGAAATCCTCACGCCCAACATTCCGGAAACATCGGTCCTCCTGGGCCGGAGGATCACGGTGGCGGGCGAAATGCATGCCGCCGCCATGGAGCTCTCCGAACTGGGGTGTCCGAACGTGCTTGTGAAGGGCGGGCATCTCGAAGGCGAGGACAGCGACGACTGCCTCTTCGTGCGGGAAGGACAGCGCATCGTGCGCTTTCCGGGGACGCGCGTGGAGACGCGGAACAACCATGGCACGGGCTGCACGCTTTCGTCCGCCATTGCCGCGTGGATCGCCCGTGGCGACGATGTGGAGGCGGCCGTGCGCCATGCCAAGGAGTACATCACCGGCGCCATCCGTGGCGGAGCCGCCTATCGCATCGGACACGGCCACGGTCCCGTCCACCACTTTTTCCGCTTTTGGTAGAGGGAAGCGTAGGGCATTCTGCATCCGGAACCCGGCAAGGAGAACCCACATGAAATTCAGCGAAGCCAAACAAGGCCGCGTCTTTGTTATCCGGCTGGAAGACGGCGACATTGTCCACGAATGCATCGAGCGCCTGGCGGCTGAAAAGGGAATCCGCGCGGCGGCCCTGATCCTGCACGGCGGGGGCGATCAGGGAAGCACCTTGGTGACGGGGCCCCGCGAGGCCCGTTGCCCGCCGCCCATCCTTCCGCAGACCACGGTTCTGCGCCATGTCCACGAGGTGGTGGGGACGGGAACGCTTTTCCCGGATGAAAAGGGGAATCCCATTCTCCATGTCCATCTGGCCTGCGGACGCGGGGAGAACACGATCACCGGCTGCATCCGCACCGGCGTCAAAACCTGGCATGTCATCGAAGTGATTCTCTTCGAACTGCTCGACTGCTCGGCGCGCCGTCTTCCCGACGCCGCCACCGGCTTCGGGTTGATGGTGCCCTGAAAGGATGAGGGGACGGTTTTCCATGGTATGGAAAACGGTTTCGGAAATTTTCCACACCATGGAAAAAATGTTTCCACAGTGTGGAAAACCGGCGGCTATCACAATGAATTAACTGTGATAGCCGGGAACGGGGGTGCGCCGCGGCCGGGCGCAGAGGGAAAGGGGCTATTCGGAGCGGGTCCAGTCGTGGTCCCGGTTGCGCTTGCGTTCGTTTTCGTCGAGGAAATACTTGCGCAGGCGGAGGGCGTCGGGGGTGACTTCGACGAGTTCGTCGTCGTTGATGTATTCGATGGCCTCTTCGATGGAGAGCTTGACGGCGGGGGTCACGAAGAGCTTCCGGTCGGAGCCGGAGGCGCGCATGTTGGTCAGTTTTTTGCCGCGCTGGACGTTGACGACGAGGTCGGAGTCCTTGCAGTGCTCGCCGACGATCTGGCCGGTGTAGCACCATTCGCCGGGGGAGACGAAGAAGTAGCCGCGGTCCTGGAGGCCGTCGATGGCGTAGGTGGCGGCCTTGCCTTCCTCCATGCTGAGGAGTACGCCGTTGAGGCGCTGGGGAATGTCGTCGCGCATGACGGCGTAGCGAAGGAAGCGGTGGTTGATGATGGCCTGGCCGCTGGTGGCGGTGATGATCTTGGTGCGCAGGCCGATGAGGCCGCGGGTGGGAATGGTGAATTCCATGACGGTGCGTCCGCCGGCGGAGTGCATGCGGACCATGATGCCCTGGCGCTTGCCGACGTTTTCGATGACGGGCCCGGTGGTGTCGTCGGGGGTGTCGACGACGAGGGTTTCGACGGGTTCGTGGCGAACGCCGTCGATGGTGCGGACGATGACGCGGGGGCGGGAGACGGTGATTTCGTAGCCTTCGCGGCGCATGTTTTCAATGAGGACGGCGAGGTGGAGGACGCCGCGGCCGCTGACCTTGAAGGAGCCTTCGCCGACTTCCTCGTAGGTGAGGGCGACGTCCTTCTGGGTTTCGCGGTGGAGACGTTCGCGGATATGGCGGGAGGTGAGGTACTTGCCGGAGGAGCCGAAGCCGGGCGAGTCATTGATGCGGAAGGTCATCGAAATGGTGGGGGCATCGAGGGCGATGGGGCCGAGGGGTTCGGGGAATTCCACGGGGGCCAGGGTGTCGCCGATGTCCACGCCATCGACGCCGTGGACGGCGCAGAGGTCGCCGCATTCGACCTGGGCGACCTCCTTGCGGCCCAGTCCTTCGAAAATGTGGAGGGCGCGGACCTTGCAGGGCAGGATGCTGCGGTCCTGCTTGACGAGGGCCAGCGGCTTGGAGGCATCGAGCATGCCGCGGTGGACGCGACCGATGCCGATGCGGCCGGTATAGTCGGAGTAGTCCAGCGTGGTGATCTGCATCTGGACGGGGCCTTCGAGGAGTATCGGGGCGGGAATGAATTCGACGACGGCGTCGAGGAGGGGCTGGATGGACTCTCGGGGATCCTTGGCGAGGTCGCGGACGGCCCAGCCTTCGCGTCCGGCGGCATAGAGGATGGGGAAGTCGAGCTGGTCGTGGGTGGCGCCGAGTTCGACAAAGAGGTCGAAGATTTCGTTGAGGACTTCGTTGTGGCGTTCGGCTGGCTTGTCGATCTTGTTGAGGATCACGATGGGCTTGAGGCCGAGCTTGAGGGCTTTGTCGAGGACGAAGCGGGTCTGGGGCATGGGGCCTTCGGCGGCATCGACGAGGAGCAGGACGCCATCGGCCATGTTGAGGACGCGCTCGACCTGGCCGCCGAAGTCGGCGTGGCCGGGGGTGTCGATGATGTTGATTTTGACGCCCTTGTGGCGGATGGAGACATTCTTGGCGAGGATGGTGATGCCGCGTTCGCGTTCGAGGTCATTGCTGTCGAGGAGGCAATCCTGGGCGGCGGCCTCGCCTTCGGCGATGTGAAGCTGGCGGAGAATGGCGTCCACGAGCGTGGTTTTGCCATGGTCGACGTGGGCGATGATGGCGATGTTTCGGATGTGGGAGACGAATTTTTTATTCATGGATGGGCAGGGTCAAGGGTTCAAGGTTCGGGGTTCAGGGGGATGGGAGCCGCAGCGGAACGACAGGAAACAGCCGGAAAGCGACTCAGGCGCGGAAGCGGCCGGAGGAGTCGCGAAAGACGTCGCAAGGGAATGTCGTGGCGGATTTCATGTTTCGGAGGCGGGATGATACGCCTCGGGGGGCTGGGCGCAAGAAAGAAGAAAGGCCGGTGCGGGTGTCCCGCACCGACCGTGGGAAGGGGAAGGGGCCGGTTTAGTCGAGGTCCACGGGGCAGGGATGGATGTTCCAGATGTCCTTGGCGTATTCGGCGATGGTGCGGTCCGTGCTGAACTTGCCGGAGTTGGCGATGTTCAGGATGCACATGCGGGCCCAGCGCGTCTTGTCCTCGAAGACCCTGGAGATGTGGCTCTGGCATGCGACGTAGGAGTCGAACTCCGCCAGGACGAGATAGCGGTCGCCGTGGGTGAGCAGGGCATCCCAGATGGGCTGGAAGAGGCCGGGCTGGTCGAGGTTGAAGAAGTTGTTCTTGATGGCGTCGAGCACGCGGCGGACGGAGGGGTTGGCGTGGTAGACATCCCAGGGGTTGTAGCCCGCGCGCCACGTGGCATCGACTTCGGGAACGGTTTTGCCGAAGAGGAAGAAGTTGTCGGCGCCGACCTCCTCCCGGATTTCCACGTTGGCCCCGTCGAGTGTTCCGACGGTGAGGGCGCCGTTGAGCTGGAATTTCATATTTCCGGTGCCGCTGGCTTCGGTGCCGGCCGTGGAAATCTGTTCGGAGAGGTCCGCGGCGGGGATGATGCGTTCGGCGAGGGAGACGCGGTAGTCCGGCAGGAACGCGACGTTCATGCGGTCCTTCATGGCGGGGTCGTGGTTGATGACGCCGGCGATGTCGTTGATGAGTTTGATGATGAGCTTGGCCAGGTAGTATCCGGGCGCGGCCTTGCCCGCGAAAATGTGGGTGCGAGGGACAAACGGGGCGAGGGGGTTGGATTTCAGCTCGAAGTACTGGTGCATGATGTTCATGGCATTCAGCAACTGCCGCTTGTATTCGTGCATGCGCTTGATCTGCACGTCGAAGAGGGAGTCGACGTTGACCTTCACGTTCAGTTCCCGGTGGATCAGGTCGGCGAGGCGCACTTTGTTTTCGCGCTTGATGGCCATGATGCGCCGCTGGAAGTCGCGATCGTCCGCGAAAGCTTCGAGTTTCTTGAGTTGGGAGAGGTCGGTGATCCACGAGGATCCGATTTTCTCGGTGATGAGGTCGGCCAGGCCGGGGTTGGCCTTCAGGAGCCAGCGGCGGGGGGTGATGCCGTTGGTCTTGTTGTTGAACCGCTCGGGCCAGAGTTCGTAGAAATCCTTGAACAGGGTGGATTTGAGCAGCTCGGAGTGGAGGGCGGCCACTCCGTTGATGGAATGGGATCCCACCACGGCGAGATAGGCCATGCGGACTTCGCGGGAGGGGGTTTCCTGGATGAGGGACATGCGGGCGATGCGGTCGCCGTCGCCGGGATAGCGCGTGGCGATTTCGCGCAGGAAGCGGCGGTTGATTTCGAAGATGATCTGGAGATGGCGCGGCAGGACGCTTTCGAACAGATGGACGGACCAGCGTTCGAGGGCTTCCGGCATGAGGGTGTGGTTGGTGTAGCCAAAGGTGCGGGTGACGATGCTCCAGGCATCGTCCCATTCGAGACGCTCGTCATCGAGCAGGATGCGCATGAGTTCGGAGATGGAGAGAGCCGGATGCGTGTCGTTGAGCTGGATGGCCACCTTGTCGGGGAAGGCATGGATTTCGTTGCCGTCGGCCTTGAAGCGGCGGACAATGTCGTGGAGGGAGCAGGCCACGAAGAAGTACTGCTGCTTGAAGCGCAATTCCCGGCCTTGCTCGATGTTGTCGTTGGGGTAAAGGACCTTGGTGATGTTTTCCGTGAGCGTCTTGCTCTCGTAGGCCTTCATGTAGTCGCCGTTGTTGAAGAAGGTCAGATTGAATTCCTCGGTGGAACGGGCCTCCCACAGGCGCAGGTTGTTGACGGTGTTGTTGCCGTAGCCGGGAATGGGGTAGTCGTAGGGAATGCCCAGGACGGTTTCATAGTCGACCCAGCGGGCGTGGAGGCGGCCGTTGATTTCCTCCATGGCGACGCGTCCGCCAAAGTGGACCTCGAACCGCGATTCCGGGCGCTCGATTTCCCAGGGGTTGCCGAAACGGAGCCAGTTGTCGGGTTCCTCCACCTGATAGCCATCCTTGATGGCCTGGCGGAAGATGCCGTAGTCGTAGCGGACGCCGTAGCCGTAGCCCGGGAGCTGGAGGGTGGCGAGGGAATCGAGGAAGCAGGCGGCGAGGCGGCCGAGGCCGCCGTTGCCGAGGCCGGCGTCGCGCTCCAGGTCACGCAGGAAATCCCAGGAAAGGCCGAGGTCTTCCATGGCCCTCGTGACATTTTCATCGAGCTTGAGATTGATGACGTTGTTGCCCATGGCGCGTCCGATGAGGTACTCCATGGAGAGGTAATAGGCCCGTTTGGCGCCGGTTTTGTGGTAGGCCACGCTCGTGCGGATCCAGCCATCGACGAGATGGTCGCGGATGGCGAGGGCGAGGGCGTAGTAGCGGTCGTGGTTGGTGGCGGAGAACTCGTCCTTGGCCAGCGTGTACTTGAGGTGGTGCTGGAAACTGCCCTTGATGGCCTCGACGGAGCTGGGCTGGTTCCCGCTGCAGGCGGCATCTGCGGGCTTGGCTTTCGACTGTTTTCCGTTGGGGCTCATGTTTCAATCTCCTGTAAGGGTTATGCGGCACCCAAGCAAAGGGTAAACCGTTTCGCGCATTGTGCGGGGAGGTGGGGGGGATGGTCAAGAAAACAAAGGGAGAAGGTTGGACGTGCAAAGAAGAGGCGGAAATGAGTAGTATGAAAATAGTATGAATGAGCCGTTGGTCAGTGTGTGCATTGGAACTTACAACCGCGAACAAACCATTTGCGAGTGTCTGGATAGTGTATTCGCGCAAAGTTATAAGCATCTGGAAGTGGTTGTTGTGGATAATGCTTCGACCGACCGGACTGTGGAGGTTCTTTGCGGTTACGGAGATCGGATTCGGCTGATTCAGCGGGCAGTTAATTCTGGGATGTGTTCGACCACTCGGAACGAGGCAGTCCGGAATGCTCGAGGCGAGTATATTGCCTTTTTGGATTCCGATGATGGCTGGTATCCAGACAAGATTGCCCGACAAGTGGAATTTTTAGAAAACAATCCAGGGATTTCGCTGTGCCATACCTACTGTCGTGTTATGGATGCCCGTTCCGTCGAAGGTGGAATCCGGCATGAGGGGAGAATTCCTTCCACAGGAAACTACTTTGATTCCTTGCTGGAGCATTGCTGGATTACAATCAGCACTGTTTTGATGAGGCGGAGATTGTATGAGAAATATGGACCCTTTTCAGAGTTTTTGCCGTATGGAAGGTCAGGTGAGGATTGGGAGTTTTTTTTAAAAGTGGCCCGGGAAAACGAGATAGGGTTTATTCCTGAAGTACTGGCCCGATACCGGAAGGCGGGGGAGGGGATCAGCGGACAAGACTGGCGCGGAGTCCCTGCTGCATTTCCGTTCATGGAGTGCCTCGCCAAGCGGGAGGACATTTTTGGCGGGATGGTTACCAAATCACGAATGGACGAGCTGCTATGGGCGTCGGCATTTCAAAGTACTCAATTCTGGCGTGCGAAGGGTATGGGCTGGAGGGCGGCCTATTTTCCTTCGAAATTCCTGATGAGCCATCCTGTTTTTAAGTTGGCTTGGAGAGAACTGGGAAAATCGTTATTTCGTGTGGCGGTGCCGGATCGGGCTGGACGGCGGCAGAAATGAGCGTTCTCCTTCATTCAGTGGGTTTTCGTCCGTTTGGGTTCTCTCCAAATTCCGGTTTGATTCCCGTTTTGTTGGAGCTGGGTGCGAAGGAATTGGAATTTCGTCCGGAATGGGAAGGGTTGCAGAGACGGAGTTGGTTTTTGGGAAATACGTTGCGCCAGTGGGGAATCCGGTATTACGGGTCGACGTGGAATGCGTTGGTTCCATGGAGAGACGAGGCTCGGTTTTTGCGCGAATTGCCCCGGAGCGCTGTGCCTTATCCCGTCCACTTCATCTGGGCGGAATTTGCGTCGCCGAAGCGGGTGGGGCCTTATCATCGCAAGGGGGCGCGGGTGGTGGTGAGTGTGCATTGCAGCGCGCGGAGGTGGGATTCGGTCTGGTTGCGGCCGGATGGTTATGCACATGCGGATCAGGTGGTGCTGACGTCGGAAAGCCAGCGGCCCTTTGTGGAGCGGGATGTGCCAAAAGAGCGGGTTTCGACGATCTTGCACGGGGTGGTGAGTGACTATTTCAAGCCTGCGGCGAGTCGGAAACCCCGTGGCAAGCGGTTCCGAATGTTCATGATGGGAAACACGGAAAGGGATCATGAGTTTGTGGCGCAGGTGGCGGCGAAACTGCCGGCGGAACGTTTTGAGTGGCGGATCCGGACCACGTCGCACGAACAGTCTTTTTACCAAGGGATCCCAAGCGTGAACCGATTGCCAAAGTTGACGGACGAAGAAATGCTGGCTGAATACCAGCAGGCGGACGTGGTGGCGATGCCGATGTTGGATAGTGCGGCGAATAATGTCATTCTCGAAAGCATGGCGTGTGGAACGCCGGTGATGGTGAACCGGGTGGGCGGGGTTCCCGAATATGTGGGCCCGGAATGCAATTTTATCATGAGCAACGATCGCAACGTGGATGAGTGGGTCGAAAAACTGCTTTGGCTGGAGCATAATCGCGACGTGGCAGAACGGTTGCGGCCGGCGACGCGGGCCTGGGCGGAGAAGTTCGACTGGAAGATTATGGCCGAGGACTACCGGGCCATGTATCGGCAGGTTTTGGCGCGCGGGTGATGGAACGGCTGGACTATTTTTTGAGGCGCTTGTTGCTGATGGTGCCGACGTTTATCGGGATCACGTTTGCTTGTTTTGCGTTGTGCCAGGTGGTGCCGGGAGGGCCGGTGGAACAGGCGTTGGCGCGGATGCGCGGGATGGGGGCGGCGGAATCGGGAAGAAATCTGCATGCGGGCGCGTCGATTTCGCCGGAGCAGCGCAAGGCGCTGGAGGCGCATTTCGGTTTCGACAGGCCCCTTCTTCAACGCTACTGGACGTGGCTGGTGAAGGATCGAATGGGGTTGGCGGCTCAGTCATACAAATATCCCAACAAGAGTGTGGGGAGGTTGATTCGCGAGCGGTTTGCCATTTCGCTGGTTTTCGGGATTTCGGGATTCGTTCTGACGTATCTGATTTGCATTCCGCTGGGCATCGCGAAGGCGCTGCGGCACGGGAGCGTGTTTGATGCGGCGAGCAGTGTGGTGGTTTTCATCGGCTATGCCATTCCCGCCTTTGCGTTTGGCATGTTGCTGAAGATGGTGCTGGCGGGAACGGGCGATGGTTTTTGGGATCTGTTGCCGGCTTCGGGTGTGACATCCATGAATTATGAGTTGTTTTCGACAGGTGAGAGGCTGAAGGATTTGGCGGCACACTTCGTGCTGCCGGTTTCGTGCTATGTGATCGGCAATTTCGCGGTGCTGACGTTGCTGATGAAAAATTCGCTGCTGGAGCAGATCGGGCAGGATTATGTCCGCACGGTGTTGGCCAAAGGCGGAAGCCTGAAGCGTGCGGTGTGGTTGCATGCTTTTCGAAATGCGCTGATTCCGATTGCTACGGGTTTTGGCGGTGTGCTGGGGATTTTGTTCGCGGGTTCGGTGTTGATCGAGAAGGTGTTCGAAATCCCGGGCATGGGACGCCTGAGTCTGGATGCGATCGTGAGCCGCGACTACATGGTGTTCATGGGCATTCTGGCGGTGACGTCGGTGCTGGGCTTGCTGGGGCGTTTGTTGTCGGATGCGTGCTATCTGTGGATCGATCCGAGAGTCGAATTTTAGACAGATCGATATGGCTTTGAAACTTTTCAGAATCCAATGGCATCCGGTGACGTGGCAGCGGTGGGCGCGGTTTCGCGGAATGCGGCGCGGTTGGTGGGCGTTTTGGATTCTGACGGGGGTTTACGGGGTGAGCCTGTTTTCGGAATGGATTGCCAACGACCGGCCGCTCTGGATTCGATATGGGGGCAGAAACTATTTTCCGGTCGTGCGGTTTTATCCGGAGGATGAATTCACTGGCAACGGGCGGATGACGCGGCCGGACTACAAGGCGTTGGCGGCCAGCGAGGCGTTTGCGCCGGGAACTGGAAACCGGATGGTCTGGCCGCTGATTCCGTTTGGCCCCATGGAGAGTTTGAAGCCGTCGGATATTGAGCTGCCCAACACCGTGACGGTGGTGGCGACGCCGGAACCGCGAGTGGCGTCGGCGGATGTGGATGCGCAGGGGCGGATCGTACGCATGACGGGCGCTGTGGAACGATTTGGCCTTCAGGCGGGTGGGGAGGCCATCGCGTGGCCGGACAAAATCCGTCAGGGGTTGGCCGCGCGGTTTGCGGATCAGGCGGGAAGAGCGGTGGATGAGGAAGCGAATGGCAAATGGATTTCGCTGTCGCCGTATGAGCCGCGCGGCGCCGTGCCGTCGAAGGTGCGGCTGACGTTTCGAGAAGCGCTCTCCTCGGAGATGGAAAGAAAAGCGGTGGTGGATGCGGAGCTGCCGAGGTATCCACCCGGCTTTCCCGTGCCGGGAACAGAAGGGTGGACTTTCACCACGGTTCGCGAACAGGTGCGCTTTCCGTTTCGTCCGGTGAAGGGACATCCGCTTGGCATGGATTCCTCGGGGAGGGATGTGGCGGCGCGGATGCTCTACGCGTTTCGCACATCGCTGTCGTTTGGAATGGTGCTGGTGCTGGCGACCATGGTTTTGGGGACGGCAGCGGGGGCCGTTCAGGGATATTACGGTGGAAAAGTGGATTTGCTGGGGCAGCGGTTCATCGAGGTGTGGGAATCGCTCCCCTTTATTTATGTGCTGATTTTGCTGGGCTCAGTGTACGGGCAGAGTTTTTTGCTCCTGCTGGGAGTCTATGCCGTCTTCAACTGGATTGGCATTTCGTACTACATGCGCGGGGAATTCCTCCGGCTGCGGAAGCTGCCGTTTGTGGAGGCGGCGCGGGTCATTGGGCTGCCGACGCGGAAGATTCTCTTTCGCCACATGCTGCCGAATGCACTGGTGCCGTTGGTGACATTTTTTCCGTTTTCGCTGGTGGGTGCGATCGGCGTGATGGCGGCGCTGGATTACCTGGGATTTGGCTTGCCGCCCCCCACGCCAAGCTGGGGTGAGTTGCTGTCGCAGGCGCAGGAATTTCCGAAGGCCTGGTGGCTGGTGCTATACCCTTCCTTGGCGCTGTTTTTCACCATGCTGGCAGGGGTTTTCGTGGGCGATGGGCTGCGGGCGGCGTTCGATCCGCGGGTCTATGGCCGAATGGAATAGTTTTCCACAGTATGGAAAACTTTTTCGCGATTTTTCCACACAATGGAAGAAATT
The DNA here is from genome assembly GCA_964397035.1 of uncultured Verrucomicrobiota bacterium. GTDB lineage: Bacteria > Verrucomicrobiota > Kiritimatiellia > CAIQIC01 > Lenti-01 > Lenti-01. The sequence goes on from CAYNHA010000274.1 coordinate 13,820, forward strand.
TTTCCACACTGTGGAAAAGGTTTATGGGGCAACAAAACGCGCGGGGGGGCTAGTAGATTTCGTCGCCTTCTTCGCGGGTGTAGAAGAGGTTGAGGGGGTTGGTGGGGCAGGCGGCGGTGGCGGCGGGGTCGAGGAGGGTGAGTTCGGCCTGGCGGCGGAAGGCTTCGGCGGAGGCGTGCATGGAGTCGAGCTTGGAGCGCACGCCGGAGGCATCGACGAGTTTCATGAGTTCTTCGAAGAGGAAGGGGGAGCCGTAGAGTAGCTTTCCTTCGCAGAGGATCTTGCAGGCGACCATGTGTTCGAAGCGGTCAAAGGCGAGTTGCTGGCGAACTTTTCCGAGGGGCTTGAGGATGTAGTCGATTTCTTCCTGAAGGTCGGGGTGGGTGAGGAGGTAGTGTTTTTGGCGGTAGATGGCGTCGTCGAGGGATTGGCGGGCGGCTTCGGGGAGGGTGTCGGTGGTGACGATGATGATGTCGAGGTCGGAGCCGCGCACCATGCGGCTGGAGCTTTTTTCGGGGCGGGGGACGCGGTGGGCCATCTGGTAGGTGATGTCGCCGGCGATGAGGAAGGTGGTGTGTTGGAGGATGAGGGATTCGTCGGGTAGGGAGGCGAGGGCCATGCAGATGCTTTCGCGGGCGAGGTCGAGTTTTTCGCGCGAGATGGCGGCGGTGATGCGTTCCAGATCGGCGGCACGTTTCTCCAGGGCGGCTTCCTGGCCGGAAAGGCCCACGAGGGTGTAGGTGAGAAATTCGCGGCGGATGGAGGGGGAAAGGCGGGCGTAGTGGTCGACGGCGGTGTCGAGGCGCATGTAGCGGCGGCCGGTGCGGCGGAGAAGGAGACGGGGGGCGTGGCAGGCACGCCAGAGGTCGAGCACGTCGGGGTAGGCGCCGGCGGCGAGGAGTTCGGCGCCGGTGAGAGGGCCGCGTTGAGTCAGGATTTCGGCAGGGTCCTGCATGGGGTGGAGTATGGGGCTTGCGGGGGGAAATGGGGAGGTTTTTTTGATCGGCGCGGATGGGCCTTGCGGGGCGGGGCGCGGGAAGGGTACAACACGGTCGGTTGTGGAAAGCCCAACGGAGAGCGCAGAGTGGAATGGTGGCCGGAAGAGGAGATGCGGGCGACGAGGGGGCGGGTGCGTCCGCCACGTCGGCGCGCGATGCTGGGGCTGGCGTTTCCGGTGGTGGCGGGGACGGCGGTCGGGCTTTGCGCGCCGATTTCTTCCGCCTGGTTTTTGGGGGCGGGATTTCTTCTGCTGCTGCCGCTGTTTTTGTGGGTTCGCCGCAGGGGATCGGTGGTGCCGTTGATGGGGGTGGCGCTGCTGCTGGTGGCGGCGCATGCGAGGCAGTCGGTGGAGGGCTCCGCGCACGCTTCGTTGGCGGCGCTGATGAGGCGTCCGGTGGAGTACGTGAAATTGGTGGTGGTGGCGGAGGAGGATGCGGTGCCGCGGCCGGCCAAGGCGGGACAGGCGGATGGCGCGGTCTTCCATGCGCGTGTCGAGGGGATCAACCGGGACGGGCTCTGGCGGCGGGTGGAGGATTCGGTCCGGGTGGTGCTGCGCGGGGGCGAGGAGGGCGGACGGCTGCCGCGGTATGGGGAGCGGTGGCGGCTGCACGGGATGGTGCGGACGCAGGTGCCGCGTCGGGCGGGCCTTTTCATGCTGCCCGAAAACCAGGCCGTGATCGATTCGGATCGTGCGGTCTTTTTGGATGCCCATCGGGGCAACCAATTCGTGGAATGGTGCATGGAGCAGCGCCGGATCTGCCGCGCCGTGCTGGCGCGCGGGCTGGAGGATTTTCCGGATGAACGGGGCCTGCTGCAGGCGCTGCTGCTGGGATATCGCGAGGATTTGCCTGCGCCCTTGCGGAAGGATTTTGTATCGACGGGAACGGTTCATATTTTCGCGATTTCCGGGGCGCACGTCGGGATGATGTCGTTGCTGATCGTGGGGCTGCTGCGGGCGCTTGGCGTGCCGATGACGAGGTGGTTCGCGGTGCTGGTGCCGCTTCTGGTGGTGTACACGGTGACAACGGGCGCGGCGACCAGCGCGATCCGGGCATGCGTGATGGCTTCCGTGCTGCTGGCGGCGCCTTTCCTGAGGCGGCGGCCGGATGGGCTTTCGGCGCTGGCGGTGGCGGCACTGGCGATTCTGCTGGCCTCTCCCTCACAATTGGGGGACCTGGGCTTTTTGCTGTCCTTTACGGCCGTGGCGGGTTTGATGGCGGTCCAGCCGATCCTCGAGGCGGGAATGAAAAGGATGTCGCGCCGCGATCCGTGGCAGTTGCCGGAGGCGGAGGCCGCCGGAACCCGGCGGTTGCGCGAAGGGGCGCTGGCGGGATTGCGACATGGGTCGGTTTCGCTGTCGGCCTGGGTGAGCACGGCCCCGCTGACGGCCTATTTCTTCAATCTGTTTTCACCGGTGGCGCTGGGCATGAATCTGGTGGTGATTCCGGCGGCTTTCGCCATTTTGCTGGCGGGCGTGATGAGCCTCCTGTGCGCACCGTGGAGCGGATTTTGCTCGGAGGTGTTCAATCATGCGGCGCGCGTGGTGGCGTCGTTCCTGACGGGGTGCATCCAGTGGGCGGCGTCGGTGCCGGGGGGGCATTGGTTTGTACGGACTCCGCCGGCGGCGGGCGTGCTGGGGTGGTATGCCATTTTGGCGATGGCGACGGTGATGGCACGCCGGGTGCGGGGGGCGCTGGCGGCGGGATTGGCCTTGCTGGCGGGGCTGGCGCTGACCTGGGGAGTCCATGATGCGCGCCGGTGCCGGGTCTCGGTGCTGGATGTGGGAGAGGGCAATGCAGTGCTGGTGCAGGCGCAGCGGGCGCATGTGCTGGTGGATGCGGGATCGGAATTCCGAGCGGAGGACACGCTGAAACTGCTGCGCGGGGAGGGCGTGAACCGGCTGGATGTGCTGGTGTTGACGCATGCGGATGCACAGCACATGGGCGGGGCTGCGGACTTGATGCGGGAACTGGCGGTGGGCGAGATATGGGTTCCGGAAACGCTGTGGTCCTCGCCGGTGATGAAAAAAACGCTGGAGCAGGCCGTGCAAGCCGGGATTCCGGTTCGGCGGCTGAAGGAAGGCGATGGCGGGGATTGGCCCGGCCACGTGGCGTGGGAAGTGCTCTGGCCGCCACAATCGCTGAAGATGTCGTGTGCGGATGATGCTTCCCTGGTGATGCGGGTGGCGCGCTTTGGGGTATCGATTCTGCTGGCGGGGGATGCGGGCGGGGAGCAGGAGAAGGCGATGAAGGAGAGCGGGGGTTCGCTGGCGTCGTCGGTGCTGGTGGCGGGCCGGCATGGAGCGGCGGAGGCCACGGGCGCCGACTTTCTGGAAGCGGTGCGACCGCGCGAGGTAGTGTTCAGTGCGGGGCCGGATACCGAGGGGCGGCACCCCGATGAAGCGGTGCTGGAACGGGTGGCGATGGGCGGAGCGCGATTCTGGAGAACGGATCAGCAGGGAACGATCCAGATCGAGGTGGCGGGGGCGCCGGCCCGATGGCCGGATACGGGGGCTCGCATCTGGGCGAGCCCATGAGGCGGATTAGCGGATTTTCGCCTCGGTGGTCGAGGCGCGCAAGGGGGAGATGTCTTCCGTGGGAACGGGTTCGCTATAGGCGACGCGGGCCTTGCTGGCCATCACCTTGGCCAAGGGTTCGCCATCGCCGGACAGGCGGATCTGGCGGAAAGCCACGGATTGGTAGGTGCGGATGACATTGGGGAGCGGATTCCCGGCCATGGATATTTCCAGATAGCGGAGGGCGTTCTGGTTTTGGCCGAGCTTTGCGGCGAGAACGGCGGCCTCCAGATAGAGGGGATTGTCGAAGGGCTGGTTCTTCAGGAATTTTTCGAGCATGCGCAGGGCTTCGGCGGGGCGGGCCAGTTGCGTGAGAAGCGTGGCTTGCAGGCGGATGGCCGTGGTGTCGGAAGGGCGCTGGCCCAGATACTGACCAAGCCACTGAATGGCTTGCACGGGATTCCGGTCCGCAATGGCCGTCAGGGCCAGATTGAAGCGCGTGGGGGCGAAGCCGGGTTGGAGTTGATTGGCGCCCCATAGCTGGGCGGTGGCCTCGCGGATGAACCGCTGCTGGAGATAAAACGCGCCCAGATCGTTTTTGATTTCCGCGGTTTCGCCGCTGATGGCCATGGCCATTCTCAGGCAGGAAACCTGAAGTTCCGGCAGGGAGGGATCGGACACGCTACGGGCCAGAATGAGCCACCAGTTGGAAACGAAGCGGTCGGAGTGGAGGGGCTTCAGGAGGCGGGAGGTGGCGTCGGGCGGCAATTCGAATTTCCAGCCTGCGGGTGTTTCGGTGGTGTCGGGTTTGGGTTCTTCCTCCACCGCCGCAGGCTTGGCCGTGCTGGCGGCCCAGACACGCTGGATTTTTCGGTTCCAGTCCCGCTTCTCGTACTGGACGGCCATCATCAGAAGGGCCAGCATGACCAGCGCCGCGATGACTGTGGCGATGGCAAGGCGGATGGCATGGCGCTTCATGCTGGGCTGGGGCGTGCTGATGACGCGCTTGGGCGGACGGTAGTGGCTGCGCGCGGGGATGTCATTGTGAACAGACGCCTCCCGCCGCTGGGAATGCCGGCTTTCCTTGCTGTGTTCGACGCGTGCCATATTGGCGAACCGTAGAGAGAACGGTTCAAAAGCGCAAGCATGGAGTGCGGACACATTTTCAATGCCAAGCGAAGGGGAATGCGGCACAATGCCCGCCGTATGTCCGATTCCTGGAAAATGAAAATGGTTTGGGTGTGGGTGTCGCAATTCCTGTCGATCATGGGATTTTCCTTTGCGCTGCCTTTTGCACCCTATTTCCTTCAGACCGATCTGGGCGTGGTCCGGCATGGCGAGCTTCAGATGTGGGTGGCGCTGTTTTCCTCCTCGACCGCGGTCACGATGGGAATCACGGCGCCGCTGTGGGGAATGTTGGCGGACCGGTTTGGCAAGCGGATGATGCTGGTTCGCGCCAATCTGGCCGGTGCGGTGGTCATGTCGCTCATGGGGACCGTGCATTCGGCGCTGATGCTGATTGTGCTGCGCATGCTGCAAGGTGCCTTGACGGGAACAATGACCGCGGCACAGGCGTTCCTGGCCGGGGAAATGCCGCATGAGCGAAGGGGGTTGGCGTTGGGAGGGCTGAGCGCTTCGGTGTATTCGGGTGGATTGACGGGGGCTTTCCTGGGCGGATTTGTTGCTCACTGGCTGGGATATCGCGCGGCGTTCTATTCATCGGGCGTTCTCTTGCTGGTGGCCGGCGTGGTGGTGCTGTGCTTCACCCGCGAGACTTTGGTTCCGTCTGCGGGTCAACCCGTTTCGGAGGATGCCGCCACGCGGGCCCAGGTGCATTGGCGCGATTTGTCAAAGACGTTTTACGGCGTCCTCGCCATGATCGGAGCCATTGCGTTGGTGCGCCAGTTCGACATGTCGTTCATGCCCCTTCTGGTGCAGGAAATCTACGGCTCGCTGGACGGGGTCTCGCTGTGGAGCGGCGCCTTGTATGCGTGCAGCGGATTGGCGGGATTGCTGGCGGGTTTGGCGACCGGATGGTTGTCGGACCATTTCAATCCCATTCGGTTGCTGATCGTGGCTGCCTTGATGGCGGCGGTGCTGAGCGGGTGGCTCACGGTCATTCATTCCTTTGCGGTGCTGTTTCCCGTGCGGTTTGTCATGGTGCTGTTTGCGGGGGCGTTGGAGCCGGCATTGAATGTCTGGCTGGCGAAGCGCGTGCCGGAGGGTCGCCAGGGCGTGGCCTTCGGTTTGGCCAGCACGACGCGATCGATTGGCTGGGCGGTTGGACCTTTGCTGGCGGGCCTGGTGGCGGCAGTGAATTTGAGGGCCGTTTTCGGGGTGAACTCGCTGGGTTTCTTTGTGCTGGCCCTCCTGTTTGCGGTGGGGTTGCGCGCTAGGCAAAAAAAAGATACAAGACCCGGATGAGCGCAACCGATCCCGATTGTCCATTTCCTGAAACGGCCGACATCCACACTTCGTCGGACGAATATGCCACGCGTTTTTCCGGGCCTGCGGGCCAGTGGATGCTGGACGTGCAGGAGAAGATCACCCTGCGAATGATCCGCCGATTTCCGGACGCCTCCCTGCTGGATGTGGGGGGAGGGCATGGCCAGTTGACGGTTCCGCTTTGCCGCGAGGGTCGGCGCGTGACCGTGCTGGGCAGCGATGAATCGTGCCGCCACCGCATTCAAGAGGCGATGGACAGCGGGCTGTGCCGTTTCCAGGTGGGCAATGTGATCGACCTGCCTCTGCCCGACAACCTGTTTGATGTGGTGATTTGTTTCCGGCTGTTGACCCATTGCGAACGATGGCCGGAGCTGGTGCGAGAACTGTGCCGGGTGGCCCGCCAGAGCGTGATCGTGGACTATCCCACGGGCCAGAGCTTGAATGCCATTGCGCCGGCGCTGTTCGGTGCAAAGAAGAAATTCGAGAAGAATACCCGTCCGTGGGCGTTGTTTCGGCACCGGCAGGTGATCGAGGAATTTGCGAAGTACGGGTTTGTGCCTGCCGAAACGAAGAAGCAGTTCTTTTTGCCGATGGTGCTGCACCGGATGCTGAAAAACCGAGCGCTCTCCGCCGGGCTCGAAGCGGTTTGCCGTGCGCTGGGGCTTACGCGGCTGTGGGGGTCGCCGGTGATTGTCCGGATGGTTCCCGGGTCCGAGCACCCCAAAATCCAGTCTTTATAAAAACTGGATTTTTCCGAGGGGGGAGGATTCAGGCCTGAACCCACTCGAACCAGGCGTCGAGTCCTTCGCCCGTTTTGGCGGACACTTCGAGAATCCGGGCTTTGGGCGCGGTTTGCCGGATGCAGGCCAGGGCTTTTTTCCGGTCGAATCCCACCGCACCGGCCAGATCCGTTTTGGTGACGAGGACCAGATCCGCATTGTGAAAAATGACGGGATATTTCAGGGGCTTGTCTTCGCCTTCGGTGACGGACAACAACACAATCCGCTTGTTTTCACCGAGGTCGTACGTGGCGGGGCAAACGAGGTTGCCGACGTTTTCGATGAACAGGGTTTTCAGGCCGGTTGTGTCGAGTTTTTCCAAGGCGTGGGCGACCATGTGGGCATCGAGGTGGCATGTGGCGCCGGTGGTGATTTGGATGGCTTGCGCCCCGGAGGCGCGTAGCCGGATGGCATCGTTTTCGGTTTGCAGGTCGCCCACGATGGCGGCGGCGTGGGGAAGATGCTTCAGGGTTTTTTCAAGCAAGGCGGTTTTGCCTGAACCGGGGGAGGAGAGCAGGTTGAAAACCGTGAGGCCCTTGGCGCGAAACCATCCGCGGTTCTGATCGGCATGGCGCTGGTTGAGGGCCAGGGCGGGCCGCTGCACGTCGATGGTGCGAACGGGCGGAGGATGGCCGTGCCCATGGGGGTGGGCATGTCCGTCTGCATGGGAATGAGTATGGGGATGGTCGCAGCCGCAGGTGTCACACATGGTCCGTTACCTCGATGGAGATGAGTTCCAGTTCGGTGCCGCCGCGCAATTCACCTTCGGTGGAATGGCAGGCGGGGCATTGATAGGATCCGACAGGGGTCGAGTAGTTCGCGCGGCAACGGCGGCAATGGAAGGAAATTTCCGTTTCGTGGATTTCGAACCGGGCTCCTTCCGCCTGCGTGCCGGGAGAAAGCGCCTCGAATGCGAAGTGCAGGGAATCAACAACGATCCCCGAAAGGGGGCCCACTCGCACCGACATGGCGCAGATTTTGGCGCCATCGGCAGCGACTATGGCGTCATTCAACAGATTCGTCATCAATCCCAGTTCGTGCATAGGGCGGGGATCCTACCACAGAAATGCTGTGTTGGAGGGGTAAAAATGTGGGTGAATCCACACTTGTCCAAAAGGCCTGTGAATAAGTTGTTCATGAGTGGAGGAGGCTTCGAGCGGATGATGAATGCAACCTGTTGAATGGCAATTGAATAAAAATAATAAACAGTCGGGCCTATTTTCTGTTGACGGTTAGTGGGGCGAAGTGGGATAAAGTGCATCGAAAGAAAAGCCAAATGGAGCAACGTGTCACAACCGAATTGGATGAGCTGCTGAATGCAGGTGCATTCGTCGGCTGCTACACCCATTCACTGGATGGGAAGAAGCGTGTGACGATTCCCTCGGACTGGCGGGAGGCGGCGGGGAATCCCACGCTGTATGTCTTGCCGGGCGTTGGGGTCAATTGCCTCTACGTGGTGACGGCCCGCGAAATGGCGCAGCGATTGGAGAAGTTCCGTTCGGTTTCCATTGCCAATGCGCAAGCGATGAAGTTTTCGCGGGACTTTTTTTCGCGCGCGGATCGCGTGGTGCTGGATTCGCAGGGCCGGATCCGCGTGAAGGATGCTTTGCTGGAGCAAGCGGGAATCCTCAATCAGATGGTGTTGGTTGGAGTGGGTAGCCGATTTGAATTATGGAGTCCGGAGTCATGGAACGAGCAGAACTCGCAGCTAGATCAGTCGAAGTTCGCGGAAGCAGCGCAATTCATCGGGTTCTAAATTTTCTGGGCGGTTTTTTCCTCGGCATTGAGTCCGAGGTGCAGCCGAAACAGGAGGGCGGGAACTGGTGGGACCGGGAATATCCCCGGTTGCCGGAGAACCGCGCCGAACAGGCGGAGCTTTTCGATGCTTCCGGCACTGTGGCCTACAGTCCGGCGGAGACTCTTGCGATCCCGGTCGAGGAGACGATTCCGGCTCCCAAGGCGAAAACGTCCGCGTCCGTCATCCCCCAGACGGTTGTGTCGGTGCAATCCAAGTCCAGGACCAGCTCGCGTGTGGTGGCCACGACGCGCGTCGTGGCTCCGGCCCGTGCCGCCGCCGCCACCAAGGCGGTTCCCGCCGGCCGCGGCGTGGTGGGACGCCATCTGGTCATGAGCCAATCCATTTCCAGCGGCAGAGAGGAGTCGCGTTGGTTCTCCGTTCCCCAACGCGTCCTCCTGCCGCGCTATCAGTTGTTCGAAGGCGCCGATAGCGTGACCGAGGATGGAGGCGGTCTGCGAATCGGCTCGCCATCCACGCGTACGCAAAGCGGCAGCGTCTGGTTCGTTTGATCGAACGAGGTGATCCATGCTCCATGTGCCGGTGTTGCTCGAGGAAACCGTGGCCCGGTTGGTGACGGAACCGGGCGGTTGGTACGTGGACGGAACAGCCGGGGCGGGGGGACATGCCTCGGCGGTGCTGGCGGCGGCGGGCCTGGATGCTCGGCTGCTGGCGCTGGATCGCGACGGGGACGCCCTTGAACTGGCCCGTGCGGCCTTGGCGCCATTTGGAGGCCGTGCGATCGTGGAGCGGGCCAATTTTTCGGAGATGTCCGCGGTGGCCGCCCGGCACGGCATCCATGGCGTTCGCGGCATTCTGCTGGATTTGGGTGTGTCCTCCATGCAATTGGACCGCGCGGAGAGGGGATTCAGTTTCATGCGGGACAGTCCGCTGGACATGCGGATGGATGACCGTCAGGAGCTGACGGCCGCCGCGTTGCTGAAACAGCTTTCTCCAGCGGAGTTGGCCGATGTGTTGTGGCGCTATGGCGAGGAATCCATGTCGCGCCGGATCGCCAAGGCCATCGCCGGGGCTTTGGCGCGGGGTGAGCCGCTTGAAACCACGGCCCAATTGGCCGAGCTGGTGTCGCAGGCCAAGGGAGGTCGCCGCGGACGGACGCATCCGGCCACTCAGACATTCCAGGCGCTGCGGATTGCGGTGAATGGCGAGTTGGCGGCGCTGGAGGCGGTATTGCCGGCTGCCTTGGAGTTGCTGGCTCCGGGCGGGCGGCTGGCGGTGATCAGTTTTCACAGCTTGGAAGACCGCATGGTCAAGCAGTTCATGGCGGCCCACGAAGGGCGGATGGAATCGCTGGCCAAGGGCGGAGCGCGCTGGATCGGGCAGTTGCCGCGCGCGCGGAGGGTGACCCGAAAGGCGGTGACCGCCACGGAAGAGGAGATGGCCCGGAATCCCCGTTCCCGGACGGCCAAGCTGCGGGTTCTGGAAAGGATGGCATAGGATGGCGAAGAGAAACATCAAGTCGGGGCAAGAAGGCAACCGGATCATGGTCTGGGGCGTTTCGATTGGCGTTCTGCTTGCGGTGCTGGCGATGGCGTACCTGAGCATTTTCAACACCTGCGAGAACATTGGACGCGAAATCAAGAAGCTGGAGCACGAAAAGGCCGAGCTGCACAAGCGTGTGGTGAACGAGGAGCGCAACTGGGCCACCGCGTGTTCGACGCCCAGCATGGAGCGCCTGATGGCCCACCATGGCATCGTGATGTCGTTCCCGGAGGAGCAGAACATCATTCGCCTGCATGTCGAAGAGCCCGACGAGCCCGCCCGCTACGCGTCCCGCGACACCTCGACCCGGCGTGATTGACCGGGGGTACATGTGGAGGGTTGCCTTCGTTGCCGTCATCCTGCTGGCGGTCTGGTGCTGTCTCGTTGGCCGTCTCGGATATTTGCACCTGGCACCCAACGAGGCCAAGAAGAGCCGCGTGAACCGCATGCGGACGGTGAAGGAAGACATCCTGGTCGGACGGGGGCGCATTCTGGACCGCAACGAGCGCCTTCTGGCGCTGGATCTTCCGGTGGAGAACGTGTGCGTGGATCCGGTGGTGGTTCTGAGCAATGGCCAGGCCAAGGCGGTCAGTGCCCAACTCTCCCGGATTCTGCAACTGCCGTTTGCCCAGGTGCTTGACCGGGTCAACCGCCCCGGGCGCCGCTATGAGCCCGTGGCGCGGCTGGTTCGCGAGGAAGTGGCGGCCTCCATTGAGCGGCTCCGGATGCCGGGCGTGTTTTTCGAGCCGCTGACCACCCGGTATTATCCGCATGAATCCATGGGGTGCCACGTGCTGGGATTTTCCAACAAGGAGGGCGTGGGCAGTGCGGGCGTGGAGCAGCGGTGGGATGCGTTGCTGCGGGGCCGTCCGGGCTTCCGCCAGAGCGAGCGCGATGGCAACCGGCGCGAAATCTATACGCGCCGCTCGCTGGAGGTCGAGCCGCAGGAGGGGGCCGACATCTATCTGACTCTGGACCAGAACATCCAGTATTTCGCCGAAAAAGCCCTGGATGCCGCGATGACCAACTTCCATCCCCAGGCCGCGTGGGCGATCGTGCAGGAGGTCCGCACGGGGGACATTCTGGCCATGGTCTCGCGCCCGGCATACGATCTGAACGACTACAACAACACCGAAGCGGATGCTCGGCTCAACCGTACCATTGGATTCAACTACGAGCCCGGATCGGTTTTCAAGGTCGGCGTGGTGGCGGCCGCTCTCAACGAAGGCTTGATCTCGACCAACGATCTGTTTTTCTGCGAAAACGGCATGTGGATATTTGCCGGGAAACCGCTGCGGGATTTTCATCCGTATGGGACGCTCGACGTGACCGGAATCCTGCGGAAGTCCAGCAACATCGGTGCCGCCAAAATTGCGGTGATGCTGGGGGAAGAGCGCCTTCACCGCTACTTGAGCACCTACGGGCTGGGTAAGCCCACCGGCATCGAAGTGCCCGGGGAGGAGTCCGGTCTTTTGCATCCGCTCTCCAAATGGAACAAGATCAGCATCACGCGCGTGGCCATGGGGCACGAGGTTTCCGTGACGGCCTTGCAAATGCTGAACGTGCTGTGCTGCATTGGAAACGACGGGTTTCTCATGAAATCGCACATCGTCAAGAAAGTGGTCGACAAGAATGGCGTTGTGCTGCAGGAAAACAAGCCCGTGGCGCTGGCCCGACCCATTACGGAGCGAACGGCCGGACTCATGCGGCAGATGCTGGTCGAGGTGACACGGGAAGGGGGCACGGGAACGCGGGCCGCCATTCCGGGCTACAACGTGGCGGGCAAAACGGGCACAGCGGAAAAAATCAAGAATGGCCACTATGTAAAGAACGAGAATGTGTCCTCCTTCATGGGACTGTTGCCCGCGGAACGGCCCGAAATCGGCATCATCGTGGTGTTGGACAATCCCCAGCCGTTGCGCACCGGTGGCGTGACGGCCGCGCCCGTGTTCGCGCACATGGCCGCCCCGATTGCCCGGTACCTGGACATCCGTCCCGTGGATGCGAGTGAACCGGTGTATTACCGGCAAATTCCCGAGGTGGAGCCATGACGGTTCGTTCGTTCGGAAATTCTTCCGGTTCGGTGACGCTGGGCCGCTTGTTCCGGAATGTGTCGGCCACCCTGTCCGGGGGGGCGGCCAGTACCGTTGTCAACGGCTTGGCCTGCGATTCCCGTGCCGTGCGTCCGGGAGATCTCTTCCTGGCCTTGCCGGGCACCCAGACGGATGGCTCCCGGTTCATCGAGGATGCGGCGCGGCGCGGCGCGGTGGCGGTGATGCATGAAAGGGGAATTCAACTCCCCCGCGCGTTGGCTGGGGTTTGCGTAGACGATGCCCGGACCGCCATGGCCGATGTGGCCGCCGAATTTTTTGGCCATCCCTCCGAAAAGATCCAGGTGGTGGGGGTCACTGGAACGAACGGGAAAACCACCACGGTTTTCATGATCCGGGAGATTCTGCGCGGAGTCGGCATTCCGTGCGGACTCATCGGCACCATCCACTATGAATTCGGCGAACGGCGCCTCTCCGCCACGCGAACCACGCCCGAATCGATCGATCTGCAGCGGTTCTTCGCCGAATCCCTTCGGGCGGGCGGCAAGGCCATGGCCATGGAGGTGTCTTCGCAGGGACTGGCGGCCGAGCGGCTCCGCGGTACGCGGTTTTCGGCGGCTGTCTTCACGAACCTGACCATCGACCACCTCGATTTCCACAAGACGATGGAAGCCTACTACGATGCCAAGAAGCGCCTGTTTGAGACGTTGGCTGCGAGGTCTCCCTCGGCCCCCGCGGCCGTGAACATCGACGATCCCTACGGGCGGCGCCTGGCGGGCGAAGCCTTTCTGGCCGGACGCCTGTTCACCTTCGGGTGCCATTCCGACGCCGTTGTCCGCGCGGTGGATATCCGGCTTTCCGAAAAATCCTCCTCCTTCCGCGTTCTTTCGCCGTGGGGGGAAGTTCCGGTGAATCTGCGCATGGCCGGCCGATTCAATGTGTCGAATGCGCTGGGGGCTTTTGCCGTTTGCGGCGCCTTGGGCGTTCCGGTGGAACCGATGGCGGATGCGTTGGGGAAGCTGATGTGCGTGCCTGGCCGTTTGGAGCGGGTGGAGGATTCCCGGGGCCGGCATATCTTCGTGGACTACGCCCACACGGAAGACGCCCTGCGCAACGTGCTGCAAACCTTGCGCGAAACCTCGGGAGGGCGTCTTCTCTGCGTCTTTGGCTGCGGCGGAAACCGGGACCGCTCCAAACGTCCCCGCATGGGGGAGGCAGTGTCGGAACTGGCCGATTATGCCGTTGTCACCAGCGACAATCCCCGCAACGAAAATCCCCAGGACATTCTCAACGAAGTGCTGGCGGGAATGGATCTCGGAAAGCCCCACCGGGTGGAATCCGACCGGGCCAAGGCCATTGGCGCCGCCCTGCAAGCCGCCCGTCCCGGCGACACGCTTCTCATCGCGGGAAAAGGCCACGAAACCTATCAGGAAGTGGCAGGCCGAATGACGCACTTCGACGATCGAGAAGTGGTCCGCGAGTTCCTGGCCAACGGTCTGTGATCCCGTTTCTTCAAAGGGGGTGGAGTATTTCTGTCCATCGGCTCGCCACTATCACTTATAATTATAAGTGATAGTCCGGCCTTTGGGTCAAGCCCGGACTATCACAGTTAATTAATTGCGATAGTTACGGTGGCTTATCTCATTGCTGTCTGGAGCGGGAATAGGCGTTCCAGAGAATGTCGCGGGCGTCCCATGGATCGGGGGCGAAGGCGATGATGCCGTCTTCGTGACCGGCCATGACCATGCAGGCCGCGGGGGGGAGGGTGGCGGCGTAGCGGCCAACAGCGAGGGCCATTTCGGGCGTTCCGAAGGCGGCATCGGCGGGTGTTTGCGGTGCTCCCTCGCGGATGAGCATGTGGAAGAGGATCCGGTCATGGATGTGGATCACGGCGTTGGCGTCCGGCCGTGCCGCATAGATCGAGCCGTGGCTCATGGATTCGGACGAGGCGGGAAGGGGGCCGCGGCATTCCACGCGGTTCCCGGCAATGTCGATGGAGCACACTTCGCAGAAATGGTCGGCCCGGATGGGGAACTGCAGGCCGGTGCCGCTTCCCGTGATGATGAAACGGCCGGTGTTTTCAATCCGGGTGCTGATGTTGCCGTATCCGATGCCGTCGGGAAGAACGCCAATCAAATTCCACTCGTGCAGGTCGTCGCGAATCCTCATCAGGTCGTGCAACCGGGGATGCGTTGGAGGCGGGCCCGCCTCGTGGGCATAGGAGAACTTGATGTATCCTTCGTCTCTACGCATGGTGGAGGGCGCGGAGCCCTTCGCGGGAGGCCGCTGCGAGGCCGCGTTCGGTGAGAATGCCCGTCACGAGTCGGGCGGGAGTCACATCGAAGCCATAGTTGGCGGCCTGTGTGGAGCCGGGGCAAATGCGGATCGTTGCTGCCCGGTTGGCATGGTCGTCCCAGCCCGTCATGTGGCGCACTTCCTCCGGACCGCGCTCTTCGATGACGATGTCGCGCACGCCATCCTCGATGTCCCAATCGATGGTCGAGGACGGCAGGGCGGCATAGAAGGGAACGCCGTTGTCGCGCGCGGCAAGCGCCTTGAGATAGGTGCCGATTTTGTTGGCTACATCTCCGGCGGCCGTGGTGCGGTCGGAGCCGACAAACACGATGTCCACCATGCCGTGTTGCATGAGATGGCCGCCCACATTGTCCGAAATGAGCGTGTGGGGCACGCCGTGGTGGCCCAGCTCCCACGTGGTGAGAAAGGCTCCCTGGTTGCGCGGGCGGGTTTCATCCACCCACACGTGAACGGGAACCCCCTCGTTGAATGCGGCATACACGGGGGAAAGCGCGGTGCCATAGTCCACGAATGCCAGCCATCCGGCATTGCAATGGGTGAGGATGTTCACGGGCTTCCCGCCTTTGCGTCTGGAAATTTCCCGGATGAGTTCGCAACCGTGTTGGCCGATGCGACGGCAGAACTCGGCATCCTCGTTCGAAATCTCCGTGGCGGTGCGCAGGGCGCAGACCCGGCGTTCCGAAGGGGAATGGCACGCGGCCAGCGCCTGTTGCATGCGAACGACGGCCCACTCCAAATTCTTGGCCGTGGGGCGGGTGGCGATGAGCGCCGCTGCCTCGGTTTTCATCCGGTCTTCGAAGTCCGGCTGGTCGGCGTGAAGAAGAACGGCCAGATAGATCCCCCAGGCGGCGGCGGCCCCGATGAGCCCCGCGCCGCGCAGGTGCATGCGGGAAATGGCCATGCCCATTTCCTGCGGAGTGCGCAGATCCATGAAGGCAAAGGTATGCGGCAGCAGGGCTTGGTCGATGATCCTCACGCATCCGGGGCTTTCCAGCCAGATGGTCCGATAGTGTTTTCCATCCACGTTCATGGGACGCTTTTCCCTTAAAACCCTCAGGACGTCAAGTGCCGGAGAGCAGGCAGATGTGAACGCATTCACGTCAGAATGGCCTCGGCTGAAGGTACCCGAGGTGAAACTTGCAAATGGCCGTCGAATGAGAGATACTGATTGTATGAAGCAGGTTTGCATAGTTGAAAGATGGTGTGCAATCGTCGTGGGGGTGGCGCTCCTGCTTTTTGCTGATTCGATTCTGGCCCAAGGCGCCTATGTGGTGGGCTGGGGAATGAATGCGGGGAACCAGGCTTCTCCCGTTCCCACGAATGCCATGAGCGGTGTCTCTTCCATCGCAGCGGGATACAACCACAGTTTGGCAGTCAAAAATGGCCGCGTGTGGGCTTGGGGCGAAAATTCAGCCGGCCAAACCAATGTGCCCATCTGGGCGGAAAGCGGTGTCACGAATGTGGCGGGCGGTGCGGATTACAGTTTGGCCCTGAAGACGGATGGGTCGGTTGTGGCTTGGGGAGGCCGGACGAATCTTCCCGCGGAAGTGTCCAGCGGCGTGAGCCAAATCGCGGCAGGTGAATACCATGCGCTGGCTTTGAAGGCCGGGGGCATCATCGCATGGGGTTCCAACCAGGTAGGACAGTGTACCGTGCCCTCGGCGCTGACGAGCGGCGTGTCGGCCATCTCGGCGGGCGGTGCCTACAGCATGGCCCTCAAGAGTGGCGGCGTACAGATTTTTGGTTCCACGGAAAACGATATCCAGGTCATTCCCGCCGAAGCCACCAGTGGCGTGTCGGCCATTGCCGCCGGCCGTTGGCATGCCTTGGCGCTCAAGAATGGCGGAGTGATCGCATGGGGTGCCACCTATTACGACGCAACGGTGGTGCCGCCCGAAGCCTCCTCCGATGTGGTGGCCATCGCGGCGGGCGATTGTTTCAGCATGGCGCTCAAGACCAATGGAAGCGTCGTGGTGTGGGGCGATGACACCAAGGCGCAATCGCCCGTTCCCGCCTTTGCCAGCAACGGGGTCTCGAAGATTGCTGCCGGCGTCGGGCATTGCCTGGTGGTCAGTTCGCTGATGCCTCCCCGCTTCACGGCGTTCAACCTGCCGATTGCCTACACCAATTCGTCCTACGCCGGTTCCATCACGGCGGCGGGGGATCCGGCTCCCCGCTATTACAAAGGTTCAGGCTGGGCCCCCTGGATGACGCTCAACGAGACCAGCGGCGCCGTCGGCGGGAATCCCAACGTGACGGGTGTTTTCACCATCTATGCCATCGCGAGCAACGCGGTTGGAACGGTCACCAACGCGTATCTGATGACCGTGCAGGCGACGCCGATGGCCCCCCCGGTTTTCGTGACCACCAACCCGCTTCCCGAAGGCGTGATGGGCGCGCCCTATTCGCTCCAGTTCAACGTGGCCAACAACCCGACGGCCATCACGTGGTATGACGCCGGAAGCGGCCTGCCCCCCGGTCTGAGCCTGACCACCAATGGCCTGCTTAGCGGTACGCCCACGGGGCTCTACAACGCCTTCTTCACCGTGCGCGCCACCAATGATGTGGGGGCGAGCAACCGGTTCTACAGCCTCCGGATCAATCCGCCCCCCTCGGCCCCGGTCTTCGAAACCACCAATCCGCTGCCGAGCGGCATTGTGGGCCATGCCTATTCCATGCAGGTGGTCGCCAGCAACCTCCCGGTGTTCAGCCTGTCCTCCGGCAGCCTTCCCAATGGCCTGACGATCAACTCCAGCGGTCTGATCAGCGGCACGCCCACCGTGATCGAGAACCCCACCTTCACCCTCCGCGCCACCAACATCGTGGGAGCCAGCACGCAGGAATACAGCCTCGAAATCTTCGGTCCCCCCGTGTTCAGCACCACCAGTCCGCTGCCGGTGGGCGTGAAGGACATCTACTACTCGCAGATCCTTGTGGCCAGCGGGAACCCCACCTTCCGCGTTACGGCGGGTAGCCTGCCCGGCGGGCTCGTTCTCTATTCCGATGGCGTCATCGGCGGCACGCCCACCAATCTGGGCAGCTTTAATTTCACGGTGACGGCCACGAATGCCTATGGCTGGACCAACCGGGTGTTCGATCTGCAAATCGCCGAGCGTCCTGTGTTCGTCACCGAGAGTCCGCTTCCCGCCGGCAAGATCGGCACAGTCTACTCCAACCAGATCGTGGTCACCGGAAACTCCACCCTGAGCGTGGTGGACGGAAGCCTGCCCGGCGGATTGAACATGGCCACCAACGGCTGGCTGGCGGGCACACCCACCGCGGCGGGACCGTTCAACTTCACCGTGTTTGCCACCAACCAATACGGCGGCAGCAACCACGTCTACGACCTGACCATCGAGGACTGGGAGCAACCCATGTTCACCTCCATCCTCCACACCAACGGCAACGTCCGGTTGGCGTGGGTCAATCCCAACACCGGCATCACCCTCCGGGTCTACCGGGCCACCAACATGACCGACATTCCGGTGAACTGGTCCAACTTCGGCCCGCAGGTCTCGCCGTGGACGAACACCTCGCCGCCTTTGCCTTCCTACTACCAGCTCCGCTACACGCCGTAGGCAAGGGCCGCGGCCCCGCCGCAGGTTTTCCACACTGTGGAAAATCCCGTTCCGTTTTTTCCACACTGTGGAAAAACAGCACTCTTTTTTCCACACTGTGGAAAACTATTTTCCACACTGTGGAAAACCTGTATGTTGCCGAATCCGATCAATGGAAAGGCGGATTGCGCATGGCGATAAAAGACTTTTTGAAGAAGAATGTGCTGGTGGTGGATGGCGCCATGGGCACGCAGATCCAGGGGCGGAATCCGGGGGCGGCGGCCTGGAGCGAATATGAGGGATGCAACGAGTGGCTGAACCTCACGGCTCCGGAGATCATTCGCGACATCCATGCGGCCTATTTCAAGGCGGGCAGCGATGCGGTGGAGACCAACAGCTTCGGTTCTTCGCCGATTACGCTGGGCGAATACAACCTCTCCGCGCGCGCGAAGGAGATTTCGCTGGCGGCGGCGCGGATTGCGCGGTCGGCGGCGGACGAGGCGGCGGCGGCGGATGGACGTCCGCGTTTTGTGCTGGGCTCGGTCGGGCCAGGCACGCGGCTGGCGACGCTGGGGCAGGTGTCGTTCGACGATTTATATGGCGGCTACCAGGAGCAGATGGGGGGGCTTCTGGAGGGAGGCGCGGATGGGATCCTCATCGAGACGTGCCAGGATTTGCTGCAGATCAAGGCCGCGGTGGCGGCGGCGAACCAGGTGATGGGAAAGGGGACGGACAAGCTGCTGTATGTGTCCGTGACGGTGGAAACAACCGGCACGCTGCTGGTGGGGTCGTCCATCTGGGCGGTGATGGCGGCGCTGGAGCCGTACCCGATCGATGTGCTGGGGTTGAATTGCGCGACGGGGCCGGAGGCGATGAAGCGCCATCTGGAGGCGATGGCCAAGCTGTGGAAAACGGGCCTGGGCTGCATGCCCAACGCGGGACTGCCTTCGCTTGTGAACGGGCAGGTGCATTATCCGCTGGGGCCCGATGCCTTTGCGGGGGTGTTTGCGCCGATGGCGAAGGAGCTGGGGTTGAACGTGGTGGGCGGGTGCTGCGGCACCACGCCGGAGCATATCCGCTCGCTGCGACACGCGCTGGGGGCGGCCCCGGCGCCCGCCGCAAGAATCGTGCAAACACCGGATCAGGTGGGCAGCCTGTTTGCGCCGATGGATCTGACGCAGGACCCGCGGCCGCTTTACGTGGGCGAGCGGGCCAATGCCACCGGGTCGAAAAAGTTCCGCGAGGCCCTGCTGGCGGAACGGCTCGACACGGCGTTCGACCTGCTGACCGAGCAGGACGAGGGCGTGGCGCACGTCCTCGACTTGAGCGTGGCCTATGCCGGCCGCAACGAGCTGGCCGACATGACGACGCTCGTCGCGCGCGCGGGGCGCGAATGCCGCCTGCCGTTGATGGTGGACAGCACGCAGCTCGACGTCGTCGAGGCCGCACTGAAGCTCTACGGCGGGCGGATGCTCGTCAATTCGATCAATTTCGAGTCCGGCGAGGAGAAGGCCGAGAAGCTCGT
>CAYNHA010000275.1:0-4246 GCA_964397035.1 uncultured Verrucomicrobiota bacterium
GTTGAGGGCGGTGCGCTGGTTTTCCTGGCGCCAGAGCTGGGCGACGAGGCGGAGGGTGGCGAGGAGGCCGCCGGGGCCGCGGCGCCCCCGCCCGGGCCCCCCGGGGGCCGGGGTTTCCTTGCGGGTGCAGGAAGAGAGGAAAATGAAGAATGAAAAAGGAAGAATGAAGAATGTGAAGAATTTAGATTTTTTCATGATTCGGTCTCGTTGGATTGAAAGGCGGGAGGGGGGAGCTTTTTGGGTTTAATGATATTGTCTTTTCGGAATTTTTCCAGTTGGCGGACGAGGTTGCCGTCGCCGGTGGCGAGTTTTTTGTAGGCGTCGCGGTAGGCGTCGTGGGCTTTTTGGAGGGAGTCGTCGATCTTCTGCATGTCGTCGGCGAAGCTGGCGTATTTTTCGTAGATTTTGCGAACGGATTCGAAGATGTCGTTGAGGGCGGTGCGCTGGTTTTCCTGGCGCCAGAGCTGGGCGACGAGGCGGAGGGTGGCGAGGAGGCCGCCGGGGCCGGTGAGGATGATGTTGGCGCGGGCGGCGGTTTCGAAGAGGTCGGGCTTGGAGGCGAGGGCGAGGGAGAAGGCGGGTTCGTTGGGGATGAAGAGGAGGACGAAGTCGGGGGATTTGTCCTTGAAGTCGGGGAGGTCCTGGTAGCGTTTGGCGGAGAGACCCTTGATGTGGGCTTCGACGGAGGCGAGGTGGGCCTTGAGGGCGGCGGCGCGGGTTTCCTCGGTGGTGGCGTTGACGTGGTTGAGGTAGTCGGAGAGGGAGGTTTTGGCGTCGATGAGGATGCAGCGGTTTTCGGGGAGGCGGAGGAGGGCGTCGGGCTGGTAGCGGTGGCCGTCGGAGGAGGTGGCGCTGACCTGGAGGTCGAAGTCGCGGCCCTGCTGGAGGCCGGAGGATTCGAGGAGGCGGGAGAGGACGAGTTCGCCCCAGTTGCCGAGGGTTTTGTTTTCGCCTTTGAGGGCGGTGGCGAGGTTGTCGGCTTTCTGGCCGACGGCGCGGCTTTGTTCGGCGAGGGTTTCGACCTGCTGCTTGAGGGCGCTGCGCTGCTGGAGGTCGGTGGCGTGGACTTGTTCGACCTTTTGCTTGAAGTCGGTGATTTTCTCGGCGAGGGGGGCGAGGAGGGCGGAGAGGGTGTCGCGGTTTTGGGCGGTGAGTTTCTGGGATTGGGAGTCGAGGGTGCGGGAGGCGAGGACCTGGAACTGGTTGGAGAGGTCTTCGCGGGCGGCGGCAAGGGCGTCGTATTGGGTTTGGAGGCGGACGAGGTCGGTTTTGGCGCGGGCGAGGCGCGCGGCGGCGAGGGCATAGCCGAGGGCGAGGCCCAGGAGGAAGGCGAGGGCGGCGAGGATGAGGATGGAGGGGAGAGTCATGGGGGACAATAATCAATATTCAATATCCAATAATCAATATCCAATGTCCAAGGGACCCGTGAACCCCTGAACTGTGAACCCTGAACCTCCGGCGTCAGGAACCGACGTAGCCGAATTTCTTGAGGAGCCAATAGTTGGTGGACCAGTTTTTTTCGACTTTGACCCAGAGTTCGAGCTTGTGGGGCTTCTCGTAGATGGAAGTGAGTTCTTTTTCGGCGGCGTGGCGGATGTCGCGGATCATTTTGGCGCGCTGGCCGATGACGATGGGGCGCTGGGAATTTTTTTCCACATAGATGGTGGCGGAGACGTTGACGGTGTCGGGGGTTTCTTCGATGTTGTCGACGGCAACGGCGATGGCGTGGGGAAGTTCGGCCTTGAGGCGGAGGTTGATCTGGGCGCGGATGATGTCGGCGATGAAGAAGGGGCCGGGATCGTCGGTGAGCATGTCGGGGGGGAAGAGGGCGGGGGATTCGGGGAGGAGAGAGCGGATGGATTCGAGGAGCGCGGGGATGCCTTCGCCGGTGGAGGCGGAGGTTTCAAACCAGCGGATGGGGGCGGGGACGAGATCGGGGTTGCGGGCGCGGTTTTTTTCGACGACTTCGGCCCAGAGGGTTTCGTAGGCGGCGCGGTGGAGGCCGAGGTCTTTCTTGTTGAGGATGGCAAAGACGGGTTCGGCGTCGCAGGCGAGTTTTTGCATCCAGCCGCGGTCCTCGTCCTGGGGGGGGATGGAGGCGTCGAGGAGGAGGAGGACGACATCGGAGCCGGTGACGAGGCCGCGGGCGGTGCGGTTGAGCATGGAGCTGAGGGTGTGGGAGGCTTGGCGGATGCCGGGGGTGTCGAGGAAGACAATTTGGAGGTTGGGCTCGTTGTGGATGCCTCGGACGGCACGGCGGGTGGTTTGGGCGACGGGGGAGACGGCGGAGATTTTTTCGCCGAGGATGGCGTTGAGGAGGGAGGATTTTCCGGTGTTGGCGCGGCCGACGATGGCGGCGATGCCGGCGCGGAAGGGGTGAGGAGCGGGAGTGGGGATGCTGGGGGAATCGGAGGTCATGGGGGGGCTCTAGGGGTTGGGGAGTGGCAATTAAGAATGAAGAATTATGAAGGGGGGCAGGGGTCAGGAGGGGGAGGGGATGGGGTCGGGGGTGGGAGAGGAGTCGGGCTGTACGGGTGCGACGGGGGGGAGGAGGGAGAGATCGATGGCGTCGCCATTGGCGGGGAGTTCGACTTCGACGCGGAGTTGTTCGCGGAGGAGCTTGGCGAAGGAATCGCGCTGATCCTGTTCGCCGTGAACGAGGATGACCTTCCGGGGTTTGGCGTCGTGGATGTAGCGGTAGAGTTCGAGGCGGTCGGCGTGGGCGCTGAAGGAGTGGAGGGTTTGGAGTTCGGCTTTGACGGTGAATTCGTCGCCGAAGATCTTGACCTTCTTTTCGCCGTTCTGAAGGCGGCGGCCGAGGGTGTTCTGGGCCTGGTAGCCGACGAGCAGGATGAGGTTCTTGCTGTTTTCGATGCCGTGCTTGAGATGGTGGAGGATGCGGCCATGTTCGCACATGCCGGAGGCGGCGAGCACAATGGCGGGGGCGGTGGAGGAGGTGATGGATTTGGATTCCTCGACGGTTTCGGTGAAGGTGAGCCAGTCGGGGGTGACGACGGAACCGACGCGGCCGCGCAGGGCGTTGTATTCATCGTCGAGATATCCGGGATGTTTCTCAAAAACCTTGGCGATGGCGTGGGCCATGGGGCTGTCGAGATAGACGGGGACGAGGGGAACTTGTCCGCGTTCGCGCAGGTGGGCGAGGTGATAAATGACTTCCTGGGCGCGTTCGAGGGCGAAGGTGGGGATGATGACCTTGCCGCCGCGCTGGAGGGTGCGGTTGATGGCGGTGCGGAGGTCTTCGCGGGCGTTGAGGACGTTGTCGTGGAGCTTGTCGCCGTAGGTGCTTTCGCAGATGATGACGTCGACGTTGAGAAGCTGGGCGGGGTCGTGGAGGAGGGGAAGGTTGCGGCGGCCGAGATCGAAGGCGAGGGCCACGCGCAGGTAGGTGCCGTCGGGCTTGGGGATTTCCACGAGGGCGAGGGCCGCGCCGAGAATGTGGCCGGCTTCGACGTGGGTGACGATGATGCCGCCGGGGAGGGTGATGGGTTCGTTGTAGGCATGGGGACGGACCAGCTTGAGGGAGGCTTCGACGTCGGCGATGGTGTAGAGGGGAACGACGGGGGGGAGGCCGCGCCGATTGGTTTTCTGGTTCAGGTAGGCGGCGTCGGCTTCCTGGATGTGAGCGGCGTCGCGGAGCATGATGGGCAGGAGGTCCGCGGTGGCCTGCGTGGTGTGAACGGGGTTGCGGTAGCCGTGCTTGGAGAGGGTGGGGATGTTGCCGCAATGGTCGATGTGGGCGTGGGAGAGGACCATGGCGTTGACGGTGCCGGGGTCGAAGCCCAGGGTCTGGTTGATCTCGGTGGCCTCCTTGCGGCGGCCTTGGAAGAGGCCGCAGTCAAAGAGGATGCGGGCGTTTTCGGTTTCGAGAAGATGCTTGGAGCCGGTCACCGTGTCTGCGCCGCCGAGGAAATGCCACTTCATACCGACTCCTTAGGGGGATTGTTTTTGAATGCGGTTCACGGTGTTACGATAGCAGAGGGGATGCCAGAAGCGCAATGCGGAAGACGAGGGATTTAGGATCTGAATATCCAAATATCCAATGTTCAATATCCCATATTCAAGTTTGGAGGCGGTGTGCAGGGGGCAGGGTGTTGCGGATGGTGACGGTGGTGCCGACGCCGAGGGCGGAGGCGATGTGGAATTCATCGGAAACGCGCTTGGCGTTGGGCAGGCCCATTCCGGCGCCGAAGCCGAGGGATTTGACCCACTCGTTGGCGGTGGTCCA
>CAYNHA010000276.1:0-7354 GCA_964397035.1 uncultured Verrucomicrobiota bacterium
ACCAGCAGCACGTCGGGACGCTGCACCGGCGCCGCGGCGCCATCGGCAAACTGGCTGCGCTGCACCACGCTCATGCCTCGCTGCCGGATTTCCGCCAGCACCTCTTCGCGCCGCTCCGCATGGCGCGGCACCAGCACCAGCATCAGGTGCGGATGCGCCGCCTTGGCTTCGCGGGCCAGGTCCAGCAGCACCGCCTCCTCACCCGCCCACGTTGACCCGCCCACCAGCACCGGATGCCCCGGCTTCACGCCCAGCTTGGCCAGCACCTCCCACGCGCGGGCTTCCGCCGTCGGCGCCGTGGCGCCAATGTCGTACTTCGCGCTGCCCGTGATCTCCAGCCGGTCGGCCGGCGCGCCCAGCGCCAGCAACCGGTCCCGGTCGGCCGCGCTTTGCACGCAGAACCAGTGGATGCGCGGAAGCAAATCGCGCGTGATGAACCGGATCTTCCGGTATCCGCGGAACGAGTGCTCCGAAATGCGGCCGTTGATCATCACCGTCGGAATGCCCTGCTTGCGGGCATAGCGGATCAGGTTGGGCCACATTTCGTTTTCGACCAGCACCACCGCCGAGGGACGCATCCGCCGCAGCACGCGCGGAATCACCCACGGCACATCCATCGGGAAATAGAGCGTCACATCGGGCGCCTGGATTTTTTTCAGCGCCAGCAGATGCCCCGTGGACGTGTTGGTCGTCAGCACGAAGCGGACTGTGGCATCCCGGCGGCGGAGCTCCTCCATGAAGGAAAACGCCACAGCCAATTCACCCACGCTGACGGCCTGGATCCAGATCGGACGGCCCGGGGCATCGAGAAGGGCCGCCTCGGCAGGTTGGTAAAGGCCAAAACGCTGGGCGAAATCGCGCCCATATCCGCCCCGGCGCAGCATGCGCAGCACGAAATGCGGCAGGAGAAACGCGAATGCCACCGGAAACACCAAATTATAGATCCACCAAATCACGGCATGATTCCTTTGTTCATTTGCAGCACGGGCAACAGGACCGCCAGGGCGATCAGCGTCACAAACAGGCCCACCACCAGTGTCATTCCGATTTCCAGCAGCATCATCCCGCGCGAGGCCAGCCGGTCCCAGCTCTGCTGGAAACGCTGCGCCGCGTTGTCGAGCAGCCCCGTCAAATTTCCCCCCGCCTCCCCCGCCTGCACCCACGCCGCCAGCGAAGGATGCAACGGACGGATGCCCCGGATCACCTCGACCAGCGGTTTGCCCTGTCCCAGCGCCGCCGTCTCCCGGAGCGCGCAATCCGCCAGCCACGCGCTGCCCGAGGCCCGCCCGGCCATCGGCACGCTTTCCATCAGCCCCACGCCGCGCTCCAGCAGCAGGCCCAGCACGCGCACAAACCGCAGGCTCGTCAAATCGCGCCAGCCGCCCCCCATCAGCGGAATCGAAAACAGGCGCCGGTCCACGCGGATCCGCAGTGCCTCGTCCGCCCGCATCCGGCGCCGGAACCACGCCACCCCGCCCGCCGTGCCCGCCGCCAGCAGCAGCAGGAATCCCCCGAACGCGCGCCCGCCCGTCAGCATGACCTGCGTCAACAGCGGCAGCTTGAGGTTCGTTTCGCTGAACAACCGCTGCACCATCGGCAGCATGAACACCAGCACGAGCCCGCCGATCACCACCGCCAGCGACACCACCACGCAGGGATAGAGCAGCGCCGTCATCAGCTTCTCGCGCAGTTTTTCCTGCTCCTCGAGAAAGGAGGCAAGCCGGTTCAGCGCCTCGCCCATGCCGCCCGTCCGCTCGCCCACCTCCATCACGGCCTGCTCGAACGGCGTCACCTGCGCCGAAGCGCCGGACATCGCCGCGCTCAGCGGCCGCCCCTCGCGCACGAGGTCGCGCACCGCCGCCAGCAAGGTGCGGGCCTGGTCCAATTCAGGGGCTTTCAAAATCACATCCAGCGCGGGAACCAGCGCGACGCCCGATCCCAGCAGGGCCGCCAGCTCGCGGTAAAACATGGTTCGCGTTTCCGGGGAAAACGAGGACGCCTTGGCCTCCCGCCCCAACGCCTGTCCGGCCGCCGCCTGAAGGGTCTCCGGCAACAGGCCGCGCGCCGCCAGCCGCTTGCGCGCATCCTTGAGGTCCTCCGCCTCGACCAACCCGCCCTGTACACGTCCGGCAGAATCGTAGCCCTTGTATTCAAAGGTTGTCATGCCCGGCCGCCCTATTCCCGGCGGGCGCCAGCCGAACGCAGCACTTCCGCCACCGACGTGGCCCCCGCCAAAATCTTGTCCACCCCGTCATCCAGCATGTCCCGAAAACCGGCCGCAACGGCCAGCCGCAGCAATTCCGCAGGCGGCACGGCCGTGCGGATGGCCTCCGAAATCGCGGGCGTCACCGCCAGCAGTTCGTGGATGCCGGTGCGCCCCTTGTACCCGTTCAGGCAGTCCTTGCACCCCGCCGCCGATGCCTCCCACACGGGACGGCCCGCCAGCTTCGGCTGCCCCAGCATGCGGGCCTCCGCCGGTGCCAGCTCCACCGGACGCCGGCAATGCGGGCACAGGCGCCGCACCAGCCGCTGCGCCAGCACCGCGCGTGCGGCCGAGGCCAGAAGATAGGGAGGAATCCCCATGTCCGCCATGCGCGTAACGGCACCCACCGCATCGTTCGTGTGCAGCGTGGTGAACACCAGATGGCCCGTCAGCGAGGCCCTCACCACGATTTCCGCCGTCTCCAGGTCGCGGGTTTCCCCCACCAGCACCACATCGGGATCCTGACGCAGCACGTGGCGCAACCCGCGCGCAAACGTCAGGCCGATCTTCGGATGCACCTGCATCTGTCCGATGTTCGGCAACTGGTATTCAATGGGATCCTCGATCGTCAGAACGTTCAGGTGCGCCGTGTCCAGCTCGCGCAGGGCCGCATACAGCGTGGTGGTCTTGCCGCTTCCCGTGGGGCCCGTCACCAGCACGATTCCGTGCGGCTCGCGCAGGATGCCGCGGAACAACTCCAGCATCGCGGTCGACATGCCCAGCTCGTTCAGCGAATACCGCGTCGATTCGCGGTGCAGCAAGCGCAGCACGATGCGCTCGCCCTCCGCCACCGGCACGCTGGAAACACGCACGTCGATCTCGCGCGCACCGACGCGG
Source organism: uncultured Verrucomicrobiota bacterium (assembly GCA_964397035.1). Classification (GTDB taxonomy): domain Bacteria; phylum Verrucomicrobiota; class Kiritimatiellia; order CAIQIC01; family Lenti-01; genus Lenti-01. The sequence goes on from CAYNHA010000276.1 coordinate 3,101, forward strand.
ACGCGCGCCACGCCATCCTGCGGCAGGCGCTTCTCGGCCAGATCCAGCCGCGCCATGACCTTCAGGCGCGCCGTCAGCGCGCTTTCCAACTGGCGCGGCGGAGTCGGTTGTTCATAGAGGAGCCCGTCGATGCGGTAGCGGACGGTCAACGCATGGGCATAGGGTTCGATGTGAATGTCCGAGGCCCCGCTCTTCACGGCCTCCAGCAGAATCATGTTCACATACTGGGCCACCGGCGCATCCGCGCTGCCCGCCAGCAGGTCGTCGGCCTCGCGGCGCAGCGGGACGTCCCCGCCCCCTTCCGCGGCCGCCTGCCCGGCCTGCGCGGCGGCCGCACCAGCCTGCCCGGATCGCTGGAAATAGCACTTGTCGATGGCACGCTGGATCTCCGGCGCCGGCACGGTCACCCAAATCGCCTCCGTTCCCAGCAACAGGGACAAATCCTCATAGCTTTGAATCGAAGCCCCTGACGCACCGGCAATGGCCACCTGCCCGTTCCAGCGAAAGGGAACCAGGACATTCCGCCGCACCCAGTCCACCGGGACCGTTTCAATCAACGCCGGATCGAGCCATTCCTCCTCGATGCGTTCCAGCGAGGAAAGGCCGTTGGAGGCGTCGCTCATGGCTTGCCGCCCACCCTCGGCCTTTTCTTTTCAGCCTTCTTCTTCTCTTCCTTCGCGGCACGCTCGGCGGCCTTGTCGGCATCCGGATAGGGCTCGTCCAGGGCCTTCGTCGCATTCTCCAGACTCGTGGCCTTCTCCAGACGCGCCTTCTCCTCTTCGGCCACGCTCATGTCCGTCACAAGGCGCGGCGTCACAAAAATCAGCAGATTCGTGCGCTTCTTGCCGTCGCTGGTCGACCGGAACAAGGCGCCCAGAAACGGAATGTCGCCCAGCAGGGGCACCTTGGTCGTGATCTTGGAGGTGTCCTCGCGGATCAACCCGCTCAGGATGACCGTTGTGCGGTCCGGAATCGTCACGGTCGTCTTCACCTCGCGTTTGGCAATGGTGGGCGTGTATTTCAGCGTATCGCTGCTCTCCTCCACCACCGACTCGATGCTGGGATTGAGGTCCAATTGGATCTCGCGGTCCGGATTCACGTGCGGCGTCAACTTGAGCTTGATGCCCACGTCCAGCCGGTCGATGTTCTGGATGTAGTCGCGGTCGGACCCCGAGCCTTCGACCGACGATTTCAAAATGGGAATGTTCTCCACCACGCTGACGGACGCTTCGAGATTGTTCTGCGCCCACAGCGGAATGTTGGACAGGATCTTCAGGTCGCGGTTGCCCGCCACTGCCTTCAGATACATCGGAATCTGGTTGTATTCCTTGCCGTCGGGCCCCGTGAAGGTTCCGCTGATCACCCCCATCGCGAGTCCCTGGGGAAAGGTGCCTTCCGTCAGGAGAGACATCATGGAGTCGCTGTCTCCGTACCGGGTGCGCCCAAAGCCGCCTGTTCCACTTCCGTCGGGGCTGTCGATGCCAAACCATTCCACTCCCAGATCGAGGCCCTTCTCCATGTTGACTTCGGCAATGAGCACTTCCACCAGCACCTGCTGCGGCACCACATCCAGACGATCCACCAGCCGCTTCACGTATTCAAAGTCCTGCGGCGAGGCATCCACCAGCAGGGCGTTGTTGGCCACGCTCGGCTCTATGGCGATGTCCCGCTGGACAGCCACCCCGTCCGCCGCCGGGGCCTTGCCCAGCAGCGCATTGAGACTCTTGGAGGCTTCTTCCGCCGACAAATACTTCAGGAATATGGCATTCAACCGCCCGAACCCGTTCGGATTCTCCACATCCATCTTTTCGATGATCCGCTTGGTTTCGGCAATCTGCAGCGGCATGCCCACCAGGATCAGGCTGTTCGCCTGCGGAGCCGCCACCACGGTAAAGTCGGTTGGCAGGGAGCCCGCCCCTCCGGCCACCTGTTCAAAATGCCGGTTGATCTTGTTGGCCGCCGTATCCGTCGCCCCCAGCGTGGCGCGCAACTGCTCCGCCACATCGTTGGCATTCGCAAACTTCAGCGCCACCATCTCGATCATGCTTCCCGATCCGGGCTTGTCCAGCTCGGCCACCAGCGCCTCCAGCCGCGCCACGTTGGCCGCGGTGTCCGTCACGATCAGGTGGTTGCTCGGCAGAAAGACCTCCAAGGCGCCTTCCTTGCCACCCCTCACCAAGGGTTCCAGGCTCTTCTTGACCTCCGCGGCATTCACGTTCTTCAGCGGAATCAACCGGGTCACCATGCCGCCGTCCACGCCCGATCCGGTCGCCAACGCAGGCCCGCCCGACATCGTCACCACCCGATGCACCCCCCCCTGCTCCGCCACCGTGTAGCCGCTGGCTTCCAGCATGTTCAGGTACAGCGGGTACACCTCCTCCACCGGAATGCGCCCCTGCGTCAGGATGGTCACCTTGCCCGTGATGCCCTCGGGAACCACGAATTTCTTGCCCGTGTACTTGCCTACGATCTGCGTCACCAGCCGGATGTCCGCCTGCTCGAAGTTGAACTGCACGTCGCCGCCGCCCTGCGGGGCCGGGACGGGAGAGGCCTCCACAGGCATCTCCTCGGCCATTCCCGCCGAAGCCAGCCAGCCGGCCCCCAGCCAACAGGCCACCCATCCCAGCAACGGCATGCGCATCTTCATTTCGATATTCCTCGTTCGCTCTTGCGGATGAATTCCACAAAGTTCCGCACCTCCGGCACGGGCGCCAGCTCCGCCTCGATGCGCTCCAGCGCCTTCGCCGTCGTCAGATCCATGCGGTAGACAATCTTGTACGCCTGCTTCAACAGCATCTGCGCTTCCGGGGAAACCCCGTGCCGTTCCAATCCGACCTTGTTCGGACCATACACCTTCAGCGGATCACCGTCCGCCATCATGTAGGGCGGCACATCCTTCACCGCCTTGGTCACGCCCCCCAGGATGCTCATGCGCCCGATGCGCACGAACTGGTGGATGCCCGCCATCCCCCCCAAAATCGCATCGTCCTCGATGATCACATGCCCCGCCAGCGTGGCGTTGTTGGCCATGATGACCCGGTCGCCCACGATGCAATCATGCGCCACATGGCAGTACGCCATGATCAGGCACTTCGATCCCACGCGCGTCTCGCCGCCATCGAAGGTCGCACAGTTCAGCGTGACGCATTCGCGAATCACCGTCTGTTCCCCCACCACCAGGCGCGGCGCCCCTCCCTTGTACTTCAAATCCTGCGTCTTGCCGCCCACGCTCGCAAAAGGCCAGACCTCGCAGCCCGCCCCCAGCGTCGCATGCCCGTCCACGCTCACGTGCGAACGCAGCACCACCCCGTCGCCCAGCCGGACATTCGGCCCCACCGTGCAGAACGGGCCGATCGTCACATCGGTGCCCAGCTCGGCCCCCGGCGCCACCACCGCCAATGAATGAATCGAAACAGCCATGCCTACTTGCCCCCGCCGCCAAACATCATCTCCGCCTCGCACGCCAGCTCGCCATCCACCAGCGCACGGCCCGCCACCTTCGCCATGCCCAGGCGAAGCCGCAGCAGCTTGATCTCCATGCGCACCTGATCGCCCGGCATCACCATGCGGCGGAACTTCGCGTTATCGACGCCCAAATAGTAGGAAACCTTGCCTTCGCTTTTCATCACCTTGTTCAGCAAAATACCCGCCGTCTGCGCCATGGCCTCCAACTGCAACACACCCGGAAAAATCGGCATGCCCGGGAAATGCCCTTGGAAACATGGCTCGTTGGCCGCCACGTTCTTGATACCCACAATCCAGTCGGTATCATTGCACTCCACGATCCGGTCCACCAAAATGAACGGAAACCGGTGCGGCAGGATTTCCAAGATGTCTTTCGAGTTGTAAATCGTTTCCATAAGTTGACTCCTTCGATTGAACCGTTGACATTACCATCCCCTCCCCGTGTCCGACAAACTCCAAAACACGCCCCCCGCATGTCGCCCCGAGAAAAGCGGCTTGAAATTCCACCCCCTTCCCTCTCTAATGCCCCACCTGACCACCGGACGGGTGGCGAAATTGGCAGACGCGCCAGACTTAGGATCTGGTTCCGCAAGGATTAGGGGTTCGAGTCCCCTCCCGTCCATTTTTTCTTCATATTACCCTTTATTTGCAGGCTGTTATGACGTTTTGACCGTACTCCCAAAAAGCCTAGTGCTACCTCCAAGTGCTACCGATTCTCCATGTGTGAGGCTTAATTCGGGGGCGTAATATACCGACTGGCCAGCCCCTTCACCGCTCATTCAAACCGAC
>CAYNHA010000277.1:0-2724 GCA_964397035.1 uncultured Verrucomicrobiota bacterium
AAACTGGACTCGCGCGGCGCGTGGGTGGAAATCCAAGACGAGGGCACGCGCGGCTGGTTGCCGGCAACGGCCCTCGCACCGGTGCTTACCGACTGAGACCATATCGGGTGGCGCTACGAACCACCTCGACACATTGCCACAGCATGCCGCGACAAAAACCGTTCGTGACCACGGGCGCAAATTCGCTGCATCCGCCCCACGGCCAGTAAATGCCGTTGGGGGTGCGGGTGTCGGCATCGTCGTGAACAACTTGGCACCACATGGGCCGGATGGCCTTGTCCACGGCAGGGACCGACGCCTCCGCGCCCAGCACCGTCTGCATGCATTCGGGCGCCGACATGAAACTGGAGAAGGGATTGGCAGGATCGCGTCGGATGTAGAAATCGCCGTTCTTCTCCGTGCAGCCGACAGGGAAGCGAATCCGAAAGCCTTTTTGCAAATCCATCGCGGAGGCGTGCAGCCGCGCCAGCTCCTGAATCCTTTCAACCATGCGCGGATGCAGGGCCGCGGCCACGTCCAGACTGGTGGTGATGCGGGAACGACCTTCCGTCTCGCGGCGGCGGATTTCGGCCAACACGGTTTCTTCGTCGAATTGAGAACAATACACGGGATGCAGGAATTCGTGGCGGACCGTCAGCGCGGCCATGCGTTCCTTGAAGGAAACCGGCGTGGCCCAATCCAGGAACACCAGCCATTGAAAGGCCCCTTCGACCTGCCGCTGGAGAGAGGCCAGGCAGATCCGCTCGAACAGATCAAAGCGGCGCGCCAGCCAGGTGGCATCCAGGCCCAACGGCTTGCCCGACGGCTCGGCCGGGGCGGCGGATTTCTGCGGAGCATTGAAACGCGTCAAAAGAAAATGACCAAACGTGTTCATAGGATGCGGCTAGGATGCCAGCGCAAGGGACCGCAAACAAGCGTTTTCGGCGCATCAAAACCGGCGGGACAGGAGCCAGAGGAAAAGGGGTCCGCCGAGGATGGCGGTGAGGGCGCCGACGGGAACTTCGAGGGGCGAGGCGGCCCAGCGGCCGAGGGTGTCGCAGGCGGCCAGCACGGCGCCGCCGAACAGGAACGAACACGGCAGCACCGTGCGCATGTCGGGGCCGACCAGCCGCCGCACGGCATGAGGAGCCAGAAGGCCCACAAATCCAATGGGACCGGCCACGGCAGCCACCCCGGCAGAAGCCATTCCGGCGCCGATGGCGGTCCAGCGGCGGACGCGCGCCACATCGACCCCCTGCCCGGCGGCCATTTCTTCGCCCAGTCCCAGCGGGTTGTATTCGCGCGACAGCCAAGCCAAAATCGCCAGTCCCGGCACCACCAACGTGGCGAGGGTGGCCACTTGCGGCCAATCGGCGGCATCCAGGCCGCCCAGCAGCCAGCGGTGGAATTCCGCCAGTTTCCACGGCGAAATAAATCCGCTGACCACCATGATGGCGCCGCCGCTGATGACGCCGAGGGTCACGCCCGCCAGCAGCAGGGTTTGGGTTCCGATTCCGCCGGAACGCCGCGCCAGAGAAATCACCAGCGCCAAGGCCCCGCCCGCCCCGGCCAGCGCCATAACCTGCGACGTATTCATCGGTCCGAACGAAAACCACAGGAACGGGCATACACGGGCGACAAAAGCCCCAAAACTGGCCCCGCCGGCGATACCCAGCGTCCACGGTTCGGCCAGCGGATTGCGAAACAGCATCTGGAGCGCCGCACCGGCCATCCCCAGCGCGCCGCCGGCCATCAAGGCCATAACCACGCGGGGAATCCGGATCTGAAAGAAAATCATGCAGTCGGCCGTCCATTCGCCGAACAAAAACCGGAAAATTTCGCGAATTTCCAGTTTTTCGGCCCCGATCCACGGAAAAACCACAAAAAATACGAAGAAAATGGACGAAAATGCGTAAATTTTGTGTTTTTTGCTCATTTTTTCGAAAAAACGAGTGGTTTTTGGGTTTCGGGGTGCAAAACGACCTCTATTTTTTCGCCATAGACCGCCGACAGGCACGCGGGAGTCAAAATGCCGGAAGGAAAGCCATCGGCGGCCATTTTCCCGTTTTGCATCAAAATGAGCCGATCGCAGAAGAGGGCGGCCAAATTCAGGTCGTGCATCACGACCACCACGCGCAACCCCGTCACAGCCCGCCGGGCCAAGACCTCCATGACTACAGCGGCCTGATGGAGATCCAGAGATTGCGTCGGCTCGTCAAGCAGCAAAAGGCCGGGCTCCTGCGCCAAGGCCGAGGCAATCCATGCACGACGACGCTCGCCGCCCGAAAGCCGGGAGAGCGGACGATGACGCAACGCCTCCAGGCCCACATCGGCCAGCGCGCGCTCCACGGCCTCGCGGTCGCCGGGGGCCGACATTTCCAGAACGCCGCCGTGGGCGTGGCGCCCCATGGCCACCACTTGCTCCACGGTGTAGTCAAACAAGGCCGGGCACTCCTGCGGAAGGAAACCGAGGACGCGGGCAATCGAACGGCGCGGCATCCGCGACAGGGGCCGACCGTTCAAGTCCACGGTCCCCTCCTGCGGCGTGAGCAGTCCGGCTGCGATTTTCAGGAGCGTGCTTTTGCCCGAGCCATTGGGACCGGTGATGCCGCAGACAGGCTCGCCGCCAAAAGAAAGGGTGGGGAATTGCAATTCCCAACCCTCCGCCTCATAACCGAAGCGGATGGAGGAAAGGGCAAGCTGGCAAGAGGAGATCAAATCCTTCGATCTCAATATTCAATATCC
>CAYNHA010000278.1:0-7741 GCA_964397035.1 uncultured Verrucomicrobiota bacterium
GTGCGCGCGGGCACCAGCCTGCCCGACGGCTGGGGAACACGGAGCATCGCGGATGCACCGGCCCCCCGGGAGACCAAGGCCCTGTCCCTGACCGAAGTGGCCCAGACCATGAATGCCTATGACGACATGCGCAACGTGGTCCTGCGCGGCCGGCCGGTCATTCAGGTGAGCGCAAAGCACCAGACCGTGAATCTGGACCGCCTGCAGCAGGCGGTGGACGACTACGTGAAGCGGCATGACGAATGGAAAGGGCGCCGTTTCGAGGTGGTTCAGGGCGATGTGGACATGCCGCAGGTGCCGGAAGGGCGCCAGGATCTCGTCGTGATCCAAATCGCCCCGGTTTCGGAGTCCGGCAAGACCCTGGCCGATGTGCGCGTGGTGGTGGATGGGCAGACCTATGGCAAGGGTGTGCAGGTGGAATTGACGGAGATGCGTCCGTTCTGGAGCGCCACGCGTCCCTTGGCGCGGGGCGAAACGCTGACGGCGGATGCCGTGGAGCAGCGTTGGATTTCCGAGCAGGACGCCGCTCGCTTTTATCCGGCCGATGTGGCCGTGGTGGGCATGGAATTGCGGCGGAGCCTGCAGGCGGGACAGATCCTGGCGGCGGGCATGCTGGCGCAACCCATTTGCGCCCGCCGGGGGGAAATGGTGCAGGTTCTGTCCCACCGGGGCGGATTGACGGTCAGTCTCCGCGCCCGGGCCCTATCGGATGGCCGGCGCGATGAACACATCCTGTGCGTGAACGAACAATCCGGGCGGAAGATGCAGGTTCGGCTGGTCCAGCCGCGCAGCGCCCTGTTGGAAGATGAACCGGGAGGCCCCAAAACATGAAGACTCCTCTTAGCCTGTTTCTCGCGTGTGTGGCGTTCCTGCCGGTCCTTTCCATGGCGGGGACGGAATGGCGCATGGCGACGTCCCTGTATTCCGACGTGAAAGCCCGGGAAATCGGCGACATTGTCACCGTGATCATCGAGGAAAGCTCGGCCGTGAATCGCGAGGCCGCGCAGAAGTCGGCCAAAAGCACGACGGGCGGGGGGAGCGCGAATTTCGGGCATCCCACCGTGACGACGGAGGACGAGGTCATTGGCGGGCCGTGGAGCAAGATCAACGTTCCCGAATTCAACTGGAACTTCAAGCATGACTTCACGGGTGGCGGAGAGCTGAGCAGCAAGGAGGATTTCACGTCCACCATGAGTGCGCGGGTTCTGGATGTGCTGCCCAACGGAAACCTGCTGCTGGAAGGTCATCGCACGGTCCAGCTCCAGCAGGAAAAAGTGCAGGTCACGCTGACGGGCACTGTTCGGCCGAAAGACATCAGCAGCGACAACACCGTGTCGTCTTCGCGGATGGCCGACGCCAGCATTCGCTATGACACCCAAGGGCCGCTGGTGCGCGACCAGCAACGCGGCCTGTTCACCAAGATGGTCAACTGGTTGAACCTGTTCTGACCGGAATGGCAAAGGAAATGAGAGCCATGAACACCATACTGAAACGACATGCCGCCGCCTGGCTATTGCTTGCCTGGACGGGTTGCCTGTGGCCCCTGCCGGTTGCGGATGCCCAGGAGCCGTTGAAAAAGGAGTCGCGGATCAAGGATGTCGCGCGGATCGTGGGGTTGGATGACGTGGAACTCATCGGATATGGACTGGTGGTCGGTTTGAACGACAGCGGGGATGGCGACCTGACCATGAAGAGGCAAACCGTCGCCAATTTGCTGAATCAGTTTCAGATCACGGTTCCGGAGAAGGAAATCGACGGCCAGAACGTGGCCGCCGTCATGGTGACGGCGCGCTTGAGCCCGTTCTACCATGCGGGCGACCGGATCGACGTGAATGTGATGTCCGTCGGCGATGCCGAATCCCTGGCCGGCGGGACGCTGCTGATGACGCCCCTGCTGGATCCGGATGGGCAGGTGTGCGCCCTGGCGCAGGGGGCGCTGGCCGTGGGCGGGTTCAGCATCGGGCAGGGCCAGCCGGGCGGCCAGCAGGTCACCCGCAATACGCCCACCTCGGGCCGCGTGCCGGAGGGCGGAACCCTTCGCGTGAACGACAACCGCGTATGGACCCAGAACGGATTGCTCACCCTTTCCCTGAACAATCCGGATTTCACCACGGCCATCCGCATCGCGGAAAGCCTGAACAACAAGTGGCCCGGCGTGGCCGGGGCCCGCGACGCGGCGACGGTGCAGGTGCGGATTTCCGAAAGCGACATCCAGCGCGGGCGCATCGCCAATTTCGTGGCCGACATCGAGATGGCGAAGGTCATCACGGACATGCAATCCAAGATTCTGCTGAGCGAGCGGACGGGGACCATCGTCATGGGCGGCGACATCCACATCCATCCGGCCGTGGTGGCGCACGGCAACCTGACGGTGTCGATCAAGTCCACGCTGGGCGTGTCGCAGCCGTACGGAGCCTTCAGCCAGGGGCAGACCGTCGTGACCGAAGACGTGACCGCGCAGAACCAGATGGAAGATGCCCGCGTGATGCTGCTGCCGGAGGTGACCACGATCCAGTCGCTGGCGGACGTGCTGAACCAGATGGGCGGCACTCCCCAGGATTTGATTTCCATTCTGCAGGCGCTGCGCCGCCTGGGTGCCATCCAAGTCGAGATCGAAACCCTATAAGGAGCCGCCATCATGGACATGGACAGCATTCAGACGCGGGATCTCATCGACCGGGGCCGCTCATGGCGGGAAGCCGAGAAAAGCGAAAAGCTGAATCCACAGCAGAGGAAGGAAGAGCTGCGGATGCGGGATGCGTGCGAGCAGTTTGAAGGCATGTTGCTGGGGATCATGCTCAAGGAGGCGCTGAGCCAGGAGTCCACCGACACGGCGGGCGATGCCGCCGCCGGATTCGACCAGTTCCGCGAGTTCTGCGTGGAGCAGGTGGCCACCTCGGTGGCCAAGTCCTCTTCGACGGGCATTGCCGACCAGTTGTACGAGCAGATGAGCCAGCAGGGGAGGATTGCACGATGAACCTGGACGACAGCCTTCGCCAGGAAGTGGTGGGCGAATTGAGCCGGCTGGTGGAGATTTCCTCCGATCTCCGCGCGGCCATGCTTTCCCGGGATCCGGACCGGATCATGGAAGTGGCCGCCCGCAGCGAGAACGTGGGGATGTCTTCCGCGCTGCTGGCCGCGCCCCCCGACGTGATGCAGGACGAGGAAATCGGAACGCTGGCGCGCCAGTTGCGCCGGTTGCAGGAATCCAACCGGTTGTTGGCTTCCACCTTTCAGAAACTATACCGACAAATTCTGCGGCCGGTTCATGCCGACGGGAATGACGATCCGGGATTGTATGGACGCTCGGGCCTCCTGCAAACTCCGGCCGCCAGCCCCCTCCTCATCCGGCAGATTGGATGACCGGCCATGTTGGACACCATTCATAACGGTTGGACCATTGCCCGCAGCGCGCTGTTGACGCACCAGAACCGGCTGACGGTGGCGGCCAACAACATCGCCAACATCAACACGCCGGGCTATTCCCGCCGCGATGTCCTGCTGGCCACGGTGCAGGAAACGCCCTCCAGTCTCCAGGAGGTCCGCACGTATTCCAACGGGGTGGGGGTGCGCGTGGCCGATGTGGTGCGGGCGCAGAACACCGTGATCCAGAACCTTCTTCGCCAGCAGACGGGCGATGCCAACGGGCACCAGACGCGGGCAGATGCGCTGGCCAACCTGGAAAGCTTGTTGAATGCCGACAGCGGAAACTCGCTGGATACCAAGCTGAGCGCCTTCTGGAACGCGTGGTCGGACCTGGCCAACCAGGCCGACAACATGGCGTTGCGCAACGTGGTGATCCAGCGCGGCGTGGATTTGGCGGCCGCGTTCGGCAGCATGGACAGCCGCATCACGACGTTCGAGACGCAGGTGATCAGCGGGGTGCCGGGCAGCTTCACCGGACAGTTGCCTTCCGATGTGGAGCAGTTCAATCAGTTGACGACCCAATTGCAGGACCTGAACGCCCGCATCAGCTATTCGCTCTCCAGCTTCGACCCCAACGGATTGAAGGACCAGCGGGAAACGCTTCTGTCGGACCTGGGCAAATTGGCGGACATCAAGGTGGGCGCGGACTACACCGTGACCCTGGACGGCCAGACGGTGGTGTCGGGCAACGGGGCGACCCGTTCGGCCCTCGAAGTGACCGCCAGCGGCCCACCGCCGACTTTCGAGCTGGGCGGCGTCGCGGTGAACATCGCCTCGGGCGATCTGGGCGCGTGGTCGGATGTGCTCGACATTTCCGCCGGCATGCGCGACCGGCTCGACGCCCTGGCCGTGGATTTCATGAGCGCGGTGAACGGGCTGCACAACAGCGACAAAAACACGGCAGGCGACACCTACGATTTGAGCGGGGAACGCTGCAACTGGGATTTCTTCACGGGGACCGCCGCGAGCGACATCGCGGTGAATGCGCTGATCTATGATCCTGCCGATCCGCTCAGCATGAACGGGGGCCTTGTGGCGGCGGCCTCCAGCCGCCATGACGCGGGTCCGCCGCCGGTGCCCAACACGGGCGACGGGTCCATCGCGCTGCAGATCTCGGATCTGGCCACGGCGGGGCGGGCGGCTTTGGGCCAGCAGACGTTTGGCAACTATTTCACGACGGGGCTCACCATGCTCGGCGGCCTGGTGCAGTCGGAAAAGGAAATGGCGGAGGATGGCACCGCGATTGCTAATACCCTGGAGGACGCCCTTCAGTCCGAGATCGGCGTGAACATGGACGAGGAGCTGATGAACATGCTTCAAGCCCAGCGCGCGTTCGAGGCTGCCGGCCGCGTGATGAAAACGATCGATGAATTGATGCAGACCCTCTTGCAATTGTAGTTTCAACCCGGAGGAAACGGAGTTCCCATGAAAACCATGATCAAAGACCGCAAGCCCGAATCAAGGGCGGACCACGAGGCCAAGAAGAAGACATCGGTCCTGAATTGCGTCCAGCAGACCGCCGAATGGCTGGAAATGTATGCGCGGATCCTCCGGGATCTGCGGCAGGCCCCCAGCACGCGTTGATGACGTTTCCCTGCGCCGTTGCGCAGGACCAGCCAAGGAGGGATGGTGATGGATATGCCCGTTCAGGGGGTCGTGGCCCTTCTCGAGGATGTGGTCTACCCCAAGGGACACTATGGCGAGCAGGCGTGCCGCGCCGGTGCCGAATTGCTTCGCACGCTGTTCGGAATCGACGTGCACGACGCGTTGCGCGCCTATTACGTGCCCGGTGCGGAGGAACTCGCCGTCCGGGCGGCTCTGGAGGAACAGTTCCACGAAATCGATTTGCGCCTGGTCGAGAAAACGGCGGCCGTGATGGCGGCCCATGCCGTGCGGATTGCCCCGTATGCCGATGCGGAGGAAGTGTTTTCCATCCTGCAGGGCATGGGAATTCCGCTGGGCCTGATTGTCGATGGCCCGCCCCGTTCCCAGCGCCAGCTGGTGCGCCACCTCAAACTGGAACGCACGTTCAAGCAGATTGTGTATTCCGGCGAATTGCGGGGAGAGCAGCCGTGGCTGGACGCGTTGGGGATTCTGGAGCTGTTGCTGGATTGTCCGCTCTGCTGCATGGCGCTGGTGTGCGCGCGCGGCGGGCAGGCCAAAATGGCTACCGGGAGGGTGGGGCAGGTCTACCGCATTTTCCGCAATTCCCCCACCGGCCACCGGCAGTCGGCCAATCTGACGCCTTCCAACGTCATCCCCATGCTGAATCTCTACGATTTGCCGGAGGCGCTGGGACTCGTGGCTTGGCCGGAATAAGGGGCGGGGGAGGGGGTGTCGCCGGATCCGGCATTGCAGCCGGATTCGGTGTCGAAATCCGCGACATGGGAGGGAATCTGGGCATTCCGGAAATGAAGGAGCCGGGGGCGTTCTTTAAAATCTGCATTTCTTAACTGATTGTTGAGTAATGAATAAGGACTCGCATGGCTTCTGCTTTCCAGTAGTTGGCATGGTCCTTGCACTATAGTTTTCACGAAAACGTCTCTACAGCGTGAAAGTGGAAAACTATGAAACTCAACTTGAACATGGGACAGGGGCTCGGCCAGCAGCAACAACTGAATCTGGCTCCGCAACTGTTGCAGTGGTTGCGGTTGTTGCAGGCGCCCGCCCAGCACTTGGAGCAAATGGTTCGCCACGAGCTGGAAATGAATCCGGCGCTGGAAGAGATGGAAGGCGAAGAAAAGAGCGAGGCCGAGGACGATTTCGAGGATGAGGGTGGGGAAGAGGCGGGGGAGGCCGAGGGGATCGACGAGCGGATGGAAACGCTGGCTGAGATCGGCAGCGAGTGGGACCGGGACGAGGCGTCCACTTCTTCCGACGACATCGCGGCCAGCCAGGAGCGGATGGATTACCGCATGAGCGTGCTGACGGAAACCTCCTCCATGCGGGATCGCCTCAGCAAGCAGATTGGCGTCATGGGACTATCCGACGAAGTCAAGGCCGCGGCCGAACTGATCGTGGGCACGCTCGACAAGCGCGGATATCTGGATATTCCGCTGGAGACGCTTGCCGAAGAAAGCGGAATGGCCTTGGCCTCCTTGACGGCGGCGCTGGGATGGGTGCAGGGCTGCGAACCCGCCGGGGTGGGCGCGCGCGACTTGAAGGAATGCCTGCTGCTCCAGTTGCCGGGTACCGACGACGAAACCCAGTTGGCCCGCCGCATCGTCGAACAGCACATTGAATCGGTGGCCCAGAACCGCCTGGAAGCCATCGCCGACCACATCGATGCGGAACTGGAAGACGTCCAGGAAGCGGTCCGCCTCATCCGCACCCTGAACCCCTATCCGGGCCAGTTGATCGAATCGGAAGAACCCGTTTGCAGCGTCACGCCCGACGTCATCATTCGTCAGAACGAAGAAGGCGAATTCGAAATCGAAGTGGTGGAGCGCAACGTGCCGCGCCTGCGCATCAGCCACTCCTGCCGGGCCCTGATCGAGAAGGGCAACCTCTCCCGCGCCGACCTCGCCTATGTGCGCAACCGGATCCGCTCCGCCCTGTTTGTCATCGAAGGCTTGCGCAAGCGCGAAGCCACCATGCGCCGCATCACCGAGGAAATCATCCGCATCCAGCACAACTTCCTGCGCGACGCCAAGCAGGAGATCCGCCCGCTGACCATGGCCAAGGTGGCCGCGATCATCGGGGTGCACGACACCACCGTCAGCCGCGCACTGGCCGACAAGTACATCGAAACCCCCGTCGGCGTCTTCCCCATGCGGCACTTCTTCCAGGCCGGATACCAATGCGATGATGGCTCGGCCCTGACCCCCGACATGGTGCGCCAGCGCATCCACAGCATCATCCAGGCCGAAAACCCCGCCGAACCCATCAAGGACGAAGACATCGCCGAAATCCTCAAGAAGGATGGGGTTCCCGTGGCGCGCCGGACCGTCGCCAAGTACCGTGTGGAGCTGGGCGTGGGATCCTCCAAGGAGCGCGCGCAGCATGGCTCCTTCCGGACCGCTCCCGCGCCGGCCCCCGTCGAGGCCGAAGCTCTCGAAGAAGAACTGGTCTACGCCTAGCCACCCGATTTTTCCACAGTGTGGAAACATTCTTTCCATTGTGTGGAAAAATCGCGAAAAAGTTTTCCATTGTGTGGAAAACTATTATTTAAGGAAACGGGTAACGCCTATTTTTGCAGGGCGAAGGTGCCGGTTCCGAAACTGCCGCTCCAGTTGCCTGTGTAGGCGGTCGAGGAGGCGTTGACGTGTCCGTCCAGATCGATCCACGCGGGACTTCCGGTCACGGTCAATTTCAC
>CAYNHA010000279.1:0-3138 GCA_964397035.1 uncultured Verrucomicrobiota bacterium
ACCCCCGATCAACTCTGCGCCCTCTACGCCCAATGGATCATCCCCCTCTCCCGCAAAATCCAGGTCCACGGCCTCCTCGCCGAAGCCTGACCAACAACTATCACTTATAATTATAAGTGATAGCCAAAGTTTTCCACACAATGGAAAACTTTTTCCCGTTTTTTCCACACAATGGAAAGAATGTTTCCACACTGTGGAAAACTCTGGCTATCACAATGAATGAACTGTGACCGTTCGCGCGGGTGGAGAAAGGGGGCGGCGAAAACCCCCGGAATCAGCCCAGTTTTCGAAGGAATTCAAAATTGCACATGCGCACCATGGCCGTTCCGTCCGGGTCGCGCATCAGTTCGCCATCCGGAGAAAGCGTCAGCAGGAAGTGGGTGCCGCGCGGAAACGTGCTTTCGAATCCCGCGCTCGCCAGCAAGCGCGCCATCTTTTCCATCAGCGCGTCGAATTCCCCCGGGCGGATCAAACCCTGATTCAGGGCCTGCACGGCGTTCACTCCGCGGCAATAGCGCATCGCGCGGTCCTCGGTGGCCAGCACCTCGTCCAGTCCGTTCCAGAAGCCCCAGATCAGGATGTAGTTCCGCTGCGGCTGCAACACCGGATGGCCATCGGGCATGCGGATTTCACGGTGGCTTTCGTATCGCCGGGGATCCAGCGTTTCCGGGGGCAGCGTGGAATGATGCCCCAGCATGTAGATCGCACGTGGATAGGTTGTCGGCACCCCGGCCGCACCCAGTTGCAGGGCAAAGGCAAATTCCTCGAACGGACTGTTGAACCCGTGGGCCACCAGCGACAGCGACGTTTCCGCCGCATCCGGCACATCCCCCACGTGGGCCACCTTCCACACCAGATGGATCTCGTCCTTCGTCTTCGTATGGTAGACCTGGGCCGAATCAGAAAGGCTTTCCCGGGGCGTTCTCCTCCAGCGTTCGGGCTGGAAGTAGTCGAACAGGTTTGGATCGTGTCCCACCACCCACAGCTTGCCGTTGGTGCTTTCGCAATCGCCATGCACGTAGTCCACATCCAGGATGCGGACGGGGTGCAAATGCTCCGGGAAGGAATCCGGCCGCGGCAACGGCGAAAAGCGGTCCCGCTGGCGTTCCAGATACGACTGGCGACGCGAACGCTTCACCTGCTCCTCGTATTCCGGCGTCCGGGCCAGCAACTCGAAATCCACCAAGGCGTAGGCGGGCTGCCCGGACCGGTCCAGCAAAAGTCCTCCCGGGCGGCGCCGCGGGCGCACAATCACATGCTCCGGCTTGACATCGAGCACGCGGAATCCCGCCTGCCAAAGATCGGTGATGGACCGGTGCAGCATCTCGCGGGCAAAAGGGCGCTCGGTGGCCAGCCCCGTCTTGCGGGCGGCCGCTTCGGCCTCGGGCGCCGTGCTGGAAACCCCTTTGATCCACTCGTAGATCAGGATGTACTGCCGGAAGATGTCCAGCTCCACATCGCGATACTTCGCCTTCTTCTGGGCAATCTTCGATTGGGACCGGCCCGTCTGCCACAGTTCCAGCCTCTTGGCCGGCACATAGATCGCCAGCGGCTTGTGGGTGCGGATGGTCCCCTTGCGCGCCCTCGCCCGCATTTCCATCAGGAGCG
Source organism: uncultured Verrucomicrobiota bacterium (assembly GCA_964397035.1). Lineage (GTDB taxonomy): Bacteria > Verrucomicrobiota > Kiritimatiellia > CAIQIC01 > Lenti-01 > Lenti-01. The sequence goes on from CAYNHA010000279.1 coordinate 1,609, forward strand.
AAAACTCTTCGTAGGGCGAATTGAACTCCGCCTCGATGAACTTGTTCAGCGTGAAGGTATCCATGGGCACCTCCTCCCCCACGCGGCACCACTTCACCACGACATCCTTGCTCACCCCCTCCACGGCTTTTGTCCGCACCTTGTAGACCCGGCTGGTCCCCTGCAATTTTTCGCGGCTCTTCTTGAACCACTCCTGCTCATACCAGTTTTCGGGCATCAGGTGCTTCAAAAACGGCCGCCCGAATTCCGTCACATAGAGGTCCGCGCCGTCCGGCATCTTGAGGTGGTCATAGCGGACGTTCAAAAACGCCCTCGGCTCGGAAATGGGAAGGTTTACGCTCATGGGGTCCAGCAGGGGACATTCAAGCAAAGCCAAACGCCAAAAACAACCCGCGAGAGTGGCTTTTGGCTTTCCTCCTCTCGCGGAGCATGGCATCGTGGAGGGGCTATGAAGAAAACCATCATCATCACGCTCGAAAGCGGCCAAAAGATCACCTGTCCCTCCCAAACGCTCGTGGGCGAACTTCTCAACGAACCGATGGATCCGGCCACCGGGTTGTACTATCTCGGCGCCCTCGTCAACAACGAACTCGTCACGTTCGGCTACACGCTCGACATCGACTCCACCGTCCGCTTCGTGACCATGGCTTCTCCCGGCGGCATGCAGATCTATGTCCGTTCCCTCTCCTTCCTCCTGGCCAAGTCCGTCAAGGATCTCCACCCCCTGGCCTCCTTCTCCGTCGAACACGCCCTGGGCCCCGGCCTGTATTGCGAATTCGAAGTCAACGGGGTTCGCGGCATCTCGCCCCAGCAGGCGGCGGGTCTGGAAGCCCACATGCACGAGCTGGTCGCCGCCAACCGCCCCATCCTGCGCCAGCGCATTTCCTATACGGCCGCCATCGACCAATTCACCCGCAACGGCCAGGCCGACAAGGTCTCCCTCCTCCGCTTCACCAACACCCCGAAAATCGTCACCTACGTCTGCGAGAATTTCTCCGATCTGGCCACCGGACCGATGACGCGGTCCACCGGGCCCCTGCAGTATTTCAAAATCATTCCCTACCAGACCGGGTTCATCCTGCAGATGCCCACCTGCGACACCGCCCCCAGCATTCCCGAGTTCAAGCCCATCCACGTGCTGACCGAAACGTTCAAGGAATACAACCGATGGGGCCGCATTCTGGGCGTCAACACCGTTGGCCGCCTGAACGAGATCATCGCCGCCAACGAAATCCGAGACTTCGTCAAAGTGGCCGAGGCCCTGCACGAAAAGAAAATCGCGGCCATCGCCGACCAGATTGCCTCCAACCCTTCCGTCAAGTGGATCCTCATCGCCGGCCCCTCCTCCTCGGGAAAGACCACCTTCGCCAAGCGGCTCGCCATCCAGCTGCGCGTCAACGGGTTGCGCCCCGTCACCCTCGGAACCGACGATTATTTCGTCGACCGGGAGCACACCCCCCGGACCGCCACCGGCGAGTACGATTTCGAACACCTTCATGCCGTCGACATCCCGACCCTGAACAAGGACCT
>CAYNHA010000280.1:0-17753 GCA_964397035.1 uncultured Verrucomicrobiota bacterium
CTCAACCCTGGCCTCATCAACGACGCCTCGCGCCAATTCGGCTCCCAATGCGTCGTCCTCGCCATCGACGCCCGCCGCAACACCGACGGGCGCCCCGGCTGGACCGTCTACACCCACGGCGGACGCAAACCCACCGAACTCGATGCCGTTGAATGGGCCCGCGAAGGAGTCCGTCGCGGCGCCGGCGAAATCCTCCTCACCAGCATGGATTGCGACGGCACCAAAAACGGCTACGACCTCCCCCTCACCCGCGCCATTGCCGATGCCGTCCCTGTTCCCGTCATCGCCTCGGGCGGCGTCGGCACCCTCGACCACCTCCGCGAAGGCATCGTGGAGGGCCACGCCGATGCCGTCCTCGCCGCCTCCATTTTCCATTTCGGGGAATTCACCGTCCCCCAGGCCAAGGCCTATCTCGCCCAGTGCGGCATCGAAGTCCGCACCCCGTTCACCCCGGCCGCGCCCGGCGCCGCGAAAGGTATAGCCCCATGAAAGAACTTGAAGAAGGCAACACCCTCACCCTCGATTTCCACAAGCTGACCAAGGCCATCGCCACCTGTCCCGGCGTCATCCCCGTGGCCGTCCAGCACGTCGACACCCGCGAAATCATCCTCATTGCCTACACCAACGAGACCGCCATGAAAAAGGCCATCGCCGAGCGCACCGCCATTTTCTGGAGCACCTCCCGCAACGAACTCTGGGAGAAAGGCAAAACCTCCGGCGAAACCTTCGACTTGCTGGAAGTTCGCGTGAATTGCGAACAAAACTCCCTGGTCTACATCGTGCGCCCTCGCCGCGGCGGCATCTGCCACACCAAGAATGCAAAGGGCCAGCCTCGCAACTGCTACTATCGCACCTTGGATTTCGGCACCGGCCAACTGCTCAACCTGGATCCCTAAAGAAGACCCCATGAGCGCCCCCCAGCCCCCCCGCCCCCGGCCCGCTCCCGCGCAGGACCCGTTGCGCGTGGCAGCCAATCGGCGCATTTTCGTTTTTATTTCCGCCTCCGTCCTGCTGTTCATCGGTGCCCTTTGGCTCGCCATCCACAAGGAAACGGTCACCGTCGTTCCTTCCCCCGCCCCGCCCTCCACCGAAGAACCCACGCTTGATATTCCCAAACCCACGGCCAAGCCCGTCCCAGTCCCGCCTCCCGCCGTTCCCACTTCGCCCGCCCTCGATCAGGCCGCGCAAATGGAAAACGCCCTGACCGCCTACCGCGAAGCCTCCGAGCATTTGGTCGCCAAACGGTTCGACCAGGCCGAGGAACGCGCCCTGGCCGCCCTCGCCGCCTATCCCAAAATGGCATCCGCCCAGAGGATGCTGGGTCTCATCTGTCTCCAGCAAGGCCGGGTGGATCGCGCCATCGCCGTTCTCGAAGAATCCCTGCGCAACGAACCCCTGCACCCCGAAGCCCTCACCCATCTCGCCTTCGCCTATCTGCAAAACCAGAATCCCGCCTTGGCCATGGAACTCATCGAAACCTGCCGCCGGATCCACCCCGACTACAAACCCGCCCTCATCCAGCAAGGGCTCATGCTGCTCGCCCAACCCGACTCCCAGGAAGCCGTCGAAGTCCTGCGCGAAGCCGTCGCCGCCTTCCCCACCATGCCCGGTCCCCGGAACAATCTGGCCGTGGCCCTCGCCCGCCGCGGCGACCGCGATGGCGCCCGCGAACAACTCGCCGCGCTCATCGAACTCGACCCCAATAATTTTTCAGCCCTCTTCAACACGGGCGCCCTTTACGCGCAGGAAACCAACGCCCCCGCCGCCATCCCGTATCTGCGCCGCGCCATGGCGCAAACGAACCCCTCCAGCTTCCGCACCTATCTCAACGATCCCGACCTCGCCCCCATTCGCGAGACCACCGAATTCAAACAGCTCCTGGAAGAGCTGGACCCCGTCTTCCCCACGCTACGCCCGCCGCCCTAGGCGACTATCACTTATAATTATAAGTGATAGCTCCGTTTTTCCACACAATGGAAAAATGTTTCTCGTTTTTTCCACACAATGGAAAAAATGTTTCCACACTGTGGAAAACTTTTTCCGCCCGGTTTCCGCAGGCTAAACGCCTGCCTCCGCCCCTCCTGAATCAGGGAGCACTTCCAATCCACAGTTGCCGATTCGTTCCCGTCGTGTCCCCACCCTTCGAGTACAGATAGAACGTCACTTTGGATGTGTTCGTATACTCATACGACATTCCCCACGGATCCAAGAAATTGGAAATCGAATGATTCGCCGCTGCCAACGCGCTTTTCAAAGCTTCGGGCGACGGCGGCACTTGACCATATTTCGTTTGGTAATCCGTCACGAAGCTTCCCAATTGCGTGACTTCCGCCTCCGCCTTGGTGCGCGCCGCCTTCTTCTGCGCATTCCCCGCCAACCCCAGAATCAGCGCCGCCAGCAGCGCGATGATCGCAATCACCGTCAGCACTTCAACCAGCGTAAATCCAAACTGACAATTTCTCTTCATCGCACCTCTCCTCGTTTTGGCCATTCTGCCCCATCCCCGGCTTGGAATCAATCCTCCTCTAGGCCGGGGCCATCTTCGTCTCGTTGCCCACCCATTGCACATATCCAGGAAAACCCGCCGTGACCGGAAGCAACAGGATCTCGGGGACTTCATAGGAATGCCGGGACCGGATGAACGCCTCCACTTCCGGATAAAGCGAGGCTTTCGTTTTGATGATCGCCAGCACCTCGGAATCGCGGTTCAACTGCCCCTTCCACCGGTACACACTCTGCACGGGCATTGTCTGAACGCATGCCGCCAATCGGTGTTCCAGCAGCCCCTCGATTATCGTGGTGGCCGCCTCCACATGGGGAAACGTCACCCACACCATGCCCACTTCCATATTCATGTCCACAGACCACCTCATCTCCATTCAACACTCATGCGCGGATACTGTTTTATAAAACATGATCCCTTTTCAGGCAACGAAAGACTCGACGTCGACGAAAAGGGATACTGTTTTATAAAACATGACCCTTGTTTATTCCGAAAAGTAAAACGATTTACTTATTTCCTTGTCCCTCCTTCCTCTCTCCGCTACAGTGCGCGGGCAAACCCAACCCCCCTGTGCCAAAGGAAGGACTGCAATGCCTGATTTCACGACATTGTTAATGGTGGTCGCCGTCGGAATGCTCGCGTGGGACTGCATCGAGGTCGGCAAAAACGATGCCGCCAACTTGATCAATGGCGTCTTTGGAGCCCGCGTGCTCACTCGCCGGACCGCCGTCTGGCTAGCGGGTGTCGCGGTCCTTCTGGGAGCCTCGTTCGCCTCCCCCGTGATGGAAACGGCGCGCAAGGGAATCTTCGAACCCGGCCAACTCCATCTGCACCAGGCCATGGTGGTTTATGTGTCCGCCTATATCGTGGATACCGCCTTGCTCCACGCCTATTCCGCCTATGGCATGCCCGTCAGCACAACGGCCTCGCTCATTTTTGAACTGGTTGGCGCCTCCATCGGCGTGGCCCTCACGCTGGGCATCGTCCACTGGGGAAAAGTCACTTCGGTTCTCAACGCCATCGGCGTTTCGATCCTGCTTAGCGGAATCGCCGGATTCCTCGTGCAACGCATGTTCCGCGCGGCCATCCAGGACGAACACACCGACCACATGCGGGTACTGCTTCACGGCCCCTGGATCGCGGGCCTCATGCTAACATGGCTGTCGTGGTTCATGATCCTCAAGGGAATGAAGGCGGTTCCCATCGTGGCTGAATTCCGCCAGCACATCGTCGAACGCCTCGGCATGGGCGGGTTCCTGCTGGTGGCCTGGGCCGCCATGACCTTGCTGGTGCACATGCTCGCCACCATCTTTCAGGAACGCCTCACCAAACGCCTGTTCGGGATTCTTGCCATCCTAGGCATGTTGTGCCTGGCCTTTGCATTCGGCCAAAACGATCTTGCCAACGGGGCCTCCCCGGGACTTTCCGCATTCTGGCTCTGGAAGCACGCCGATATCAGTACGGCCGAAGCCAGCCAGATGGCCATTCCCATCTGGCTTCTGGCCTTGTGCGGATTTTTCATGGTCCTGGGCATGAATACCCAAAGCGCCCAGCGCGTGACCCGTGCCGCCGTCAACACCGGCAGCCAATTCGACCACATCGCCCTCTATGCCCCCGGCTGGTGCCGCGCCATTGCCCGGCAATTGCTGCGCCTTCGCCCCGCGGGTCCCGACCTCGCCCCTCCCCCCCAACTCACCGATCAGGGAAAACGAGTCCACTTCGATCCCCTTCGCGCAGCCGTCATCATGTCGGTCAGCGCCAGCGTGATCGCCTTTGCTTCCAGCAATGGATTCCCCGTTTCCACCACCTATGTCACCTTTGCCGCCGTGGTTGCCACCGGCATGGGCGACCGCACCATGGCCCGTGGCGATTCAGACCTGAAAATCGGACGGGCCATCTGGGTGGTCTTCAGTTGGTTCATCGGCGGGTTCATCGCACTCCTGGCCGCCGGCGGAGTGGCCTGGGTTCTTCTGCACGCCGGCACCATCGGCCTCCTCCTTGGCCTGGGCGGCAACTTGGCGCTACGAGCCTACGTCAAGCGCAAGTCGGACCGCCACGAGCAACAATACCACCCGCAGACACCGCAGGAACTCGCCCTCGAGACCAAGGAATAGCCAAGGCCCCCCCCTCTCCTCGTTCACGTGTTTTTCAAGAGCGAGGAAATCAAATCGCAAACCAGCGGCGGCTTGGCTTCCGTTGGCAAGAACTCGTCGAAGTTGGCCGACCGCACATCCGAGTATAGTCCCAGGGGACCGTCCACCCATGCAAAGGGAACCGGATCTGATGTGTGACCACGTTTGATGATGGGGGTGCGGTGGTCGGTGCAGACAATCAATCGATAGGGATGCCCTTCTGCCTCCAGCGCGGCCCACACGGGGGCCACCACCTTGTGGTCGAAGTTCTCGATGGCACGAACTTTTTCTTCGGCCATCCCTTTGTGTCCGCATTCGTCGGGAGCCTCCACATGCACATAGACGAAATCCGAACGCCGCAGGCAATCGATGGCCGCATGGGCCTTGCCCTCGTAGTCGGTGTCGATCCAGCCCGTCGCACCCGGCACGCGGATCACCTCCAGCCCGCATAATACGGCCAAGCCTCGAACCAAATCCACCGCTGTGATCACGCCGCCCTGCAAGCCATAGCGTTCCGGATAGGATTGCAACGACATCGCCTTGCCATAGCCCCACAGCCAAATCTGGGTGGCCGGGCGCTTTCCCTTCGCCACCCGGGCCAGATTCACGGGGTGCGAGGTGAACACATGCCGGGACAACTCCATCAAGGCCCGGGCTTCATCCTGGCGCGGCCCCTTGGGCAGGAAATCCGCCACGGGTTTTCCCGAAATTTCATGGGGTGGCATCACGACCAGGTCGGTGGGGCCATCGCGCCAGACCAGCAAATGGCGATAGCTCACGCCGCCGTGGAAGTTCAGACCCACTCGCGACACCGCCGTGTTCAGCGCGGCAATAAGCTGATGCGCCTCTTCGCTGGAAATATCCCCTGCGGAGTAGTCCAGCATCCGCCCGTTTTCAATGGTCACCAGATTGGTCCGATAGGCCACATCGGCAGGCTGAAGAGGAAGCCGGGCGCCCGCCGCTTCGATCGCCGCTCGGCCTGTGTAGTTGTCCAAGGCGTTATACCCCAGCAACCCCATGTTCGCCACATCGCTTCCCGGCGCAAGACCCTCAGGAACCGTATGAACCAGTTGAACATGGCCCGAACCCGAAACGCGGCGAATCGACGGAATGTCCGCCACCTGCAGAGGCGTCTTGCCATGCAAGGCCGCCACCGGTTCATCGCCCATGCCATCCCCCACCAACACAGCTATTTTTCTTTTTGCGCTCATTGAGGTGCCACCCTACCCGACCCGCACTCGAAAATCAACCGGCAGAAACGAGCAATTTTGTCGTCCCACGCCACACGCCCCCCAAAACAACCCTCTCTCCAGCAAGAGATCATGTTTTATAAAATAGTATCCCTTTTCGGCGACGCACATTCTCTCTGGCATAGAGCCAACGTAAACAAATCAGTGCATGCCTTGGGCCAGGGCCTCGACTGTGACGTTCTCCCAACCGGGCATGGAAAGGCAGTACTCGAGGATCAATCCACTGGCAAAGGCGTCGAAAAGCGCATCGTGCCAGTCTCGGCCCGGACATAACAATTGGGCCCGGGCCGTCAACGCCAAAGATTCGCACACTTCGGCAAGCGAATGACTCCCCAGATCGGGACAGGCGTGGCGGGCGAGTTTCAAGGTATCCATCCACGGCCCCAGTGGGTGCATGGGGGCCGCGCGGCGAAGGAATTTCTTCTCTGTCCCGACATTGTGCGCCACCAACGGCCGCCCTTCCAGCCAAGGCCGCCATTCCGGCCACAGATCCGCCATCTGGGGCGCGCCAGCCAGAAGCGTTCGAATTTCGGCGTGACGCCCCGGCGCATAGGGATTGAAAGGTCGGTTTGCCTCCACGCACAACCAGTTTTCGTGAAATCGCCCCGTCACCCGCCCGCCTTGCATTTCCACGAAACCCACCTGCCAAGGCTCATCGGGATGCCCGCGCACAGCTCCCGTGGATTCAAAATCCAGCACGGTCAATATGGCATCGCGAACCTTCATTTTCCTGTCGAGGCGAGCGTTCTTTCCAGCTCGGCCAGGATGTCGCCGAACTCCGCAAAGGCCTCGCGCAACACGCCCGTGTCGCGCAAATCCACGCCAGCTTCGGCAACCGCCTCCAGCGGATCGCGGCTCCCTCCGGCGCGCAGCAATCCCAAATAGGAATCCACCCCTTCTCCCGCGCGGATGCGGCGCGAGAAAATCAGGGCGGCACAGAAGCTGGTGGCATATTTATACACGTAGAAATCGTAGTAGAAGTGAGGAATGCGGCACCATTCCCATGCAATGGAATCATGAGCCCGGATCCCCGGACCGTAATACTTCTGATTCAGCTCGTAATACTGCCCACGCAGGAACTCCGCCGTCAGGGGAGTCCCCTCCTCCTCCCAGCGGTGCAGGCTGAGCTCAAACTCCGCAAACATGGCCTGACGGAAAATGGTTCCCTTGAAGGAATCGCATAGGTGATTCAGCAGATGCGCCCGCATGGACACATCCTGACACGGCCGACCCAGCAAATGGTGGGTCAACAGCAATTCGTTCACCGTGGAGGCGATTTCCGCCAGAAAGATCGGATAATGAGCCATGCGGTGCGGTTGCGTCCGGTTCGCCATCCACGTGTGGAGCGAATGGCCCAGTTCGTGCGCAAGCGTAAAGGCATCATCCAGGCGGTCATGATGGTTCAGCAGCAGATAGGGAGGACTGTCATAGCAGCCGCTGGAATACGCCCCGGAACGCTTGCCCTTGTTCTCTGGCCAATCAATCCACCGCGAAGCGAAGGCGGTTTGCAATGCCGTCCCGTATTCCGAACCCAGAGGCCGGCACGCCTCCACCACCCATTCCCGCGCCTGCTCCATCGGCACCTTTTCCGAACACGAAGGCACCAGCGGCGCATACAGGTCATACATGTCCAAATCGGCGAGCCCCAGCACACGCTTGCGCAACTCCAAGTACCGGTGAAACACCGGAAGCGCATCGTGCGTGGCTCCAATCAGCCCCTCATAAACCGACACGGGAATCTGATCATCAAAAAGCGCGGCCTCCAGCGACGACGGAAAGTTCCGCACCTGCGCCATGTAGGCGTGGGCTTTCACGGTGGACGACAAGGTCGAAGCCAGCGTGTTTTGCCATTGGCCATAGGTACCCAGCAACGTCTCGAATGCCGCCTTGCGCACGCTCCGGTCTGGATTTTCCAGATAAGTCCGGTAGCTCCCCTCGGTCAGGGGCAGCGGCTTCCCATCAGGCCCGGCAATGTCCGGAAACACCATGTCGGCATTGGTCAACAATCCATAGGTCTGCTCGGAAGCGGACAGCACTTCTGCGGCGCGCGCCAGCAGCATTTCCTCCGAAGCCGACAACACATGCGGCTTGTTTCTCAGCACCTTGAGCAAAGCGCGGCGGCAATCTGCTAACTCCGGGGCATTCATCCACGCGCGAATCTCCGCCTCTGGATGCGACAGCAGTTCCGGCGTGATCCAGGCACATTCGGCCGCAATCTCCGCATAGCGGGCGCGGATGCGGGAATCGCGGGCCTGAGCTTCCGGCAAGGCGGTATCCTCGTCGTGACGCAAATGGGCAAAAGTATGCAACCGCTCCAACAGGCGATCCAGTGAGGTTTCCGCCTCCATCAGGCGCGCCACCGCCATCGCGGAATCCAACTTCCCCTTCATCGCCAGCACCGGAGCGGCCACTTCGTCCAGGCGCGCAAAATCGGTTTCCCATGCTTCGGGAGATTCATAGAGTGGCTTCAAATCCCACGTCAGCGCCTCGGGCACTTCGCTACGGGGAGGAACAACAGCGGATTCAGGAGTTGATTTCATGCCGCCTACACTCCACAAAACCAGCGCATTCTTCAAGGCAAGACATTTCCAATCCAATGGTTGCAATCTCCTTTCCTTCGCCACCGCAAAATATCCAGTCTTTATAAACTCTGGATAAATGCATTTATGATGGAACACGTTTTATCCCCCTTCCTCCTCGTGTGTTTTTCACCTTCGTTCCATCGCTGGATCATCTTCGGCTTTGGCATCTGCGCGGCAATGCCCTATTCTTCAAATCATGAAAACATTCTTCAAGCTCCTGGGTTGGCTCATCGGATTGGCCGTCTTGCTTGTGGTGACGGGACATTTCACGCTTCGCCATGCCCTCAATACGCCCAAGTTCAAGGCCGCCGCCACCGGTTTCATTGAGCGTTCCACCGGACGCCTCGCCGCCTACGAGTACATCGACTACACCCTTTTTCCATTTTCGCTCGTGGTCCAAAACGCCTCCCTCAAGGAAAAGAACGGGCGGCAGGACTTCGCGTCGATGAAAGAGCTGAGTCTCTTCGTGGACTTCAAAACCAAGGAGGTCACCTCCGTCCTTCTGGACACGCCATCCATCCGCATTGTGCAGCATCCCGACGGCACGTTCAATTTCTCCGACCTCTTTCCGGCCCCCGCGGCAGGAGAAGCCCCCACCCCAAAACCGGAAACCTCTTCCTCCACGACCACGACCGGGACCCCGGCGCCCTCTTCTTCCGCCTCTCCTCCCGCCGAGCCCTTTGCCATCCGCCTCGTGCAAATCAGAAAAGCCCATGTGGAATTCATCGCACTTGACGAGGAAAACAACGCAGAAAGCGTGGTCCTATCCAATATCGATTTCCAACTCAAGGATTTTGCTCCCGATCTCCCCTTTCACATGAAGGGGAGCGCCGCCTTGGGCAAAAGCTCCTCCATGCAATTCGAACTCTCCGGCCCTCCGCTTGTGGAATATGCCCATCGCATCGGAACCTGGCCCATCGCCTTGGACAGCCGTCTCGACATCGTCCATTTCTCGGATATTCAAGCCTTCCTCCCGCCGGAAACCCTACCCTTTGAAAGCCTCTGGATGACGCTGAACATCCAGGGCGCCCTTTCCGACAAGCTGAACATCCACCTCCATCTCAAAACACCCGACGCTACGGAATCCCATCCTGTTTCGTTCGATGTCGGCTTGCGCACGGATCTTTCGCTTCCCGAGATCATCGCCCAGCACCTGCTCACCGGCACCCATCTGCCGGAATCACGCTCCCCCATCCCTCCCGCTTGTACCCCGCCACCCGGTTCGGCCGCACTCGCAGGAAACCCCGCGCTAACGATTCTTCTCCAGCAGGTGCAGGCCACCCTGGAACTCACCTTCCCCAAAATCGCCTATGCCAACAACTGCTTCTCCAACGGCTCCATCTCGGCTTTTCTTCGTAGCGGAGTCCTGACCGTCCCACAAGCAAAACTCTCCGCCTATGGAGGCACCTTGGATGCCCGCGGCAATGCCCAACTGCTGGCCTGCCCCCTAACCTACCGGCTCGACCGCCTCGTGGCCGACCGCTTGTCAATCAAACAGGCTCTGGACGCCAACGGTCTCGGCGACCTGGCCAATATTTCCGGCCTGATCCACTTGGAAGGAAGCCTCTCCGGCCACGCCCTAGGCGCCGCCGGCCTGCGCTCCCTGGAAGCAGAAACCCATCTGCGCATCGATCACTTGCAATCTGTCGGCAGGGGCGGCTCCCTCATGGATCAGGTGTGGATGAAACTCGATCACCCCCTCCTCCTCAGACTGCTTCCGCATCTCGAATCCAAGGTCGACCACGCCAGGCAAGCCGCCTCCACCATCACCACCTCGCACTATGACGAGGCCACTGCCACCCTCGTTCTCCACAACGGAAAGGCCGTGCTCTCCGGAACGCGTCTCTCTACGCCCGGCTATCATCTCGATCTCTCCGGCGCCATCTATCCATTCGATGATCGACTGGATCTGTCCGCCCGGCTCCTCGCCTCGCCCGAAGAAACCGCCCGCTTGACCGACGGAAAAGACCTCTCGGCCTACCTGCCTTATGAAAAAGGAGGGCTCCTGATTCCCCTCTTCATTCAAGGCTCCCTGCAAAGCCCAACCGTCCTGCCGGATCTCGACCTGCTGATGAAAAATGCCCTGAATGCCACGTTGGGACCAGACGCCGGAAACCCTCTCGACAACCTGTCCGATTCCGACAGGAAAAACGTCCAGCAAGGATTGCAAATCCTGCAGGGCATCGGCGCCATGTTGCTCCAGCCCTAAGGGCCCATTTTCAGGTTTGACGCCCCTGCCCCCGCAGGCCTATTCTCGGCGATGTTGCGTTTCGATACTATGCTTTTGCCCCAAGGAGTGCCTCATGGAAGAAATCACATTGGAACAAGTCCCCCGCAAAGTCCGCGATCTCTTTGAAAAGGCCATGGCCGCCCTCGAGCGCGGCAATGCCGGCTATGCGCTCGACATGCTCAAGCAGGTGATCTCGGTCGAACCCCGCTTCCTCTTGGCGCGCAAGAATCTGCGCATCGCCCAAGTCAAGGCGTTCATGGCCAGCAAACCCACCGCCATGACCCACCAAATGGCCTCGCTCAAGGGCACCTTCACCCTGATGGGCGCCCAAGGCAAACTCAAGAAGGATCCCAAGGCCGCTCTGGATGGCGCCGAAAAACTTCTCGAACTGGATCCTCTCAACCTCCCCTTCCTGAAGTTCTTCGCCCAGGCCGCCGAAGCCGCCGGCCTTCCCGAAATCGCCGTTCAAACCCTGGAAATCGCCAAACCCTATTTCGCCAAGGATGTCGCGTTTCTGCGCCTCCTCGCCCGTCTCTACATCGACACCAATCAGCCCGCCGGCGCCCGCGAATGCTATGCGGCTGTTGCCGAACTCCTTCCCAACGACCAGGTCGCCATCAAGAATCTCAAGGATGCCGCCGCTCTCGACAGCATGAAAACCGGCGGGTGGGAACAGAAGGGAAGCTTCCGCGACAAACTCAAGGACAAAAAAGAAGCCATCCTCCTGGAACAGCAGGCCAAATCCGTCAAGGGCGACTCCGATGTGGACACCCTTATTTCCGAACGCCTGAAAGACATCCAGCGCGAACCGCAGAACATGAACTTCCGCCGCGCCTTGGCCGATCTGTATGTGCGTGCCGAACGTTTCGACGATGCCCTCCAGGCTCTCGATGACGCCACCAAGGCCGCCGGTCGCGCCGACCCCCAGATCGAGCGCACCGTTTCGCTCATCAAAGCCAAGAAATTCGACAGCGCCATTGCCGCCGCCAAGGCTGCCGGCGACGAAGCGACCGCCACCGCCAAGGAGAAGGAAAAATCCGCATTCCTCTATGAAGACGCCGTTCAGATGGTCAAGCGGTATCCAAATGACCTGCAATTCCGCTACGAACTCGGCTACCAGTTTTATCTGCGCGGCGAATTCAACGAAGCCATCGAGGAATTCCAACTGGCCCAGCGAAACCCCCAGCGCCGCACTCTGGCTCTCTACCATCTGGCCCTTTGCTTCACGAAGAAAGGCCAGCTCGACATTGCCTTCGAACAGCTTCAGAAAGCCGCCGCCGAACTCACCCTCATGGACGAAGTCAAGAAAGACGTCGTCTATCAGATGGGCGTGCTCGCCGAACAAATGGGCCGCCAGCAAGAGGCCGTCGCCTACTTCAAGGAAATTTACTCCGTCGACATCAAGTATCGGGACATCGCCCAACGGATCGAAAGTTCCTACCAAAAAAAGTAGCCTCCCCCCGATGAAGAAAACTCCAATCACCCTCTGCACGGTCAGCCTCCTTGCCGCCCTGGGGCTCTGGACTTGCGGTTGCTCCCGCTTCGAGAGCAACACCTCTATCTCGGCGCCATCGAATGCCAACGGATTCCCCCGCCCCGCCAAGGGCGAGTTTTCCGTCATGACCTTCAATGTGCATCAATATGCCTTGGTCCCTCCCGATGAAAAGGCGGACACCCTCGACCCCAAGCCTCGCGAAGAAACCGATGCCCTCATCGAAATCATCCGACAGGCATCCCCCGACATTCTGGCCGTGCAGGAAATGGGCGATCCCGCTGCGTGGGACGATTTCAAATCCCGTCTTCGCAATGCCGGACTGAAGGATTACACCAGCGAGGAATACCTGCGGATCGACCCTGAAGACCGCAACATCGCCCTGCTTTCCAGGTTCCCCATCGTGGCGCGCAACCCACACACCAACGATCTCTACACCATCGGTCCCACCCAGTTCCCCATGCGCCGAGGCATCATCGAAGTGGACATCGACGTCTCCCCCTCCTATCGGCTCCGGCTCCTGGTTGCCCACCTCAAGTCCAAGCTGTTCCACGAATACGGGCAAGCCGAAATGCGCCGCAACGAAGCTCGCCTTCTCTGCAATCACGTTCGCGCCTCCCTCAAGGAAAATCCCGACATCAACCTGCTGGTGGTAGGCGACATGAACGATGACCCCTCCTCCCGCCCCATGAAGGAAGTCCTTCTATATCAGGACCTGCCCATCCTTCACGACCTCCGTCCGGAAGACGACTCCGGATCCGCCTGGACCTACCGCGGATCCGACGACAGCCATTTGCGAATCGACTACATGCTCGTCAGCGACGGCCTCGCCCCCGAAGTCGTGCTGGAAAAAACCAAGGTCGTGGACTTCCCTGCCCTGCATCAGGCCAGCGACCACCGTCCCCTTGTGGCCACTTTTGTGGCCACCGAACGAGATCCCGATTCGGCTCCCAACCTGCCCACACGCCAACCCCACGAATTTGAACTGGACGACTGATTCCAGTCGCATCCCCTTCTCCGTCGCATGACTGCTTCAAAACCAACGGCAATTCTTCTCGTCTCCTGTCCCGATCAGCGCGGCATTGTCGCAGCCCTTTCCTCCTTCATTCTGCAGAACAATGGCAACATCATCGCCCTAGACCAGTATGTCGACACCGAAGACGGCGTCTTCTTTGCTCGCATGGAATGGGAACTCGACGGCTTTTCCTTCCCCGCCGACCAGTTTGCCGCCCGCTTTGAACCGGTTGCCAGCCGCTTCCAGATTCAGTGGAAATTGCATCTCTCCGGCAAAAAACTGCGGATGGCCGTGCTCGTTTCCAGGCAGCCCCATTGCCTCTATGACATCCTGGCCCGACACGAAAGCGGCGAATGGCCCGTCGACATCGCCCTCGTCCTCTCCAACCACGAAGACCACCGTGAACTCGCCGAGCGCCACGGACTCCCCTTCCACTGCATCTCCGTCACTCCCGCCAACAAAGCCGAAACGGAACCTCGCCAAATCGCCCTTCTTCAGGACGCCCGCGTCGACGTTGTCGTCCTCGCCCGCTACATGCAGATCCTCAGCCCCGCCTTTGTTCAGGCGTTTCCCCGACGCATCATCAACATCCACCACTCCTTTCTACCCGCCTTTGCCGGCGCACGACCCTATCAGGCCGCCCACGACCGCGGCGTCAAAATCATCGGTGCCACCGCCCACTACGTCACCGAAAAGCTCGACGAGGGCCCCATCATCGAACAAGACGTCATCCGGGTCTCGCATCGGCAAGGCGTGGACGATCTCGTCCGCCTCGGGCGAGATCTCGAAAAAATCGTTCTCTCCCGCGCCATCTATTGGCACCTGCACCATCGCCTGCTGACCTACAAGAACCGCACTGTCGTCTTCAACTGACGCCCCTTGCATTTTCCCTTTTTGAAGTCGCCTTATCCTTTCAACCCCGCATCATTGGGGTCATGTTTTATAAAACAGTATCCCCGCCGGGGGTCATGTTTTATAAAACAATATCCGCAAGGCCATAGTCATGTGCCATGACTTGTTGTCATGACTGAAGCACAAGGAGCGAACAGGAAAACACATCCATTTGGGGAAGAGGATGATACGCATATCGAAAATCTGGAATCCCCCCCCCTGACTCCAACACCTCCTGCTGCTAGGAACCAGACTCCAACTCCCCCCAGCGGGCATATAGCCGATCAAGTTCGGGGGAAATCTCGGTCAACCGAGTGGTTGCCGCCTGAATATCCGCTGGCAACCCCTTATAGAAATTGGGATTGGCCATTCGTACATGGAGTTCCTCCAGTTCGGCTTCCAGTGTGGTGATCCGGCCGGGAATTTCCTGCAATTCCTTTCGCGCCTGATTGGACAATTTGCGGGGTTTGGGTGCTGTTGGCTTTGCTGGCTCATCCCGGACCAGGGCAGCGGATGCCGCCGCCTTGCGCTGCGCAACCCAATCGTCATAGCCGCCCGGATATTCCCGAACAGCGCCGTCTCCCTCAAAAACCAGCGTACTCGTGGCCACCTCGTTCAAGAATTCCCGATCATGGCTCACCAGCAACACGGTGCCGGAATACTCCACCAGCAGATCTTCGATCAGTTCCAGCGTCTCCACGTCCAAATCATTCGTTGGCTCGTCGAGTACCAGCACATTGGACGGACGCGCAAACAACCGGGCCAAAAGCAAGCGGCTCCGCTCTCCCCCCGACAACACCCTCACCGGACTGCGCGAGCGCTCGGGCGCGAACAAAAATTCCTCCAGATAGCCAATCACATGCTTCCGCTGGCCATTCACCGTGACGTATTCGTTTCCATCGGCCACGTTGTCGAAAACCGTTTTGTTGTCGTCCAGAGCTTCGCGCAACTGATCGAAATAGGAAATCTCCAGTTTCGTGCCATGCTCCACCATGCCTTCGCCGGGAGATTCCTGTCCCAGCAGCACGCGAATCAACGTGGACTTTCCGCATCCATTGGGCCCCAGAATTCCCACCTTGTCACCACGGCAGATCTCCACATCGAGCCCTCGGAACAGAAAGCGACCATCGTAGGCCAATCCCAGGTTTTGGGCCGTGATGACTTTGTACCCCGACCGGCCCGACTCCTGCAGCGTGGCCCGAACGGGACCGCTCAACTCCCGGCGGGCGGCGCGTTCCGAACGGAGCTTCAGCAACTCGCGCACCCGACCCTCGTTGCGGGTGCGCCGCGCCTTGACGCCCCGGCGCAGCCACGCCTCTTCTTGCGCCAGCTTCTTGTCGAAAACCGCGTTCTGGCGTTCCTCGTCTTCCAAGGCAGCCACCTTGCGCTCCAGAAACTGGTCGTAGGCGCAGGCCCAGGAACGCAACTGCCCACGGTCCAGCTCCACAATGCGCGTGGCCACCCGGCGCAGAAACGCCCGGTCGTGCGTCACAAACAGGATCGCGCCCGGAAACCGCAGCAGAAAATTCTCCATCCACTCGATGGATTCCACATCCAGATGATTGGTCGGCTCGTCGAGCAACAGGACATCCGGCTCCGCCGCCAGCGCCTGCGCCAACAACACGCGACGCTTCATTCCTCCCGAAAGCGCTGAACAGTCGGCGGCACCATCCAGCTCCATCAGGGAAATGACTTTCTTGGCCTGGGTTTCGCGATGCCAAGCGTCTTGATCGGCTCGGGTGCCCAGCTTCACCGTCTCCAGCACCGTTCCGGGGAGCTCGGTCGGCACCACCTGCGGCATCATCGCCGTCCTCAGGTTGCGGGCGCGGACCACTTCGCCTTCATCGGGCGCGAGCATGCCCGCTGCAATTTTCAGCAGCGTGGATTTGCCTTCGCCGTTGCGACCGAGCAGGCAAATGCGTTCGCCCCGCTCCACATTCAGCGTCGCGCCCTCCAGCAGCCGCGGCCCGCCAAAGCGTATCCCAATTTCCTGTAGACTCAATAACGCCATTCGATCAATCCCATTCTGAATCCTGAATTCTGGCTTCCCGCCTAAATACAAACCGCCCCCTCCTTTCGGAAAGGGCGGTCGTCAAGAGCCAAAAGGCCTGGGCTTACGACATGAACGAGGAACGGATAAACACCAGCACGAACAACGCCACCGTTTCAATAACGCCAAGCGTCATCAGGTAATTACCAAAGCCCTGACCGGTTTCCGCAAGCGCATCTGCACCGGCTGCACCCGCCTTGCCTTGGAACCAAGCCGAGGTTCCGATGCCGAGTCCGCCAAAAATGCCGCCGATCAACATGGTGGCCCAGCTCGTGGCCAGATCCGGCCCCTTTGTCGCCTCAACCATCCAGCCCATCAGAATCATGCCATAGATCGTCTGCGACAACGGCGCACCGATGAACGTAATCAAAATGAAGGGAGCCGCCTTGCTCTGCGCATAGCACTTTTTCCAAGCGCCAATTGCCGAGGCACCCGCCACACCTGCCCCGATGGACGAGCCCACCGCCGCCAGACCCAGCGCTGCCGCACCGCCAGCCTTGCCCAATGCCATCATTGTACTTGCTTCCATATTTCTCTCCTCGATTCCGGGCGTTGCCACCCTCTTTTTTAAACCGTTTCCGTATCCTATGCCGCCACTTCGGGTTTCGCAAAGGGCCGATAGGCCGACCCGCTCCACGAAATGCCCTTGTGGTTCGAAAATTCCAGCGTGTTCAAACGAATACCATGCACCAAGACGCCCATCGTGC
This sequence comes from uncultured Verrucomicrobiota bacterium, assembly GCA_964397035.1. Lineage (GTDB taxonomy): Bacteria > Verrucomicrobiota > Kiritimatiellia > CAIQIC01 > Lenti-01 > Lenti-01. The sequence goes on from CAYNHA010000280.1 coordinate 16,853, forward strand.
TCAGCAGAATGTTGAGAGTGTGCGCCAGAAACGCCATCACGGCACCGAGTAGCAACGCAACCAGGGACACGTCGCCACCGGGGAAAATCATGTTATTGAAGGCATTGGCCACCGCAAACCCGGCTGTCCCGACCGCATACAAGCGCACATAGGACACCACATCGGTGAAGTTGCTCACCAAATTCAAGGGCAACAGTGCCAGATTGAACCATCCATCCTTGATTTCCTTCGGCGGCATCATGAAGAGGATAATCATCACAACTCCGGCCACCATCGCGTAGGTCAACCCCTTCCACAAAAGGGCATTCCCTGCCTCGCCCAACTGCAGATAGGATGCCATGTTTCCCTTGAGCACCATGTCGTCGGCAAGGAAGAACATGAACCACGTCGTCAAGATCCAGCCGAACTGCTCCAACGCCTTCAGCTTTTTCGCCTTGAGGAGATCCACGACATTCCAGAAGTGGCCCACGGTGATCTGGATGGCGCCGATCAGGAAGCAAAAACCCATGATGTTCTGCGCGGAGCGTTTGGGATCCGTCAGGAAGGGAATCTGAATCTTGTCGAATCCCGCCCGTGCCAGAATCTCGGGAGAAATACCAAAGACGGTTCCGGTGACCAATCCCCACAGGATGGTAGCGGAACTGGTGACCAGCATGAGACGAAAGGCATCGACAGGCAACTTTTTCCGAGCCCACAGCGTCAGGCCGATAAAGATCGCGCCGTACCCGGCATCGCCAATGATCATGGCAAAGAACAAGGAGAAAAAGAGCATGAAGACCACGCTCACATCCGCTTCGTTGTACGCGGGCAAGATGTCGATGCCTTGGAAAACGGCCTTGATCGGAGAAGCCCAGCGCGGCGGGTTCAGCTTGACGGGCACATCATCCTGCGGGCCGGGATC
>CAYNHA010000281.1:0-7279 GCA_964397035.1 uncultured Verrucomicrobiota bacterium
CGGAAATGGATCGTGTTTCCGTGGAGGACATCGACGAACGACTTTCGCGGCTATGGCGCGGATGTGGACTGGATCGTGGACGGACGTGTGCGCGACTCGCGTTCCACGGCCATCGACGTCAGCAGCGACTGGATTCATTTTCCGCGATTTGGATTTTTCTCGGAGTATCCCGCCGGAGAAAATGCCCAAGCCATGGCCGATGCGCTCACGACATTCCACATCAATGCCGTGCAGTTCTACGATTGGAAGTGGACGCATGACCGCCTGGTGCCGTATGGCGAAAGCGGCCAGCCGCTGAATGTGTTCACGCAGGTGGGCGGGCGTGTCCAATCGTTCCAGACGGTAAAGGACAAGGTCGCCGCCCTGCACTCCCGGAACATCGCCGCCCTGTCCTACAATCTGATGTACGGCGACAGCGGCAACGACGAAGCGCCCGAACAGATGGAATGGGCAGCATTCAAGGTTCCCTTTTCCTCCCGCCGGGAGGATATCCGCCAGCACGACGCGGGCCCTTACAAAATATGGGTCATGGATGCATCGAATCCCGAATGGCAGCAGCACATTTTCCGTGAATTTCTCGACGCGGTCGACAAGGCCGGTTTCGACGGCATCCATCTCGACAATCTCGGCGGCGAATGGACCTACAAATTCAATTCCGACACCGGCATTCCCGAGCGCGAAGTCTTTCCGCAATTCATCCGCGATGCACGGCGCACCCTCCGCTCCGCCTATCCGAATGCCCGCCTCACCCACAACGATGTGATGGGCAACTACCTTCCCGAAATCGCCCGCTCCGAGGCCGACCTCTATTACAGCGAAGTCTGGACTCGTCCCACCTACCAGGATCTCCGCGAAAACATTTTGGAAGCCCAAGCCGCCGGCAACGGCAAGCCGGTCGTCCTCGCGGCCTATATCAACCGCAAGTCGTGGGAGGAAATGAAGGACCCCTCGCAGCCGCCCCTGCCCACCTTCATCAACGACGCCTCCGCCAAATTGCTGGACGCCTGCCTGTTCGCCCACGGCGCCTTCCATATCGAACTGGGCGATGACGGCCAGATGCTCGTGAACGAATATTTCCCCGCGCGCACACCCCGCATGCACGACGGATTGAAGCAGTCCATGCGCGCTTATTACGACTTCGCCGTGCGCTACGAAAATCTCCTCGCCCTGCACGATGGCACCGACAACATCCCCATCCCCTGTTCAACGCATGCCTTGAGCAGGCAAGGCGTCAGCGGTGCCATCTGGGCCGTGACCAAGATCCGGGACGACGGAGCCATCGCGCTGAATCTCATCAACTTGAATGGCGTGGACGACCAATGGCGCAACGTCAGCGGCAATCCCATCCCGCAAACCAACATCGTTCTGCAAGTCCGCACGGACCGAAACATCCAACGCGTCTGGATTGCCAGCCCGGACGACGGCCTCGGCCGTCCGCAAGAATTGCCGTTCCAATCCGGTCAGGATTCCCATGGCGATTTCATCGCCTTCACCGTGCCCAAACTGACCTTCTGGGACCTCGTGTGGATCGAACCCTAGCCGCGATTTGCGTCCAGGAGGCTAAGACCGGGCGGCGGCGGCCATGAGGGCGTAGACGAGAAGCGCGGCGGTGTAATCGGGGTGGTGCAGGCCCTTCATCGGCGCGAGTTCGACCACGTCGAACCCGACGATCTGGCGCGCGACGGCGATTTCGTCGATGAGTTGCAACGTCTCGTACCAGCCCAGTCCGCCGGGCACCGGTGTGCCGGTGGCGGGAATCACCGCGGGATCGAAGGCATCCAAATCGAAGGTGACGAAAACCTGTTTCGGAAAATTCTTCGGAATCCATTGTTGAGGCAACCGCCCCTTGACGAGGACCCGGGCGTCGTAGGCCGTAATGGTTTTCGGATGCGCGGCGCGGTATTGCCCCTCTTCCACGCAATAGGCGCGGGTGCCGATCTGCACCAACGGGAAGCCGAGCTCATGCACACGCCGCAAGGCACAGGCATGCGAAATCTTCGCGCCCTTGTAGGTGTCGCGCAAATCGCCGTGGGCATCGAAATGGATGAATCCCACATCCGCTCCGGCAGCCTTGAATGCGCGCGCCGAACCGATCGTGGCCGTGTGCTCTCCCCCCAGCACGGCGGGAATCGCGCCGCAACGGAGAGATTGGATCACCGCCTTTTCGATGGCATCGAGCCAGCGTTCGCTCAATTTCTTCTTCCCGGCGGCGGGCTTCACAAACGCCTGCGTGTGAATGCCCAGTTCGCCGGGACATCCGCGACCGTCAAAGTCGTCGAGCTGGCGCGAGGCTTCCAAAATCGCCAGCGGGGCTTTGGCGGTTCCGCCGCCGTAGCAGACCGTGGCCTCCATCGGCGCGGGAATGACGTGAAACCGCGCTTTGTCGGCCGGGGCATTTCCAAAAACCGAATCGAGATAGGCCATATTTTTCATGGGAGGCTCAATTCTCAAAGTAGGTGTAGCCACGCAGGCCGTTTTCATAGGCATCCAGAATTTCCCGCCGCTCGGTGGGGGAAATGCGCTTCTGCCGGACCGCCTCTTCGGCGAGTTCGCGGAAACGGGCCAGCAATCCCTGCGGATTGTATTCCACATAGCTGAGCACGTCGCCCACGGAATCGCCATCCAGTTCCTGCTCGTAGGAAATTTCGCCGGCATCGTCCACGTGGATGCTGGCCACGTTGGTGTCGCCAAAGAGATTGTGCAGATCGCCCAGCGTTTCCTGGTAGGCACCCACCAGAAAGACCGCCATGACATAGTCCTCGTCCTTGCCAACGGTGTGTACGCGCAAGGCATTCCGGGTGTCGCTCAGGCCGACAAAATGATCGATCTTTCCATCGCAATCGCACGTGATGTCGGAAAGCACGGCCAGCCGCGTGGGTTTCTCGTTGAGGCGCTGGATAGGCATGACGGGAAATAGCTGGTCGATGGCCCAACTGTCCGGAAGCGACTGAAACACGCTGAAGTTGCAATAGTAGATGTCGGCCATGGCGTCTTCGAGGCCGCGCATGTCTTCCGGCACAAACCGCAGCTTGGGCAGCTCCCCGCGGATGCGCGTCAGGATGTGCCAGAACAAGCGGTCGGCCTCGGCATGCTGGCGCAGGGTGATGTCCCCGTGCTTGAAGGCCTTTTGGATTTCTTCGCGGTAGAAAATTGCGTCGTTGTAGAATTCGCCCAGATTGCGCGTCCGCAGATTGGCGGCCACTTCCATCAGGTTTCGGATGGGCTCCGGAACCGGCTTGGCCATGGGCTTGGGCGGCTCCGGCACTTCGACGGAACTGGTGCTGAGCACATTGACCAGCAGCACGGAGTAATAGCCCACCAGGGCGCGGCCCGATTCGCTGATCAACGTGGGATGCGCCACTCCCGCTTGATTGCATACCGCCATGACGCCTTCCACCACATCGGCGGCATATTCCGCCACATCGTAGTTGGCGCTGCTGGCACAGTTGCACCGGGAACCGTCGTAATCAATCGCCAGGCCGCCCCCGATGTCCAGAATGCCCATCTTCGCGCCTTCCTGAACAAGGCTCGCGTAATACCGCGCGGCCTCGTGAATCGCATCGCGGATTTCGCGGATGTTGGGCACCTGCGAACCGAGGTGATAGTGAAGCAACTCCAGGCAATCCAGCATGCCGCGTTCGCGAAGGGTGTCGATCACGGCAATCACCTTTTGCGGCATCATGCCGAACACGCTGCTCTCCCCGCCCGATTCCGCCCACTTGCCCCCCACCGAACTGGCCAGCTTCACGCGAATGCCGATCCGGGGCCGCACATTCATTTTGGCGGCGCGCTCCAGAAGAAGGTCCAGTTCGCCGGGCATTTCCAAAACCAGAATGGTCTGCAATCCCATCTTCAGGGAGGAAAGCGCCAGATCGATGAACTCCGCATCCTTGTAGCCGTTGCAAATGATGTAGGCTCCCGGATCATGCATGTAGGCCAGGGCGGCAATCAGCTCCGCTTTCGAACCGGCCTCGAGACCGTGATGGAAGTCGCGCCCGAACTTCACCACATCGGCGACGGCTTGCTGCTGCTGGTTCACCTTGATGGGGTAGACACCCCGGTAGACGCCGGCATATCCGGATTCGGAAATGGCCTTGCCAAACGCCTCGTGGATCGTGCGGATCCGCGCCGCCAGCAGATCCCCGAAACGCAGCAAGATGGGCAGGCTGAAGCCGCGCTGGTACAAGCCCTGCACGATGTCGTGGAACTTCACGCTCACCTGCCCGGAGCTGTTCTGCAGCTTCACCGCGGCATGGCCGTCCGGCATGATGTGGAAAAATCCATTTCCCCAGGCTTCCACGCCATAGAGCTCGCTGCTGCGAACGCTGTCCCAGCTATCCAGTACTTCCGTCAAACTGCGCGACATGGTTTCGATTTCTCCTTCTCGGAATGCGGGCCCGCATCCTCATGGGCGCGAATCCCGGTTTTCCCACGGCGTGAAAGTTGCGACAAACCACCCCCCAACGCAACAGAAAATCGTGTAGAAGCCTTACATTTTGAACCTCCCGGAAAATCCAGGTTCTTTTGGGTTGCGAGGCGCAAGGAACAGGGCATAAAATGCCCGCAATGAACAACCCCCACAGAGGAATCCGACCATGACCGATCCCATTCAACCACGTCCGGAATCCGATCTCCTGCCACCCGAAACCCCCGGGATGTTTTCCGTCCCTCCCCCCGTTCCCCAGAAACAGCCCGGCTTCCTGCGCCGTTTGTTCACCTCGCGCAAAAAACAGCAGGCGGTCGCCATTCAAAACGGTTATCTGGAAATGGTGGATCTCATTCGCGCCATCCGCAGCCATCTGGACCGCCAGGAAAATGTGCAGACCAGCCTGCTGAGCATGCTGGAGAAGGTACCCGATGTCATGGACCGCCAGCAGGAAGTCATGACGATTTTCAAGCAGCAGCTTGAAAACGGCATGGAGAACAACCGGCGCCTCACCGACAGCATGGGCAATTTGAACAACACCCTCGCGTCGATGGATGAATCACAACGGGCCTCTTCCCGCACCGTCACGGACCTCATTCACCGCTCGCGCGAGTCCGAACAGTTGTTGCGCGAAGTGATGCGCCGGGCCGAGCGGCGCATGACCATCCTGCTGGTCGTTTTCTTCCTCTTGGTCATCGGAATGGGGCTCTATTTCGTCCGCTGGCAAAACCGCGCCGAAAAAGCACCCGAACCAACACCAGCGCCCGTGCTGGTCCAGGAAAAGGCCGATGATTCCACTGGCGGAAAAGTCGCCGCCGAGGAATTTGTGCAAGAAGAGGCGGTGGTGAAAGAGACCCCTGCTCCAGTCAAAAAGAAGACAAGCAAAAGAAAGGCCAAGACCGCCGATCCCGCACCCGCCATTCCTGCCGGTGAAACTCCTTCCATTGGTCAACCGGATTTGACCCTTGATTCGCTCAAACCCGCCCTTGAGCCAACAGGTCCCGGCGAAACCGTTTCCACCGAAACACCTCCCTCTGCGCCATGACCTCGCCCGAATCCCTGGACGCCTATTTCTACGAGGCTTTTGCCGAAGAAGCCGAACGCTTGTTGCACTATGCCGCCGAATCCGGACTCCGGGTGGGCCATACACCGCTAACGATTCAGGAATCGGGTCACTCCTCTCCACCCGCCCCCATCATCAGTCTCCGCACACAATCCACGCTACCACCCCTTTGGGCACCCCGGCTGAGCGGCATTTTAAGCCGTTCCACCGGCTATGATCATCTTTTTGCCTATCGCGATGCCGTGGGCAAGACGGCCTGCCCCCCCCTGGGATATCTTCCTCTCTATTGCGTCCGCGCGGTGGCTGAACAGGCCATGCTGCTGTGGACCGCCCTGCTTCGCCGCCTTCCCCGTCAACTGCTCCAGTTCGATTCCTTTGGTCGTGACCATCTCTCCGGACAGGAAAATCCCGGAAAAACGATGGCCCTTTTTGGCGTGGGCAACATCGGATACGAAATCTGGCGCATTGCTTCGGCGTTGGGAATTCTGGTTCACGGCGTGGATCCCGTCCAACGCCATGCCGACGTGGCCTACGCCTCGCCGGAAGACGCCCTCGCCAAAGCGGATATCATCGTGTGCGCCATGAATCTGACGCCCCGGAACCGAGCCTATTTCAATTCTTCGCGCCTCTCGCAAGCCAAGCGGAAACCCATCCTCGTGAATATCGCTCGCGGAGAATTCACGCCGGCCCTCGAACTGGAATCGGCTTTGAAGGATGGCCTTCTCTCCGGCGTTGCGCTCGACGTGTACAACGAAGAATCCACTCTCGCTCCCGCCTTGCGAACCGGAAACCATTCCGCCCTGACCCCCGACAATCAAGCCCTCCTGCGCCTTCGCCAGCGGCCCGATGTGTTGCTAACCCCCCACAATTCCTTCAATACGCTCGAAGCCGTCGAGCGCAAATCCGAACAGTCCATTCGAACGCTTCTCCACCACCGGAAGACCCGCCAGTTCCTCTGGCCCATTCCGGAAGAATAGGTTTCGATTTTCCACAATTTCGGCTTTTCCCTTTCAACAAAAAGGGATCATGTTTTATAAAATAGTATCCCTTTTGTTTTTCAGAAATTTGATATTTCAACTCAATTCCCCGTCCCGCAAATGGCATGGGCGAGGCACCTGACAGACTGGGTTGCGCGAGGCCCTGGCTTGAGCAAGAAGTCTTCCGTCAAGAGTCTAACCTGGTCCACCCGGAACCCAAGCTTCACCCAATCGTCCACCAACGCGGCACGGCGCGCCTCCTCCATCGGACCCGGCTGGAAATCGAGCAGGAGCGCAGGCTGGCGCCGAATGAGCGATTCCTGTGAAATCTTGGGCCACAGGGTGTTCACATCGGAAAAACAATTGCTTCCTCCCGCCTTGGAAACCAACTCGTCCAGAAAAGTGCCCGGCCCCGATGTCATCAATCCCGACAGGTCTTCCGGAGCATGACCCAGCGCAATGAAAACGGAAACGGACCCGCAGACGGGAATGTCCGCAAATTCCTGTTCCATTTTTTCCAGCACGTGGCGTCCTTCTTCCTCCACGCCCAGCGCCTTCGCAAAACCCGAAATGGCGGCTCGCAAATCGGCAAGCGTATCCAGCGGAAACGACAAGAAAACAACCCCCTGAGAACGCGCCACTTTTTCCAATGCTTCGGATTTTCCCTGCGACAAAATCAAATCGGGTTTCAACCGCAGGATGGTTTCGCGATGCGGGGTCAAGGCACTGCCGATTCTGGGTACAGCGGCAGCCTCTTCCGGCCAATCGGTGAACTCGCTCACGCCGACCACGCGATCCCCGCACCCCAGGGCA
>CAYNHA010000282.1:0-12559 GCA_964397035.1 uncultured Verrucomicrobiota bacterium
GGGGGACCATCATGCTGGATGAAATCGGGGCCATGCCGGTTTCCATCCAGAGTAAATTGCTGCGTGTCTTGCAGGAGCGCGAAGTGCGCCGGCTCGGCAGTACGCAGCATGTGGCCGTGAACGCCCGGGTGCTGGCGGCAACCAACGACGATTTGAAGGAGAGGATCAAGCAGGGACTTTTTCGGGAAGATCTCTTCTATCGGTTGAGCGTGATTTCCATTGAAATCGAGCCGTTGAGGAATCGGCGGGAGGACATTTTACCGATCGCCTTCAGTTTCATCCGGAAGGAAACACCGGAAAAGGAGAAGCCGCCCATCCTGAGCCCGGATGTGTGCGAGATTTTGGAGTCCTATGAGTGGCCTGGAAATGTTCGCCAGCTCGAAAACTGCATCAAGCATGCGTTGACATTTTGCAATCGCCAGGAAATCAAGAAGGAAGACCTTCCCCCCCAGATCTTGAGCGCGCCCCGGGTTGGGCGTGCGGCAGGAAACAAGGCGGCGATGGCCCAGAATCTGGAAAATGCGGCTTCGTTGAAGGCGTTTTTGCGTGACAAAGAGAAGGAATACCTCGAACAGGTACTTGAGCGCACCGGCGGCGACAAGGAGGCGGCCGCCCAGAAGTTGGATATCAGTTTGGCCACGCTTTACCGTAAATTGCCTAATTCAAAAGAAAAATGATATGACTTGTCCGTGGCACGGAGGGTTGCGGGATAGAGCGTGGAACTCGATGGTTCCGGATCCTTTTTTTGCACTCCACCTTCTCTTGGGGGAGTGCTTTTTCTTTTTTTGACGGCCGTTGGAGCCTTCCGGCATCAAAAGTTCTCTCAAATTTGCTCATTATTGCGAAAATGAGAAAAATTTCGGGCAGAAAATGCCTCTTGGACCACCTGAATTCCGGATTTTCACCTATTCCGAATGATTTTCTTAAAATTGGCATTACCCCTGCTTCATAGACATCCGTAAAAGAGAACAGGTGGGAGCGAGAGCTCCTGAGAGCAAACGAATCTAAAATAAATAACAACAAACGGAGAAAGACAATGAAAAGTACTCGTAAGTTAGGTTTCACACTGGTGGAAATCATGATCGTGGTCGCCATCATCGGCATTTTGGCCGCCATCGCGATTCCGTCGTTTGTCCAGTCCCGTACGCAAACGCGTGCGAATGCCTGCGTCAATAACCTCCGGTTGTTGGATGCGGCCATGGAGCAAGCGGCCTTGGCCAACAATTGGGATGTGGGCGATGCTTGCGGTAATGCCGACGTGATTCCTTACTTGAAGGGAAATGCGATGCCGATTTGCCCGGCGGGTGGTGCTTATACGGTGGCGGCGATCGGCACGGATCCCACTTGCAGCATCGGTGGCTTGCACGTGTTGCCGTAATGCATTGAAAGGTTAATGTGATGCCACGGCAATCCCATTAACGCGAAGGCACCCTGTCAAAACCGGCAGGGTGCCTTTTTTTGTCTGGAACCTCGTCCTCAACCGACCCCCTTCAACCGTCTTCCAAATGAATAAAAAAGAAACAATTTGGCTTGCCAGTTCGGGTTTTGTTGACCAGACTTCCGGAGTGTTTGGGTCGCTTTGATTTGGGTGAAGGGATGCGGCGTGTCCATAGAGAATAAATTCAAGGAATATCTGGACCGTGCTCCGCTGGATGTGGTGGGGGTGGATTGCGCTTCCAATGCCGTACGCACGATTCGTATGCGGAAAACGGCGTCTGGGTTTTCCATTGTTGGCGCCGAGCTGCTGCCTCCCGTTCCCATTCTGGCCGCAATGGAGGCTCCGGAGGAAGGCCGGAATGCCCTTGTTCATGAGGTGGTTTTCCCGCCCCGCATCAAAGGGCGCTATGCCGCCTTGAGTGCGCCAGGAACAAATTCCGTTCTGAAGCTTCTCCGGCTGCCTGAAAAATTCGACCTTGCCGATCCGGAGCAGGTGCTGGCCCGGCTGGGATTTGAAAAGCCGGAAGGATATCGCGTGGCGACGCGGGTGATTCAGCCGGCTACGGCTCGGACGGAGGCGCTGGTGCTGGCGGCGGCCATGCCGGAACGGCTGGCTGAAGTGCTGCTCCGCCTGCTTCCCAAAACGGGTTTGCCCGCACCGCGCTTCATCGGGATTTCCGAGCTGGCGGTGGTGAATGCGTTTCACAACGATCCGCGCAGGGCCGGGGACTCGACCGCGCATGGATTGATCCACTTGGATCATGATTTCAGTTTGCTGGCCTTGTTCAACCAGGAGCGCCTTTCGCAGTTGAGGACGTTCCCGTTTGGCATGTCGTCGGTCTTCAAGCGCATCATGAAGGTGTTGAACGTGGATGAAGAGACCGCCTCGGGCGTGCTTTCAGACGGAGCGTTCGACATTTCCCATCTGATTGACGAGCAGACCAAGGAAGTCCGGGCGCAGTATGTGGTGTGCCGCGACTTCATGGAACGCAGCGAAAATTGCAGTTTGAAAAAGCTCTATGTGTCTGGTCCCGCGGCCTTGACGGCTCCATTTCTGCGCGGCGAGCAGTCTTCGGAGGTCCGCGAGGCATGGAATGCGCTGGATGCGCATGCGGACCGGGCCGGTGGGTGCATGACCGAGCAGTTGGCCTTGAATTCGTGGCCTTTGACGGCGGCCATTGGCGCCTGCGTGGGAGTACTGGCCCCCTCATGAATATCAACGTCAATCTGATCCGTCCCGGCGAGCAGCGAAGCGCGAGCCTGGTGAGTTTGAAATCCCTGGGTCTCATGGCGGCGATTTTGCTTCCGCTGATTCTGGTTTTGCTTCTGGGCTGGACCTACATGGGCTATCTGGAGGTCCGCAGCGCGCTCAAGCCTTTGGAGCAGGAGCAGGAGAAATCGGAGCGACAGAAGAACGAAGCGCTGGCCCTGATCAAGTTGTTGCGCACGCAGAAGGCGTTGAACGACGAGGTTCTCGGTTTTCATGATTCGCGGGTGCCTTGGAACGAGGTGCTGGACCACATGATTCCGCTTGTGCCGGACACCATGCAGTGGGTGGATCTCAAAATGCGCATGGAGATGCAGGTGGGGAAGGATGGCCAGATTCTGCGTGACCACGTGCTGATGTTGAATGGCCGTTGCAAGGGGCCCAATGCCGACGGGCAGGTGGAATCCTTCCGGCGCGAGTGGATCTCCGGTTCCGTCATGACCCAGTGGGTGGCGAAGGCGGAGGTGGTGGCCTTTCGTGAAGACGATGCGCCGGATGCGGGAAAAGAAGACCGCAAGTTCCAAATCGATGTCAAATTCCATCCGGGGAGATTCCATGCGCCTACCGGAAAATAAGGAAAGCCGTCAGAAGGTGCTGGCCCTGATCGCGCTGGGAGTGGTCGGCGTGGCCTATGGCATTTGGGTGGGGGTTTATGATCCCCTTCGGAGAGGGCGAGACGAGGCGAAAGTCAAGATTGTCCAGATGGAGGAAGATCTTCAAGCTGCACGGGTTCAAATCCAACGGACCGGCGAAACCCGGAAAGAGCTTCAGGGGGTTGTCCGGGACTTGTTGATGCATTCCGAGAAGGAGATGTTGCAGCCCCGGCTGGGGAATTATCTGCTGCAGGCCCGCGAGATCCTGACGGAGGCGGGAAAAGCGGCCGGTGTCCAGTATTTTTCCGTGACCGAGGTCGGACTGGTGGATTTGCCGCTTCAACCGAAGAAGACAAATACGGTTTCGGCCTTGGCGGTCCGGGCCTATACCGCCCGGGTGACGGCCGAGTGCGGAACGGATGCGTTGGTGCAGTGGCTGGCCCTGTTGGAAAAGGGAAATCCGCTGATTTCTGTCAGCCACATCACGATTTCCGCCCAACCCGAAAGCGTGCAACGCCATGTCGCCCGTTTCGAGGTTCAGTGGCCGGTCTGGATTGACCCTGCCATGCGGGAACGGGTGATTCAACAGGCGGCCGAATTGGATGAGGAACAATCAAAATGAGCCGCATTTCCTCCACGGTGGCGTTTCTGTTGGGTATGGGGCTGGCGGGTTTTGCCGGACGGGTCCTGGCTCAGGAGCCTCTTGCCGAAGTTCCGGAACCGGGCGGGGAGGGGATGGTGCAGGAAGATTCCGTGCCGCAGGAGGCCACCAGCGCCGACTTCAAGCGCCGTGATCCGTTTTGGCCGGTGGGGTACCAGCCACCGTCGCCGGAACAGGTGAAAGCCGCTTCCGAGGAGGAAGAAATCGATCGTCCCTGGCCCAGCCTGCCCGTGCGGGGCCGTTCCGTGGCCCCGGATGGATCCATCCGGGTTTTGATTGAGGGGATTGGCGTTGTGGGAGTCAACAAAGTGGTCTCGGTGGCGGATCAAGGATACCGGTTTTATTGGCGCATTCTTCGCATTGATGAAAAGGGAATCGAGTTGAAGCGCCTTGGGATTAAAAGTGAATTGCCACCGAAGCCTAGTGTGCCGAAGGGTGAAAGCAGCAAGGAGAACAAGTCATGAAAACATATCAGCAATCCCGACGGATTGCGCGCCGGACCGGTATCATCTTGGGCCTCATGGTTCTCTTTCTTTCCTGTGCCATGATGGGAGGGGCCGATCCAGCCGCCCAGGTGGACGCGGCTCGCGAGAAGGCGGACGCGGTATCGGGGCTTGTGGCCGAGGAGGTGGCGGTTATCGCGGAGACGGCTGAAAAGCCCGTCGAGCAGAAAACGGCGGAGGTGGCACCGCCGGAGGACGTGGACTTTGTTGATTTCGCGAAAGAGGCCGAGGCCGAAGAAGCCAAGCTCAAGGCCACCGAGGTGAATGGTGTCCAGCGAATCACGGTTTCTCTGGAAGATGTTTCGCTGGAGGAAGCGGTGGGGATGTTCTCCAAAACCGCCGGCGCCAACATCATTGTTTCGGGCGAAGTGCTGAAGGGCAAGCGGGTCACGGTGAACCTGAATGATGTGGAATGGCAGTCGGCTCTGAGGTCGATTCTCGAAATCAATGGTCTGAGTTTGGTGGAACAGGTGACCGGCTCCAATGTGTTCAGCATTCAAGTGAAGTTGCCCGATGCGCCCGAACCCACGGTCGTCCAAACGTTCTTCTTGGAATACACGACGGTGAACGAAATCAGCGACTCCATCAAGGGAATGCTCCGGCCCAATGCCGTGATCACTTTGTTTGCCTCCCGCAATGCCATCGTCATCCGTTCGACGGAACCCAATTTGCGCGAAGTGGGAAAACTGATTGAAGAACTGGACCGCCCCGGCCGGCAGGTGCTGATCGAAACCAAGATCATGGAACTGTCCGACACGGCCATGAAGGAATTGGGCGTCCGATGGGATTCCCTGAAGGAATTCGGGGTTCGCGGTGGTCTGGGGCCCTTCTCCGAAACCCGCACGACAACGGAAGATCTGCAAAAGGAGTATACAACCGATCATAAGGATTATGCTTCTTATGCCAATGTCAACCGGACCTTCCATCCGCAGAGCGGATATGGAGAGGTGGAGCCGGAGGATACCGATGCCGGATATTTGCCCACACAACCGGGAAATCCCGACTTTGTGGGCAACGTGGGCGGAACCTATCGGGCAACGCCGCTGGGATACGACCCCGGCCGGGAGAATTTCAGTTATCAAGGTTCAACGGATCAGCAGGGCACTTCGCTTCTGGATGGATTCACCCGGCAGATTGTCCGGGAACAAAGCGCGATCCTAGAAATGGACAGCCTGAGCGTGATTTTGAGCGCCTTGGAGTCTCTGGATGGCGTCAGCGTGGTATCCAACCCCAAGATGATCGTCACCAGCGGATCCACCAATGCCTATTTCAGCGTGGGTCGGAGAGACCCCATCATTGAATCGGAACTCAAGCGCGGAACGACCGACAGTCCTGGCGATACCATTACCTCGAAGCTGATGGATCCGTCCATCCGGACCAGTCTGATCGAGGGCGGCTATTTCAAGACGGGAATTGATCTGCAAGTGATCGCCACCGTCAAGACCGACGATTACATCGAGGCGTTGATCAATCCCACCTTGCGGCGCCTGCTGGAGTTCAAGACGGTGGGAATCAACTCCTGGCCCATTATTTCCGTCAAGGAAATCGGCACGACCTTCACCTTGCGCAGTGGACAGACCGTGGCGATCGGCGGACTGACCGATACGCAGGACCAGAAGGTGACCACGCGCGTTCCGATTCTGGGCCGCATCCCGGTGCTGGGCCGTCTTTTCTCCCATGAAAAAACGCAGAAGAGCCAAGTGGAAACGATTATTTTCGTCACGCTGTCCGTTGCGAATCCGGGTGAGCTGCAGGAAGACGCGGGTGTTCCGGACGATGCCCGTTTGGTCCAAAAGCGCCGCATGCAGGATGAGATCAACAAGAAGGAATTCGATCAGCAGGTCAAGGTGCAGCAAGAGGCGGTGGCCAAGGCCACGCAGGAGAAGGCCGAAGCCGACGCCGTGAAGTCTCAGGAAGACGCCGAGGCAGATGCCAAGGCCGTTCTGGAAAAAGCGGAAGCGGAGGCCAAGAAGGCCACGGATCTCCAGACCGGGAAGAAGGCCAAGAAGAAGGCCGAGACGGCCAAGTAGGCTTTCCGTTCGGTTTGCGGAACCCTTTGTCAGGCCATGGTTCACAATGCGCTTGATGAGAGCCGGGGGATGCGACACAATGCGGTTTTCAGTTGCCCCAAGTGGCAGAAAGGTGGTGTGGAGTGGATATTTCAACCGAAATGCAGAAGGATGTGGCTGTTGTCGTGGCCGGGGGGCGTTTGGATGCGGCTGGAGCTCCCGAAATCGAGGCGAGCTGCAAGGGGCTGATTCAAAAGGGTTCCAAGCGATTGCTGCTGGACATGGCGGCCGTGGAATACATCAGTAGCGCAGGCTTGCGCAGTTTGCTGGTGCTGGCCAAGGCGGTGAAGGCCGTGGGCGGGGCCATGGTTTTGTGTTCCCTGACGCCGGCGGTGCGCGAGGTGATGACGATTTCCGGGTTTGACAATATCCTCTCGCTGGCAGCCGACCGTTCTGCGGCGATGGGGCTGTTGAAGTAGGCATTTCCCGCGTTGATTTCATGATCGAATTGTCCATGGCCAACAACGCCGCCGATATGGAGCGGCTGATGGACGAGGTGGACGCCCTGATGGAAACCCGTCCGGTTTCCGCAAAGCGAAAGTATGCGGTCCGGCTGGCTCTGGACGAGTTGCTATCCAACGTCATCAAGTACGCCTATGAAGATGACCGGGTTCATCGGGTGCCGGTCAAGCTCGACATGGGGGATCCATTCTCCTTGACGATGGAGGACGATGGAAAGCCGTTTAATCCGCTGGAAGATGCGCCCCCTCCGGTGCTGGATGGGCCGGTGGAAGACCGTCCCATTGGGGGACTGGGGTTGCACATTCTGCAATCCATGGGCATGAAGCTGAACTACCGCCGGGAAAACAACCGTAATATCCTGCAGGTGGTCTTTCCCCCGGAGGCGTGAAGCCGGAAAACGCCTCTGGTTCCGGTGCATGGAAAACGCCGCGTCCCGTTGTCGGGGCGCGGCGCTTTGCTTTTCAGGCTTGTGGACTGTCCGGTTATTTCTTCGAGGCTTCCTCAATGGCGACGGCGACGGAGACGGTTGCCCCGACCATGGGGTTGTTGCCCATGCCGATGAGACCCATCATTTCGACGTGCGCGGGCACCGAGGAGGAGCCTGCAAACTGGGCGTCGGAGTGCATGCGGCCCATGGTGTCGGTCATGCCGTAGGAGGCGGGGCCGGCGCCCATGTTGTCGGGATGCAAGGTGCGGCCCGTGCCGCCGCCGGAAGCGACGGAGAAGTACTTCTTGCCGCGTTCGACGCATTCCTTCTTGTAGGTGCCGGCGACGGGATGCTGAAAGCGGGTGGGGTTGGTGGAGTTGCCGGTGATGGACACATCCACGCCTTCCTGCCAGAGGATGGCCACGCCTTCGCGGACGTCATCGGCGCCATAGCAGCGTACCTTGGCCTTGTCGCCGGTGGAGAAGGGGATTTCCTTCACGATGGCGAGCTTGCCGGTGGCATAGTCGAACTGCGTCTGGACGTAGGTGAAGCCGTTGATGCGGCTGATGATGTAGGCGGCGTCCTTGCCAAGGCCGTTGAGGCAGACCCGGAGGGGATCCTTGCGGACCTTGTTGGCGCTCTTGGCGATGCCGATGGCGCCTTCGGCGGCCGCGAAGCTCTCGTGGCCGGCGAGGAAGCAGAAGCATTTCGTCTCTTCGCGCAGGAGCATCGCGGCGAGATTGCCGTGGCCGAGGCCGACCTTGCGGTCGTCGGCGACGGACCCGGGGATGCAGAAGGACTGCAAACCTTCGCCAATGGCTTCGGCGGCGTCGGCTGCCTTGGTGCAGCCTTTCTTGATGGCGATGGCGGCGCCGACCACGTAGGCCCAGGCGGCGTTTTCGAAGCAGATGTTCTGGATTTCCTTCGTGATGGCATAGGGGTCGACGCCTTTGTCGGCGCAGACCTTCTGGGCGTCCTGCACGGTGGACATGCCATACTTCTTGAGCGTCGCCTCGATCTGCGGGATGCGGCGGCTATAGGATTCGAATAGTTCTTTGTCAGCCATGATGGGGTTCCTCTTACGCTTGGCGGGGGTTGATGGTCTTGACGGCGTCGGCGATGCGGCCATAACGGCCGGTGGCCTTCTTGAGCGCTTCGGCGGGCTCCATGCCCTTGCTGATGTTTTCCATCATGACGCCGAGGCGGACGAATTCGTAGCCGATGATCTCGTCGTTGGCATCGAGGCCGATCTTCGTGACGTAGCCTTCGGCCATTTCGAGATAGCGGGGGCCCTTGGCGAGCGTGCCGTACATGGTGCCGATCTGGGAGCGCAGGCCCTTGCCGAGATCTTCAAGCCCGGCGCCGATGGGGAGGCCGCCCTCGGAGAAGGCGCTTTGGCTGCGTCCGTAGACGATTTGCAGGAAAAGCTCGCGCATGGCCACGTTGATGGCGTCGCAGACGAGGTCGGTGTTCAGCGCTTCGAGGATCGTCTTGCCGGGGAGGACTTCGGAAGCCATGGCGGCGGAGTGGGTCATGCCCGAGCAACCGATGGTTTCGACGAGGGCTTCCTGGATGATGCCGTCCTTGACGTTCAGGGTGAGCTTGCAGGCGCCCTGCTGGGGGGCGCACCAGCCCACGCCATGGGTGAGGGCGGAGATGTCCTTGATTTCCTTGGCCTGGACCCACTTCCCCTCCTCGGGGATGGGGGCGGGACCGTGGTCGCGCAGCTTTTTCACGCAACACATGTGTTGCACTTCATGCGAATAGATCATGGGTTGTCCTTGGTTATGGGGTTGAGGGACTGTTTCAATCGCGGGGGACTATACGCAAAGGATGCGAAACGGTTCAACTAGGAAAATATCGAGAGAGGGGGTCGAAGCCGGAGGGCCTTCGCCTTATTTTCCACCGGTGGAAAACGGATGGCGGAATTATCCAAGGTGTGGAAACATTCTTTCCACGGTGTGGGAAATACGGACTATCACATATAATTATAAGTGATAGCTGGAAGGGGCCGGGAGAACGGGTGTGCGCGGCAGGGAAGAAAAAATGCTTTTCCGGGAGGACGGGTGTGGCATAGTGCGGGCGGTTTGGTTTCACACGAGAAGAGGCAGAGAGTTGGCATTTCGACGGAAAGAGGAAAAGCGGCGCAACCGCTCGAGGGAAAGCGTACTGAAGGTGGCGGTGCGTTCGGCGGAGCGTCGCCGGGTGGTGCGCCGGCGCGTGGTCATGCTGGTCATGGTCTTGGGGGTCTTGCCGGCGCTG
Organism: uncultured Verrucomicrobiota bacterium; assembly: GCA_964397035.1. Taxonomy (GTDB): domain Bacteria; phylum Verrucomicrobiota; class Kiritimatiellia; order CAIQIC01; family Lenti-01; genus Lenti-01. The sequence goes on from CAYNHA010000282.1 coordinate 9,682, forward strand.
GGCTTCGGACTGCTGTGGGGTGGCCATAGGCTGTGGCTCTCCCTGTTCGAGGAAAACGAATTTTTCCAGATCCGCCAGATCGAAGTGACGACGGACGGGGAGTTGCGGGTGGGGAACATTCTGGAGTATGCCCGGGTGCAAAACGGAACGAATCTTTTTGCGGTGCGGCCGGAGCTGGTGCGCGAATCGCTCCTATCGGTTCCGGTGATCGCAAATGCCCAGGTGGGGCGGCGGTTGCCGGACACGCTGGTGATCGAGGTGACAGAACGGGTCGCGGTGGCGAGACTGGGGCGTCCGGGATCGGGCAGTCCGTTGGCGGTGGATGCGACGGGGCATGTGCTCGGTCCCAGTTCGGTGAGGGCGAGCCTGCCCGTGATCCTGGGGGTCCGGGACAAGGGGTTGAGGCCGGGCGATGTGGTGCAGGATGCCATGCTGAAGGATGCGTTGCGCGTGCTGGAGATTGCGAACCAGTCGGCGATGCGCCAGGAGCTGGTGGTGTCGACGATCGACCTGGGCAACGAGGAGCAGCTGGATGTCGGGCTGGCGTCGGGCGAACAGGTGCTGCTGTCGCGCGATCAGATGGAGTCGAAGCTCCGGCAACTGCCGATCATGAGGTCGGTGGCGCGGAGCAAGGGACTGGAATTGACGGTGTACGACATGACCGTGGACCGCAACTATGTGGGGAGGCCGTCCACGTGGGTGGATGCGGCTCAGGCCGCCGGGGAACGGGATGGTTCGCATGGAGTGGCGGGCGGTGGCCTGCCGGGAAGTGAAGAGGGAGAATGAGCATGGATCCGATCGTTGCGCTGGAGATTGGCACAAGCCGGGTGCGGGTCTTCGTGGGAGAAGTCCGGGGAGACGACGAGCTAACGATTACCGCCGTCGGGGATTGCGCCAGCAGCGGGATGCGCAAGGGCGAGATGTTCCATTTCGAGAGCGTGAGCTCGTGCGTGGAAACGGCCTTGAGGCAGGCCGAAGAGGCTTCCAAGATTTCCATCCACCAGGTGTACTTGGCGATGTCGGGCTCGCAGATCATGGGCGTGCCGAACCGCGGTGAAATTTTCGTGGATGGAGAGATCACGCCGGAACATGTGGACCAGGTGCGGACGGCCGCCAAGGCGATCGCCTTGCCGCCGGACCGGGAAATCCTGCACAGCATCGTGGGGCAATACATCGTGGACGGGCTGTGCGGAGCAATGCCGGTGGGGATGACGGCGAAGACGCTGGCGGCCGATGTGCTGATCGTGCACGGGGTCTATTCGCGCATGATGAACATGGTCCAGGTGGTGAAGTCGCTGAAGCAGGAGCTGGCGGATTTGCTGTTTAGCGGATTGTGCTCCGCCATGGCCGTGCTTTCGGCCGAACAGAAACGGCAGGGCGTGATTCTGATCGATCTGGGCGGGGGTACGACGGATTTTGTGGTCTACGCCCAGGCCAAAATCGCGGACGCCGGCGTGATCAGCGTGGGGGGGGACCATGTCACGAATGACATTGTGAGGGCGTTCCGCCTTCCAACGATGGAGGCGGAGGCGCTGAAGGTCCAGTATGGAGATGCCATGGTGAGCGCGGCGGGGAGAACGCGGCGGCTGCCGTTGCCGGCGGGGCCGGGGGAGACGCCGCGCACGGCCAAGCTGTCGGACCTGCAGACGATCATCCACCTTCGCATGGAGGAAACCTTTGGACTGATCCGCGCCCGCCTGCAGCAGCAGAAGCTTCTGCATTTGCTGGGGAGCGGCGTGGTTCTGACGGGTGGCGGCGCCTACCTGAAAAATGTTGTCCAACTGGCGGAAAAAGTGTTTGGACTTCCCTGCGAAATCGGCATTCCACGCAACGTGGGCGGGCTGGCGCCGAACCTGCAGGTTCCGGAATATGCCACCGGGGTGGGCGCCGTGCTGTGCGGCTACAAGAATGCCCGGATGAAGGCCGAGCAGAAGAAGAGCGTTTGGAAGAAAATCGGCCATTGGTTTGGCCTGGGCTGAGCGAAGGAGCGTCATCATGGTCGCAACGGTTGAAAACGCGAAAGAAGGCGGACGGGACCCGCGCTGCCGGATCCTGGTGGTGGGGGTGGGAGGCGGTGCCTGCAATGTGCTGGGGCATGCGCTGGAAGACTGGCCGGATTCGCCTACGGTGGCGGCTGTCAACACGGATGCCCACTCGCTGGAGCAGTCCAAAATTGCATTGAAGGTCATGATCGGGCGGACCGTGGCCAAGGGAATGGGCGCGGGCGGGGATGCCAGTCTGGGGCGCATGGCGGCCGAAGAGGATCGCGATGCGCTGAGAGCCCTGGTGGCGGAATACGACCTGCTGATTCTGATGGCCAGCCTGGGCGGGGGGACGGCTACGGGCGTGGCACCGGTGCTGGCGGAAATCGCCCGGGAAGAAGGTTTGCTGACGCTGGCCTATGTGACGACGCCCTTCCTTTTCGAGGGGGCGCGGCGCCAGGAGCAGGCCTTGGAAGGTTTGGCCGCTCTGAAGCCGTTTGCCGATGCCGTGGTGTGCTTGCCCAATCAGCGCCTGCACGACATGCTTTCGCCGGGCACTCCCCTGGTGGAAGCCTTTGCATTCGTGGATCGCATGATGGCAGCCGGCATTCGCGGATTGTGGACCCTGCTGGCAAGGGACAACATGCTGAATCTGGATTTTTCGGATCTGCAAAGCCTGGTGGAAAACAGCGGCAACGAGTGTTGTTTCGGCTATGGGGAGGGAAGGGGACCCGGAAAGGCGGCGCAAGCGCTCCAAGGCTTGCTGGAAAGTTCCATGTTGGAAAAAGGTCGGGTGATTGCCAACTCCGGCGCGATGATTCTGAGCGTGATGGGAGGGCCTGATTTGTCGCTTTCCGAACTGGAGTTGATTCACAAGCGTTTTCAAGAGGCGGCGC
>CAYNHA010000283.1:0-4083 GCA_964397035.1 uncultured Verrucomicrobiota bacterium
GGCCTGAATGGCCTCGAACTGCAGAAGGCGATGGCGGGAAGCGAAAACGACCTCCCCGTCGTTTTCATCACCGGGCACGGCGACATTCCCATGAGCGTGCGCGCGATGAAGGCGGGTGCCGTCGACTTCATTCCCAAGCCATTCGGCGACGAAGCGTTTCTCAGGGCGATCGGCACGGCGTTGGAGAAGTGCAGGGCAGAGCGGACCGCGCGTCTAGAACGGGCCGAGATCAAGGGCCGCCTGGCCACGCTGACTCCGCGGGAGCACGAGGTGCTGTGCCACGTGGTGAGCGGGCAGATGAACAAGCAGGTGGCCGGCGACCTCGGAACCGCGGAGAAAACCATCAAGGTCCATCGCGCCCGGGTCATGGAAAAGATGAAGGCGGCTTCCCTCGCCGAACTCGTTCGGATGGCGGATAAACTAGGCATCCGCCCGGTCTAGCCGTTGCCTTCCGCCTCTAGACCTAAGGTCCAATACCCATTGCCGCCGGGATGGCTCATTGTCTCTGGCTGTGAATCACAGACCTTTAATCGCAGTTATTGACGACGACGCTTCCGCCTGCAAAGCACTCTCGCGCCTTCTCCATGCCGTCAACATGGACGTCTTGTCGTATTGCTCGGCCCTCGACTTTCTGGAGAACGGCGAATCCCATAACCCGGATTGCCTCGTCCTCGACATCCACATGCCGGGAATGAGCGGCATCGAACTGCGGGATCACCTGCATGGGCACGCGCGGCCCATTCCCGTGGTGTTCATCACCGCCCACGACGAGGCCGATGTGCTCAAGAAGGCGCAGGACGGCGGAGCGGCGGAATGTTTTCTCAAGCCCGTGGATGACCGTGCCCTCATCGGGGCCATCGAACGGGCCTTGTGCCAAAAGGAGCGGAAGACGCGCAATGGCGCGTCTACGCCTCATCCGGCCACAGCGGCATGGCCTACCTGCGGGAGCTGCGTGGCGGTCAAATGAAACCAACGAAGGACTTGAACTTTTCCGTGCGTGCGAAGCGGCAACCCTTTCAAATCGGATTCCCCAGATGAACCCTACCTGTAGTCCAATCTATTCCTGGCGCCTTGGAGCCTGTTTGACCATGAGCGGAATCCTCCTGTCCGGGTGCCTTTCCGTCGGCCCGGACTACCAGCGGCCGGAAACCCGGATGGCCGATGCCTGGAACCAGGCGGTTACCCGGGATTTGGAATCCGGCCAATCGCCGGTGGCGGCTTGGTGGGATTTGTTCAACGACCCCGTGCTTTCGGTGCTGATTCTGGACGCGGCGCAGTCGAACCTCGACCTCAAGGCCGTGGTCGCGCGGCTGGAGCAGGCGCAGGCGCAATACGGCGTGGCGCGGTCGCAGTACTGGCCGACGGTGAACGGGGTCGGTTTTGCCGGGGCGACGCGCGCCAGCGAGGACACGACTCCGGTGCTTCCGGAAGGTCTTGACCGCGAAGGGCAGCGATATCAACTCGGTGGCGATTTTGCGTGGGAACTGGACCTGTGGGGCCGGGTGCGGCGGATCGTCGAGTCGTCGCGGGCGTCCTACGAAGCCGCCGAAGAGGCCTACCGCGATGCGCTGGTGGTGCTGTTTTCCCAAGTGGCGCTGAATTATGTCGAGGCGCGCACGCTTCAGCAGCAGATCGCGAAGCTGGAAGAAAACATCGCGAGGCTCCAGGAGACACTGGCGATCGTGAAGAACCGCAACCTGGCGGGCCTGGTGCCGGACTTGAACGTGGCGCAGGCCGAGCGCGACCTGGCCGTGGCCGAGGCTTCGCTGCCCGATCTGCGCGCGCGGCTTTTTGCCGCGGTCAACCGCCTGGGGGTGCTGGCCGGCCGGCCGCCCGCGGAAATGCAAGCGAAACTGGCGGAATCCGGTCCGATTCCGGCGGTGCCCGACACGGTGGAAGTTGGCCTGCCGGCGGAACTGTTGCGGCAGCGACCGGACATTCGCCAGCGCGAGCGCGAGCTGGCGGCGCAGCATGCGCGCATCGGCGTGGCCAAGGCCGAATATTATCCGATCTTTTCGCTGCCGGGTACGTTCGTGCTGGAGGCTGCCGACGCCGGCAACCTGTTCAGCGGCGGCAGCCTGGCCTACAGCTTCGGGCCGGCGTTTCGCTGGAATCTCTTCGCCGGCGGCCGGGTGCGCCAGAACGTGCGCCTGGAGGAGGCCCGGACGAAAGAACTGCTGGCGCGCTACGAACAGCAGGTGTTGCAGGCGGTGGCGGAAGTCGAAACTTCAATGTCCGATCTCGCGCAGGAACGCGTGCGGCAGGCCAAGCTGCAGGAGGCGGCGGCCGCGGCCCGGAAATCCATGGAGATGTCCATGGTGCTGTATCGTTCGGGCCTAACGGATTTCCAGAATGTGCTCGATGCCCATCGGATCTGGATAGCGCAGGAATCGGACCTGGCCGGCAGTTCCGGCCGGATGTGCGGGAATGTCGTTAAACTTTACAAGGCACTGGGCGGCGGCTGGCAGGTGGCTGCGCCCGAACCGGTGCCGCAAGTCGCGAAGGAGAAGCCATGAGGGATTGGATCAGTCGCAACCATTGGGTCGGGGCCGTCGTGCTGGTAGCGGGCATCGTGGCCGTTGTCGTGATTCGCCGGGGGCAGCCGGAACCGGTGGAAATACAGGCCATCCGGCCGTTGAAGACCTTGGTGCTGGGGGCCGAGACCCGCACGCTGGTGGAGGAATATCCGGCCAAGGTGGCCGCCGGGCAGGAAGTGGTCATGGCGTTCGAGGTGGGCGGCACGCTCGTGGAATTGCCGGTCAAGGAAGGCGACCGCGTCAAGAAGGGCCGGTTGCTGGCCAAGCTGGATCCGCGGGACGCGCAGAACCAGTTGGACGCCGCCGAGGCCGAGCTGAAGCGGGCCGAGGCCCAGCGCGACCGCATGCGCATTGCTGCCGAGGCCAAGGCGGTCTCGCTGCAGGAATTGAGCAACGCCGAGGCGTCGTATGACGTCGCGGCCGCCCAGCGCAACATCAAGCAAAAGGCGCTCGACGACACCGAACTCAAAGCCAGCTTCGAGGGCATCATCGCCCTGGTGCCGGTCAAGAATTTCGAGACGGTGCAACCCAAGCAGCCCGTGGTGACGTTGCAGGATCTCGCCGACATCGAGATCCAGGCCAGCCTGCCGGAAGTCCGCATCGCCCGGCTGCGGGTGGAGAAGCCCGGCGATGTCAGCCAGCAGTTCAAGTTTTCGGCCTCGTTCGATTTCCTGCCCGACCGGCAGTTCGACCTGAAATTCAAGGAATTCAGTGTGCAGGCCGATGCCCTGACCCAGACTTTCACGGCCAAGTTCCAGATGGCCAGTCCCGGCGATATCACACTGTTGCCGGGCATGAGCGGCACGTTGCAGATGGAGGCGACCGGGGCCGGGACGGAGGAAGCCGCCTCGGGCTTCGAAGTGCCCCTGAATGCGGTGCCGGTGGACGAAACGGGTCAATATTATGTCTGGCGCGTGGTGCCGGCGGACGGCGACGTTTTCCACGTGGAGCGCCGCAATGTCAAGGTCGGTCCCATGACGCTGAACCGGGTGCTGGTGACAGAGGGCCTGGACAAGGGCGAGCGTATCGCCCTGGCCGGGGTCCACATCCTGAAGGAAGGCGCTCAGGTCCGCTTGCTGGCGGAAAACACCCCGGCGGTCCCATGAACATTGCGGAACTATCCATTCGGTACAAGCTCGTCACCTACGTGCTGACGGTGGTCTTGTGCGTCGCCGGCTGGCTGGCATTCCAGCACATGGGCCGGCTGGAGGACCCCGAGTTCACCATCAAGGACGCGCAGGTGATGACCGAGTATCCCGGCGCGTCGGCCCAGCAGGTCGCCCGGGAGGTCACCGAGGAAATCGAGACCGCCATCCAGCAGATGGGGCAGTTGAAGCACCTGGTCAGCACCTCGCAGGAGGGCTTGTCCATCGTCCAGCCGACGATGAAGGACAAATACGACAAAACGTCGCTGCCGCAGGTGTGGGACGAGCTGCGCCGGAAGGTCAACGACGTGCAGCGCAAGCTGCCGCCGGGCGCCAAGGTCTCGCTGGTGAACGACGACTTCGGGGATGTGTACGGCGTGTTCTTCGCCCTGTACGGCGAC
>CAYNHA010000284.1:0-21862 GCA_964397035.1 uncultured Verrucomicrobiota bacterium
AAGCAAATCGTCCATCTCGCCATCGGCTTCGAAACCACCGCCCCCGCCAACGCCATGCTCGCCTACATGGCCAAGGAACGCGGCCTCTCCAACGTCTCCATCCTCGTGTCGCAATTCCTCGTCCCCCCCATTCTGCGCGCCATCTGCGCCGATCCCCAAACCGCCCCCGACGCCTTCCTCGCCGCCGGACACGTCTGCGCCATCACCGGCTCCGATCCCTACGATTCCCTCTCGCACGAACTCAACCGGCCCATCGCCATCACCGGCTTCGAACCCGCCGACATCCTCCTCGGCATCCTCGACGTCCTCCGTTTGTTCGAAAACGGGCAAGCCGAAATGGTCAACGCCTATCCCCGCGTCGTCCATCCCCGGGGCAACCCCGAAGCCCAGCGAATCATGAACGCCGTCTTCGAAATGGTCGATCGCGAGTGGCGCGGCCTCGGCACCGTCCCCATGAGCGGACTCTCCCTGCGCGCCGAATACGCCGCCCATGATGCTACCCAAAAATTTCCCTCCGAAAAATCCAGTTTTTATAAAGACTGGATAAACCCGGATTGCCCGGCGGCCGACGTTTTGCTCGGGAAACTACAACCCTCCTCCTGTCCCCACTTCGGCACGCGCTGCACGCCCGACTCCCCCCTTGGCGCCCCCATGGTCTCCCCCGAAGGCCCCTGCGCCGCCTTCTTCCTCCACCGTCGCACCTGAGCGCCCCAAATCTTCCACTCAAACGTTTTGCTTTTCAGGCCGGACTTCTCCGCTTAGGATTCACCGTCGAACCGCATACCCGCGGCCAAAGGAGTTTGCACATGAACATAATTTCCAATCCGTTTCTTCGCCGTTTCTGCATCACCGCCCTTCTATTGCTTGGCCTCTGCGCGGCCATACCCTCCTCCGTTCTTGCAGATGGCCCCCGCATCGTCCCCTCCGCCGATGGCACCCCCATTTCCTTTGAAGTTTCCGGCACCGGCGAACCCACCCTCGTCTTCGTCCATGGCTGGAGCTGCGACTCCCGCTACTTCCGCGAGCAACTGCCCGTTTTCTCCAAGGACCACCGCGTCGTCGCCATCGATCTCGCTGGCCATGGCCACTCCGGCTCCTCAACCCGCACCGATTACACGATGAAATCGTTCGGTGAAGACGTTCAAGCGGTCCTGAACGACATCGGCGGCGGCCCCTTCATTCTGATTGGCCACTCCATGGGCGGCATTGTCATCGCCGAGGCCGCGCGAATCGATTCATCCCGCCTGCTGGGCCTCATCCTCATCGACACCGTCGAAAGCGCCGAATATAAATTCACACAGGAAGATTTCGACAAGATGGCCGCCCCCTTCCAGTCCGACTTTTCATCCGCCTGCCGTGCCTTTGTCCAAACCATGCTCGTGCCTGCCACGCCCCAAGCCCTCCGCGAATGGATCACCGCCGACATGGCGGCCGCCAACCCCGCCGTCGCCATGAGCGCCTTCAACCAGATGCTCTCCCTCTATGTCCAAGGCGCCGTGGCCACGCTCTTTGACGCCGTGCCCCTCCCCGTCGTCGGCGTCTATGCCGACCTCTGGCCCGTCGACGCCGAAGCCAACCGGCGCCACATGAAATCCTTTGAAGCCATCGTCCTCCCCGGAACCGACCACTTCCTCCAGTTGGGCAACCCTGAAAAATTCAACGACGCCCTCCGCCAAGCCATCGGCTTGATCCCGCCCAAGCCATAGATTGTATCAAGCCAGAAGATCGTCTCTCACAGAGGCACGGAGCGCACGGAGGACTCCTCTGTACCTCTGTGACTCATTGGGGGAAATCTTGGCCTGCATTCTTGAGGCTGATTCATTCGGTTGCCGCTTCGCCGGGCTGTACAACCGTATGGGCGTGTTCCCAATCGGTGGCGGCAGAGGAAATAATGGTGGTGGGGGATGGATTCGAACCATCGAACTCATAGAGGTCAGATTTACAGTCTGATGCGGTTGGCCACTTCGCTACCCCACCACGGGGTTTTTGGAGAAATGCTAATTTGGTGGAGCGGAAGGGATTCGAACCCTCGACCCCTACGTTGCGAACGTAATGCTCTACCAACTGAGCTACCGCCCCAAACGCCATTTGTCTCCTAGGCAATCGTCGAGGTCGCAACGTACCAGCCCACATGCCAATGCGCAAGGATTTTTTATCGCCGCTTGGGACCGCCTCTGCCGCCACTGCGCGGACCGCCACGGCCGCCGGTTCGCGGCCCCCCGCTGCGTCCGCCAAATCCACCGCCTGCCGGACGGGGACGGCGTTTCTTTTCCAGCATGGGCTTGGGCAACGGCGCCAGCCATTCCTCGGGAGGAGGAACGCATTTGAGCGGCTGCTTCATGTATTCTTCGACGGCGGGAATGTAGTAGCTGTCGATTTCGTCGGCGAAGGTGATGGAGGTTCCCTTCTCCCCCACCCGTCCCGTGCGGCCGATGCGGTGGACGTAGTCTTCCGCCTGCTCGGGAATGTTGAAGTTGATGATCAGGTCAATGCCGTTGATGTGCAATCCCCGTCCCGCGACGTCGGTCGCCACCAGGATGGGCACCTTGCCGCTACGGAAATTCTCCAGCACTTTCACGCGCTTGTGCTGCTCCACGGCACCCGACAGGAGCGCGGTGTCGAGCCCCTGGTTCCGCAGGTTCTCGCAGAGCCGTTCCGTCGAATCCCGGCGGTTGCCGAAGATGATGACGCGCTCGGGCTTCATGCTTTGCAGGATGTTGTAGACGATGGTGAATTTCTGCTCTTCCGTCACAATGTATACGCGCTGGTCGATGGTGTCAGCCGCCACGTGCTCGTTCTCGATGTCCACCGTGACGGGATTCCTCATCCACTGCGAAGCCAGATGCGTCACTTCCGGCGTCAGCGTGGCGCTGAAGAGCAGAGTCTGGCGCGCCTCCTTCGGGGGGCATCCATACACAATCCGCTTCATGTCGGGAATGAATCCCATGTCGAGCATCCGGTAGGCCTCGTCAATCACCAGGATCTCGACCTTGGAAAATTCGATGTCCTGCCGCTGGCGGAAATCGAGCAGTCGGCCGGGCGTGGCCACCACCACATCCACATGCTTGTCGCGCAGGATCGCGCGCTGCCCCTGCATGTCCATGCCGCCATACACCGCCAAGGTGCGCAGCCCCGTGTATCGGCCCAGGTCTTCGGCATCGCGGGCAATCTGCATGCACAACTCGCGGGTGGGCGCCATGATCAGCGCGCGGGGATAGCCCTTCCGGCGGTCTTCGGGCGCGGGACGACTCATCAGTTGCCGGAAGGTCGTCAGCAAAAAGGCCGCGGTTTTTCCGGTTCCGGTCTGGGCCCGGCCGCAAAGGTCGGCGCCGTCGAGGGAGAGCGGAAGGGATTTCGCCTGGATGGGCGTGCAATATCGGAAATTCTGGTCCGCAAGCGCATGGATCAGTTCCATGGGCAACCCCAAATCCAGAAAACGGGTTTTTCCATCCGCCTCAGGCACTTGATAGTCGGCGGGATCCCAGGGAACGGCGGATTTCCTTGCCTTGGGCGCCTCGGCATGGCCATGGGGGTGCGCAGGCGGATGGGCCTCCACCCGTTTCTTGCGGGAGCCACTGCGCCATACTTCCGGCTCCACGACGCGCTTGGGCCCTTCCTCAAACCGCGGACCGCGCGGGGCCTTTTCCGGATGGGGTTTCTTGGATGGCGGAACCGTGGCCGGAACCGCCGGAACATGCTTGGAAGATTTATTGCCGCCGAACACGGCTTTGACTCGTTGGAAAAAATTCATGATGCGGTGACCCTATCACTCCTTCCGGGGCGGTTGCCATGCAAAAAAAATCCCCACCTTGCCGGTGGAGCGAATCTCCTGACCTTATTTGCATAAGGTGGGAACCTGTCGCCTGCTTTCCGGAGATTCCGGGGATCGGACATGCCGTCCACAAACGAACACCAGCTCCCGAGTTTAATCATGTTGGGTAGGAGAACTTAGCCCCTGTCGTGCAAGGCAGGGAAAAATGTTTAAAGAACTCTCAAAGAACTCATCCCACTCCGACTGATCTGACCCTATCACCGGGGGCCTTGATTTTCAACTTTCCGGCAAGGAATTCTCCAAAGAAAATTTTGTCCGGATCCGCACTTTTGGCTTGAATGTTTTCGGAGAGCGGGAGCCGCTTCAAACCCGGCGGGGCTGTCGCATGGCGCGCACCGAAACATCCACCAGAACCACGGTTGCCAGCAAGAGCAAGATCAGGCTGAGCGTTCCGATGAGAGGGCTGCCGCCCTGCATGAAATTACGCCAGACAATCTGCAGCAGGGCCAGGAGGGTGGTCGCAAACATGAAGACCATGGGAATGAAAACAAACAATGCCTTCTTGCCCTGGCTGCGGAGCCACCCGTGCACCATCAACAACGCCAAGGCCCCCATGAGCTGGTTGGTTGCGCCGAAGGGCGGCCAGATGGCCTTCCATGCCGGCATCATCGCCCCCCCTGCGCCCGGGATTTCGCGGAACACCACAAGCGCGGGCAACGCCAGAACAATCAGGGTGCTCAACGTTCGCTGCGCCATGGTGCCGGCACCCAGCCCCGTCAATTCCTGCAAGAGCAGGCGCCCGAGACGGGTGCAGGTGTCCAGCGTGGTCAGAACAAACGTACTCACGGCCAGCATCGCAAACGCCATCACCCAGCCCTCGCTGATGCCAAGGGGCAGAAAAAACCGCTCCAGCCCCGCCGCAAACACCAAGGTGGGCGTGGCATGGGGCTGCCCTTTCACGACCATCAAGGTGCCCAGCGCCAGCAAGCCCAAAACGGCTTCAACCAGCATCGCACCCAGGCCCACCCGCTTGGCGGAGCTTTCCTTGTCGAGCTGTTTCGACGTGGTGCCGCTGGCCATCACAGCATGGAATCCGCTCACGGCACCGCATGCCACCATGATGCACACGGCCGGATAGATGAAGCCGGTGGTGGACGTGCTCCACGCCTTGAACATCGGCCATGTGATCTCTGCGCTTCCGGTGAAGGAACCCAGAAGAAGCCCTGCCGCCCCCCCCAGCAGACAGGTATAGAGCAAAAACGACGACAGATAATCCCGCGGCTGGAGCAGCGCCCCCACGGGCAACACGGAAGCCGCCAGGCTGTATCCCAGCAGCAACAGCGACCAGAAATACTTGTCCGAGCCCAGGAAAGACGGGACAAGGGAAGGCGACAGGGGCAGATAATTGCCCAGCAGAAGCCCTGCAAACACCAGCGGCAAAGCCAACGCCGTGGCCTTGCGCAAGGACACGCGCCACTGGTTCATCATCCGGCCAAACAGGAGCGCCAGCAAAATGTAAAACACCGTGGCCGTCGCCACCACGCCGCCGATGCGGGCTTCTGGAGGATCCACCTCGCCCCACCCCACCGTCACGGGGGCCAGGGTCGCCGCCGCCATGTCCAGAAACACGATGATGACATAGATCAGCACCAGCAAAATGAACAACAGGAAGATCCAGTACGTCGCCGGTCCCATCGCCTTCCGGCCGATCTGCGCCAGGCTGCACCCCCGGTTCCGCAGGCTGGCGATCATGGACGTGTAATCCTGCACACCGCCGATCAAAATCGAGCCCAGCACGATCCAGATCAGCGCCGGTCCCCACCCGAACACCATGCCTGCGGCAATCGGACCCACGATGGGCCCCGCACCTGCAATGGAACTGAAGTGGTGCCCGAACACCACCGCATCGGGGGCCGGCTCATAGTCCACACCGTCCCGCATCGTATGCGCCGGCGTCAATCGCTCATCCATGCCATCCAAACGCTGTTCCATCCAGCCGCCGTAGACCTTGTAGACGGCAAAAAACAGGACGCAACAGGATAGGAAAATGACGCTCAACATGAAATTCCACGCTTTCTTGAAATTGCGCGCATTTTCCTCCTTCCCTCTCCAAAATCCAGTCCGAAATCCATCCTGAACCGGCTTCACCACCCGCCGCGCTGACTGTTTTCTTGCGGAAACGGCATCTTTCAGCCGATACTTCCCTCCCATGGATTTTTTTGACCTGAAAAACAACGGCACCCGAGTCGCCACCGAGTGTTCTGCCGGGCTCACCACCTTTCTGGCCGCCCTGTATATCGTGGTGGTCAACCCTTCCATCCTGAGTCAGGCCGGAATGCCCCATGGAGCCGTGCTGACCTCCACGGTTCTGGTTTCAGCCTTCAGCAGTATTCTGATGGGGCTCTACAGCAACAATCCCCTGTTGGTGGCACCCGGCATGAGCCTGAATCAGTTGTTCGTGGCCGTTGTCGTACGTTTCGACGCCATGTCCATCCCCACGGCACTCGGATGCGTATTCTGGGCGGGCGTTCTCTTTCTATCGCTCCTGATTCTCGACCGCCGCCAGCGCTTTCTGGCGGGCGTTCCCCGCATGCTTCGCTTCGGCATGGCCGGAGGCATCGGCCTCTTTATCGCCATGCTGGGATTCATGTCCGTGGGTTTCATTGTGGTGGCGGACCCCGGACGCCTGTCGCTCGGCGTTCTGAACGAGGTCACGCTGACCTTTCTGGCCGGCCTGGCCATCACGGCGGCCCTGGTGACCCGAAAAATTCCTGGTGCCTTCATTCTGGGCATCTTGGTCACCACTCTTCTCGCCTGGCCTATTGGACGCCTCTGGGGCGATGCCTCGTCCATCGGCGCAGCCTCACCCACTGTGGTGGAGTGGAAAGGCTGGTGGGCCAAGCCCGACTTCAGCCTTCTCTTTCAGATGGATGTGCTGGATGCTCTTCGGCCCGTTCACTGGCCCTTCATTTTCATCCTTCTCTTCACCTGCTTCTTCGACAGCTTTTCCACCTGTGCCGGAGTCAGCGAGGCGGGCGACCTCGTGGATGAAAACGGCGAACCCCGCGATCTGGCCCGGAGCCTGAAAGCCAATGCCTCTGCCGTCCTCTTGTCGGGAATCCTGGGCGTCAGTCCTGCCACCTCCTTCATCGAATCCTCCACCGGCATCCGGGCCGGCGGCCGTACCGGCCTGGCTGCCGTGACCTCCGGTCTCCTCTTCCTTCCGTTTCTTTTTCTCTCGCCGCTGCTGGCCCTGATGCCTCCGCTGGCCACGGCGCCCGTTCTGGTTCTGGCCGGCATTTTCATGCTCAAGCCCCTCATCTATGTCCGCTGGGAACGCTTTGACGAAGCCGCGCCGTTTTTCATGGCCATGATCCTGATCCCGCTAACCGGCTCCATCACCCAAGGCGCCATCTGGGGAATCCTGAGCTGGATCGTGATCAAAGTCTCCTGCGGGAAGTTCCGCCAGATTCCCTTCGTGCTTCTCCTGCTCGGGCTCGCCTCGCTCGTCTTGCTCTTCTATTCCGGATCCTTCCGCCACTGACGCCCCGCCGTGAACCCGTCTGCTAGAAATGCTCCTGCGCCAGCCCCGTCCCGTTCCAGCTCCTCGCACGCGCTGGAGGCATATCTTCACGCCTACGGCCACGACCTCCATGTGCGCGGCATCCTGAAGGTGTCGGACCTCGAATTCCATCACAGCGGGTTCTCCTCCAGCCTCCACCGCCGGGCAGGCCAGGCCGAACCCGACATTTCGGCCTTCCTCTATGCCGCCCTCCGGTTGCCCGACTGCGTGGACCGCGTCGAGTGTCTCCTCATTGGGCCCGACGAAGAAGTCTTCGAGGCCGCCGGATATTCCGGCGTCCAGGACTGGCCACGGGTCCAATCCCGGGCCCGGCGCCGTCGCTATCATTTCGATGGCGCCAGGCAACTGGCGGTATTCATCACCAGCATCACCGACCTCGACGACATCATTCCCTCCCTGTGCGCATTCCAAATCGAGTGGAACAAAATGCATCGCCTGCTGAACGCCGGTTCCATCGGCCCGGCCCTGGCCTCGGGTCAAATCACGGCCACCTCCGTGGGCCCGGAGCTCCGCCGCGCCCTCGGGCTGAACCACACCGACTGGGAGATGCTCCGGCAGGTTTGGGCCCACGCCTGGGATGCCAAGTTCGCGGTCCTCGCCCGGGCCCCCCTCTCCTTGCGCGTCGAGCGCCTGCCGCTTCAGGACCGCCTCTTCGAAAATGCCGCCGGCGAGTGGTGGGATGTGGTATCCAAACACTTGGCACTTGATTCCGATCCGCAGCACCCCCTCTACCTCGTCTCCAGCAACACCCACGGACTGGCCAATCTGCTGTCGGGATATGCCACCGCCCACGAGCGAGAACTCACCGGGTTCCTCCGCGCCGAAAACCCGGATGGGTTGTGGAGCACATGGCTCGCCTCCGCAACCGATCCGGATTGGAACAGAACCAATCTCCTCTGCTATGCCCTCCGCTACTTTCTGGACTTCCATCCCGAGGCCGCCGCCGCGAAAACCGCATGGGAGGAAAGCGCCGGACTCACACGCTGCCTGCCCGCGCAATACCCCCACCTCGAAGCCCAGCGGATTGATCTCAACCGCCTGGATCCGGTCCGTCTGGATTCCCGTCTCGCCTGTCCACCCGCCGCGCACCGGTCCCGCGCCCGGATTCTCAACCTGGACTATCCCCTGGGGCTCGCCGCCTCCCACTTGATGACCCAGGCCCTCCAGCGTTTTCCCAACCTGCGCGGCGTGTTCATCCTCGGAAAATCCGCCGCCACCATGGGACGCCTCGGCGACATCCTCATCCCCAGCCAAGTGCATGACAGCCACACCGCCACCCGCTACCAGTTCCACAACTGCCTGACCATTCGGCGGCTCACCCCCTACCTGAACCGGATCGCCGTCTTCGATGATCAAAAATCCGTCACGGTCCGCGGAACCTTTCTCCACGGACGCGAAACCAGCGCCTCTCTGATCCGGGACGATTTCACCGCCATGGAAATGGAAGCCGGTCCCTACCTCCGTGCTCTCCATCGCCATTTCAGTCGCCAGGAACCCGCATCCCGAACCACCCTGACACTCGAAGTTCCGCCGGATTTCCACCTCGGCCTCCTCCACTACACCTCCGACACGCCCTACAATATCCGCCCCAGCCTCCTCAGCACGCGTCTGGGCCTGGCGGGCCTGGAGGCCACCTACGCATCGCTCCTCGCCATTTTCCAAACCATTCTGGATCTCGAGTCGAAACCGTCCTAGTCCAGCTCCGGGTATCCGGGCCCGCCCTCAACCAGCCCTCCATGACCCTCGCCGATGAATCCCCGGTTGACTGACCTGCTATCTCTTTTGCGATTCCGGATAGGGTGCAGCCACCGTGTGCGTCGCCTTTTTCCATTCGTCCCCTCTCCCCCCTCCATGCTCTCGGTGGCAATCCCATCCCGCCTGAAAACAGGCAGCATGGTTTTGTCCCATCCATGCAATGCGGATACTCCCCACTTCAAATCAACTAGTTATTATAATAACTAGTCAAAAGCTCTTCTCCAAGTTTTGCAACTGCTTAATAAACATTGGCGCTGCTTCAGGATGTTCAAGAACTCTTCTGTGCCGTGGATGGGTTCCGGATTTTCCATTTCGGAATCCTGAAACTGAGCCATGAAGAACACAGAGAGAGGAACAGCTTGCCTGGAAGCACAGTCCCCTCTTCCTTCAATCCGTGTCCATCGGTGTTCATCCGTGGTTCATCGGGCAAGACTTCCGTTCCCATTGCGCCGATTGCAGCACAAAACCGACGAAGGTCATTGATTCAGGGCTGCATCCCTCGCCTTGCCTCAACAATTAACGTTGCCTTGCCCCGCCTTTCCCCCCTATATTGTCCCAATCCGAGCCTAGGAACATGAGAAACGAGCTGGAAGCAAATTTTGGACGCACCCTGTTGAATTTGGTGGCTCACCTCATCAAGAACGCGGAAAAAGTGCCCGAACCCGTCCTGAAAGGTGCCCTCGCCTGCGAAGCCTTCACCTGGAGCAAATTCGACGAGGAAACCAAGCGTTCCCTTCTGCGGGAAATCGCCGAACAAACCGAGGCCCCCTCCGCTGTCTACCGCCACATGGAGTCCTATCCCCACGCCTTCAGCAAGAAGCGCTATGCCGATTATCTCGATGCGCTGCGCCTCTACAAACAATCCCTCGACGTATAGGTTCCCCTCCTCGCCATGGAATTGAACCTGCCAGACCCGATCACCAACCACAACCGACAAATCGCCCGACAGCGCTACCAACGCCGCGAAGAATACATTCTGGGAAACCACCCCGGCTTCAACCTGATCTACTGGCAACGGATCCTCCGCGCCCCCGCGCGCGTGGATCGCCTCGGCAAGCGCTTCGGCTGGTCCGCGGACCAGATCCTCCTCACCAAGGCCCTTCTCATCAGCCGGATGGCGTGCGTCTTCATCGACCACATCATCCGCCGCATGGAGCAGGCCGACATGATCGCCGCCGCCCCCGGTGCCCCCCACATGGAATGGGAAAACCAGTACCGCCACTTCCTGCTTCTCTTCCTTCGCCTGACCACCATCCCCGACCGACGCGAAATCGTGAAGCGCATGGAACGCCTCCATCGCTACACCATGCCGCCGGACTCCTTGTTGAATTTCCGCCGCCGCCACTGGGCACGCATCGAGCGGAGCCTTTCCCAGCACCTGAACTCCTCCGACACCACTTCACTCTTCATCCGCCACCCCTCCGGTCCCCACAGCAATCCCGTGGCCGCCGCCCGCCGCATCTGCTTCACCGCCGCCTTTTACTCCGACATCCAGGAACGGCTCTTCCACCAGCAGTGGATGTATGCCTACAGCGATTGCATGCTCCGCCTCTACGACCAGATCCGCAAGACCCCCGATGTCCTGGCCGCGCTGATCGAACTGCACTGATCCCGAAATTACGCCGCCGACAAAAAGCTTGTTCCCCGAAAATTGACGGGTATGCTCTGCACGGTTTTAGGCGCCCTAGCCTCCTGCCGGGGCGACAACTCTCCAATCCTGAGGATTTCATGGCAAAATACATCTTTGTGACCGGCGGCGTGGTTTCTTCCCTTGGCAAGGGCATCACCGCCGCCTCCCTCGGCCGCCTGCTCATCAGCCGCGGCCTGCGCATCCGCATGCTCAAAATGGACCCCTACCTCAACGTCGACCCCGGCACCATGAGCCCCTACCAGCACGGCGAGGTCTATGTCACCGACGACGGCGTCGAAGCCGATCTCGACCTCGGCCACTACGAGCGCTTCACCGGACAGCCCACCAGCCGCAAGTCCTCCGTCACCTCCGGCCGCATCTACTGGGACGTGCTCCAGAAGGAACGCCGCGGCGACTATCTCGGCCACACCATCCAGATGATTCCCCACATCACCGACGAGATCAAATCCCGCATCCGCGCCCTGGCCGAGCCCGACGTCGATGTCGTCGTCACCGAAATCGGCGGCACCGTCGGCGACATCGAAGGGCTCACCTTCCTCGAAGCCATCCGCCAGATCGGGCTGGAGGAGGGCCGCGACAACGTCATGTACATCCACATGACCTACCTCCCCTTCATCCGCGCCGCAGGCGAACTCAAGACCAAGCCCAGCCAGCAAAGCGTCGCCAAGCTGCGCGAAATCGGCATCCTTCCCGACGCCCTCGTCTGCCGCTCCGAACTGCCCCTCACCGACGACATCCGCCGCAAGCTCTCCCTCTTCTGCAACGTGCCCATCCATGCCGTCATCGAAGAGCGCGACGTGCAGCACTCCATCTACGAAGTCCCCCTCGTCCTCTCCGAACAAGGCATGGACGACCTCATCCTCGTCCACTTCCGCATGGCCCGCCCCCCCGCCAAGATGGAGCCGTGGAAGGAAATGGTCAACGCCATCGTCCACCCGGAAGGCACCCTCCGGATCGGCGTCGTTGGCAAGTATTCCGAATTGCAGGACGCCTACAAATCCCTCCACGAGGCCCTGCGCCACGGCGGCGCCGCCCACCGCCAGAAGATCCAGATCGTGCAGGTTTCCGCCGAAGCCATCGAGGAAGGCCAGATTCCCGACGACCTTCGCCAGGCCCACGGCATCCTCGTGCCCGGCGGATTCGGCAAGCGCGGCACCGAAGGCAAAATCGCCGCCATCCGCTACGCCCGCGAAAACGGCATCCCCTTCTTCGGCATCTGCCTGGGTCTGCAATGCGCCGTCATCGAACACGCCCGGCACCTGTGCAAGCTCGACCGCGCCCACTCCACCGAAATCGATCCCGCCACCCCCCATCCCGTCGTCTGCCTCATGGAGGAGCAGGAAAAAGTCGTCGATCTCGGCGGCAGCATGCGGCTCGGCGCCTGGCCCTGCGTCCTCAAGCCCGGCACCGCCGCCGCCCACGCCTATGGCGCCCTGCAAATCTCCGAACGCCACCGCCACCGCTACGAAGTCAACAACCGTTACCGCGCCGAACTGGAAGCCAACGGCCTCGTCCTGTCCGGCCTCTCCCCCGACTCCCACCTCGTCGAGATGGTCGAAAATCCGGCCCACCCCTGGTTTGTCGCCGTTCAATTCCATCCCGAACTGAAATCGCAGCCCCTCCTCCCCCACCCCCTCTTCCGCGATTTCATCGGCGCCGCCCTCCAGCACCGGAACAAGACCAGCCCCTAGAACCTGTCAGCGGCGCCACGCCATTCTTTCCACAGTATGGAAAACTTTTTCGCGTTTTTTCCACACAATGGAAAAAATGTTTCCACACTGTGGAAAACGCGCGGGGCCGGGCTGAGGCGGGCGCCGCCTCAGAACTTCGCCTGGAGCGCCAAGGCCCCCGCCCACTCCCCGTGCGGATCCACGGTGGAATATTCCGCGTCCGCCCGGGCCGCAAATCTCCCGCCTGCAAAGGCCATGCCGAAGGCCACGGTGCCGTAGTCGTTGTCGGCCGTTTTGCCGCACAAATCGCCGACATCGAAGAAACTGTGCCGGTAGCCGCCTCGGAACTGCCAGTCCGCCGCAGGCGAAAATCTCACCCCCAGCATCGGCCGCAGGACCTCCGCCTCCCACTCGGCGGTCGAGGCGGCAGCCGGGTCGATCCCCGCGTGGTGGTTTCCAAATTCGATGTCCGTCGCCTGCCATTCCATCGCCGCCGCCACGGTCACCTGGGGACGCAAATCGAATTCCACATCGCCGCGCGCCCCGCTATGGCGCATGTCATCGCCGCCGCCCGGGTTCATTCCGTTCCACTCGTTGTCGGTGTCGCCCGTGCCCCATTCGCCGGTCAGTCCATAGCGAAACGCCTCGCCCTTCCGGCCCTGCAGGCCGCCGCGAAAACGCCAGCTTCCGCCTTCGCTGCGCAAGACATAGTCCACATTCCTCGGCAGTGCCGACCCGGCATCGAAATGCGGCCAGGTGACCGTCCATTGCCACACGTCCGCGAAATAGACCGCTTCGGCCCCGGCCGCCAGAGCATCCGACAACGGCGCGCCATAGGCCAAACCGAGGCGGGTGCCGGATTGCTCGATCCCGGAAACCTCGTTGTCGGTCAAATCGTTGTTCAAACCATCTGCCATGACGGCGAGCGTCCCCGGCAACGGACCCAGCGCGAAGATTTGTTCGGCGCCCAACCCCGCCACCCGCGCCGTGGGCGTCTCGTAGATCCGCTGCGGTTCCGGGCGGCCGGGGCCCGGAGGAATCAACTCCTCCAGCCCGTATGTGGCGCCCTCGATGACATGCAGATTGGCATACGTACGCAGTTCCGCCCCGGTGCCCATTCCCAGCGCGGCCGGATTCAACGCGGGGTCCCCGACGCCTCCGCCCGGCGAGGACATCCGCTCGGCCGGTCGCCCAAAAGATTGCAGATCGAACAGGCGCGAATTGAACGATTCGACATCGCCAGCCTGCGCCACTCCGCCGGCAACCCCAAACCCTAACGCAACACCCAACAAGATCCGAACCGTTGTTGCTGCCTTCATGTGATGAACCTTTCTACAGGCGTAGCGGATTCGGCTCGCCCGCCAGGGTCTCGGGTGGAGGCGGCGGCTTGGGGCGGAAATGCGGACACGTATCCGTCGCCTCGACCTCGCAGCGATGCAGGCCGCACCGCTGCAAAAAGGGATTCACCACGTATTCCGCGCAGTGGCGGCACATCCGCCCCTTTTCGTCTTCGCGGAACACCTTGACCGGGCGCGGACGGTCCTTTTCGGAAAACACCTTGGGCCGCCGGTCCTTGAAGGCGATCTCTTCCTCCGAGGCAAACCGGTGCCCGCACAAGGCGCACGAGAGCGCTTCGCCGGTCTTTGTGAACCCGTCGTAGACGGGCTTGCGCAGCAGCCAGGAATCGCGCCCGCAGGCGGGACAGCTCAACTCGACTTTCGCGGGTTCCTTGCCTTTCATGGTCAGAAGAACAGCTTGGCCAGGCGCAGGATGCCCTGGCTCCACGGCACGCGGTGCGAAACGCCGCTGGCATGCTGGAATTGGTCCACGTGCTCCACATACCAGCGGTAGTTGCGAACCAGCGCATCCTTGTTCGAATAGCGGGGCTTGTAGCCGAGGACTCGCTCCGCCTTTTCAATGCTCACGAACGAATCCTTGCTGGCGGTCTCGTAGACCCACTTGTAGAGCGGGGACAATTTCAGCAGTTCCAGGAAGCGCAACGTCCAGATCATCGGCGCCGCCGGGAAACCGCTGATTTTCTTTCCGTGGCCCGCCGCATCCAGCACGGCCTGGTAATCCTCGCGCATGGTCGTGAATTCCTTGGCGCCGATGTTGAAAATGTCGCTCACCTTCGCTTTCTCCAGCGTCAGGGTCAGCCAGATGGCCTCGCACAAATCCTCCACGTCCAGCAACTGGTAGCGGTTCCTGCCGTTGCCGATCATCGGAAAGCCATGCCCGGTGAAGGCCCAGTCATAGAAGAGCGCAAACACGCCCAGGCGTTCCGGACCGATGAACGACTTGGGTCGGATGACCGGGACGCACAGCCCGTTCTTTTGCGCCTTCAGGCATTCGGCCTCGGCGGCGATCTTCGCGCGGCCATAGGGACCCACGCCGATCATTTCGTCGGTTTCCAGGAGCGGATGGTGATCGGGAATGCCGTAGACCGCCGTGCTGGAAATCATCACGAAGCGATCCACGCCGGCCTTTTGCGCGGCCTCCAGCAAGTTGCGCGTTCCATCCACATCCGTGGTCATGATGTCTTCTTCGGAGTAGAGCGGCAGCGCAGCGGCGGTGTGGATGACATACCGGACGCCTTCCATGCAGCGGGCCACCATGGCCTTGTCCCGGATGTCCCCGAGAACCGCATCGACGCGGTCTTTTTCGGGATAGTCAAACGCCACCAGATCCAGCGTGCGGATATCCGTCATGCCTTTGGAAAACAGGTGGCGAATCAAATTGATCCCTAAAAATCCACTGCCACCCGTCACCAGTACTTTGCCTGAAATCATCTCGTTCCTCGTTTCTTTGACATCTGAATTTTGTATTCCCGCCGCCCGCGCAAGTCAACTACTGGCCCTTCACCCGGTAAAAACCGCTGGTAGAGGTGGGCAGGTCGACCGTTCTCTGCACCCACGGCCGGTTTTCGCGCGGCCAGTTGGTGGTGGCATTCCATCCGTTGGTCAGCGCACCGGAACGTTCAAGGGAATACGCCGTTCCTCCATACGCCGGAAACGAAATCTGACCCACCGCCCCCGTGGCTGTCATTCCTTGCGGCAACAGCGGATTGGCCTCCTCGCGCACATCCAGCAGAAAGCGGTAGACATGGGGCAGACGCATGGACCATGCCATTTCGTTGTGGTCATGTCCGCATCCGATCATGAAGCGCAGGTCATGGTTTGGAACATAGCCGAATCCCATCAGATGCCAGTACATCTCGAAATTTGCGACATATAGGCTAATGCCGTCGATGTCCAATTCGTATCCCGCGTTTCCAACATCGATCCACACTCGCGCATCATGCACGCGATTGCTGGCCAACCAGGCCATGTAGTTTGGACAAAACTCGGTGTTGTAGACACCGGACATCGCCCCCACAAGACCGAACGTGTTCGTCCATGTGCCCAAATACATCGCAAGGAGCCCACCGCACGACGACCCAATGCAGGCCGTATTGGACCGGTCATTTCTCGTTCGATAATTTGAATCCACCATCGGCCGGACGTTGTGAATCAGGAAGTCCGCATAGCAATCCGCCCTTCCGATTCCCTTCCCTGTGCCATCGGGATCGGTGTCCATCTGCGGCAGGTATTCCATCGTGCGGTTGGCGGAGGATGGAATGCCCACAATGATGGATTCCCGCATCCGGCCGCCCTTGATTTCCGCATCGGCGTTCGTATCCGCGTTCCAACAGCCATAGGTGCCACCGGGCTGGAACACGTTTTCGCCGTCGCTCATGTACACGACCGGATAGCTGCGGTTCGTGTTCTCGTTGTAGCCGCGCGGAAGATAGATTCTCACCGTTCTTCCCGTCACGTGGGAAAAAGTGGAGGCTACAAAATTCGTGCGGATGAAACTGGCCGATACGCCGTTTGAAGGCGGCACGTAGTTGAACACCTGCCGGTCACGGACGACCATCGAATCCAATGGCGACCAGTAATCGTTTCCGTCCCAGGCGCCTTCCCACGTGTCGGAGCCGTTGCGGCGCCCGTTGAACGTGAAGCGCATCCATTCGCCTTCGACACCCACGTGCTCGGCCACATGCCGCCACTCGCCTGCGCGCAGGCCGGGGCCCATGCGCGTCATGGACACATTCGTCCACGATATGGCCGCGTTGAAATCGGCGTTGGACAAAACAGCGTACACGAGCGAAACATTGGTCATGTCGGAGTAGAATTCGACGGTCTTTCCGGAAAACGGCGAATAGGTTTCCGCCGGAACCGAAACGCCCAGATTGTCGCCATCGGGCCACCAGGCGGCATTGGCGCTGTCGCAAATCTGCCCGGCGTCCGTCGCCCGCTTCACAAACTTGTATGGCAGGACCGTGCCCGCCTGGACGCCGATATCTCCCCACCACACGTTGCCTTCCGACCAAACCAACTTGATGGCCCTGGCCGGATCCCACGCGCCCACATCCGGATGGCCGCCCACCACGAACCACTCATAGCCCATTCCGGCGTCGTTGGTGATCGCAAAATGCACGGGCACACGCAGCGGGCTTCCGGCATGGGCCAGAGTTGCGAAACAGAATGCCAGCAAAATCAGAATTCGTGTTTTCATAAAGCCTCCACGTTGGTTACAACCGCGACAACACCGCTTGAAAAACCGCATCGACATCCAGCGTTTTCAAACACGCCAGATCGCCGCGTGAGCACGTCCTCGAATGGCAGGGGCGGCACGAGAGGCCTTCCCGGGTTACCACGTGGTGGAGTTGGCGATAGGGCCCCGTCCGCGCGGGATCGGTCGCCCCGAAGATCGCCACGAGCGGCACGCCCAGGGCATCGGCCCAATGCATGGGGCCCGAATCCACGGTGACGAGCAGATCCATTCCCTTCAGCAAGGAGCAAAGGCCGGGCAGATCGGTTTTGCCGCACAGATTCCGGGCCGGCCCGATCTGGCGAGCCAAGACGTCGCCCTGCGCCTCGTTGTCGCGTCCGCCCACGATGCGGATTTGACAGCCCATTTCGGCAACCAGGCGCCGGCCCAATTCCGCAAAATGATCCATCGGCCAATCCTTGGTGTCCCATCGCGAAAAGGGTGCAAAGGCGATATGCGGACCGGGATGAACCTCGCTTTCCGCCTCGGGAAAATTCAACACCGGCGCGGGCGCTTCGGTTGCGCCGGGGGCCACCACATGCACCACATCCATCAGCTCTTCGACGGCGTGACGGCGCGGACCTTCCGCACGGGCAGGTTGAACCGTGTAGAACCAGTGGGCCCCCTCCCTCGCCCACGCAGGCCCTGCGCGCAGGCGACCGCGGGCCATGCGCGCCACCCCTGCGCTTTTCATCAGGCCCTGCAAGTCCACGATGGCATCGTAGCGGTCGCGCCGTACATCGCGCCAAAACGAAAAAAAGTTGCGCGCGAAATTCCGCCGCGGAAATTCAATGATCCGATCCACGTCCGGGCAGCAGGCCAGCAGCCGGACGTACTCGGGCTGCACCACCCAGTCGATGGCCGCGCCCGTACGTTCCTTCAACGCGCGCACGGCCGGCAGCGCGTGGGCAATGTCGCCGAGCGAGCTGAGCTTGATGACCAGTATCCGCTTCATCAGGAAGGCTTGGAGAGGATTTCCTCGACGCGCTTGATTTTCAGAGCCTTGCCCGTGGCGGGGTCCAGGGAGATCAGCGCCCCATGCAGGCGCACGTCGCCGCTGGCGATTTCAAACTTGGTGGGCATGCCCGTGAGGAAACGCGTCACGATGGCGTCCGTGGTGCGGCCAATGACGGAGTCGCACGGGCCCGTCATCCCCAAATCCGTCAGGTAGGCCGTGCCTTTGGGCAAAATGGCTTCGTCGGCGGTCTGGATATGCGTATGCGTGCCGAGAACCGCGGAAACGCGGCCATCCAGAAAGCGCCCCATGGCCACTTTCTCGCTCGTGGCTTCCGCGTGCATGTCCACGAGGATCATTTTGTTCTGGGCCCCGTTTTTCTTGAGCCATTCGTCGATGGCCCGGAACGGGCAGTCGGCCGTGGCATTCATGAACGTGCGCCCCATGAGCTGGATGACCGTCAACGGGCCCGCCTTGGTTTGAAGGGTCGTGACACCCTTGCCCGGACAGCCCGGCGGCAGGTTCAGCGCCCGGACCACGCGGGGCTCGCGGTCGAAGTAGGCCACCGATTCCTTCTGGTCCCACACATGGTCGCCCATGGTCAGCGCATCGGCGCCGCCCGCAAAAAGCTCCTCGGCCAGCGTGGCGGTGATGCCCCGTCCGGCGGCGCTGTTTTCGGCGTTGGCGACCACGACATCCGCGCGGCCTTCGGCCTTGTAGCGGGTGGCCACGCGGGCCATGGCCATTCGGCCCGGCCCGCCCACGATGTCTCCGACCATCAAGATTTTCATCCGGCACTCATTTCATTGTTGGCCCGTCAGCGGGCATATTCCACGCAACGGGTTTCGCGGATCACCGTCACTTTGATTTGTCCTGGATAGTCCAGTTTTTGCTCAATCCGCTGAGAAAGGCGCCGGGCCAGTTGAATGGCCGCGTTGTCGTCGATGACGGTGGGCTCCACAAAAATCCGCAGTTCGCGCCCGGCCTGCATGGCCAGGCTGCGGACCACCCCCGCCTCCTCCCGGGCCATGGCCTCCAGATTCTCCATCCGGTGCAGGAAGAGCTCGGTGGAGTCCGAACGGGCGCCCGGTCGAGCGGCCGTGATCGCATCGGCGGCGGAGACCAGCGCGGCATAGGCGCTGCCCTCCTGCGTCCCCGAGTGGTGGACCCGGACCGCCCGGACCACGGTTTCGCTTTCGCCATTCTGTTGAAGCAGGTTGGCGCCGATGTCGGCATGCGTGCCTTCCACGTCGTGATCAACGGCTTTGCCGATGTCGTGAAAGAGGGCCGCGCGCTTGGCGATTTCCGGATCAAGTCCGATCTCGGGCGCCATCATCCCGGCCAGCCGGGCCGCCTCCACGGAATGGAGCAATACGTTTTGGGAATAGCTGGTACGGAACTTCAGGCGGCCCAGCAAACGGAGCAATTCCAAGGGCACGCGCGCCAGGCGGAGCGATTCCACGGCTTCTTCGCCCACCTTCAGAATCAGGCCGTCCAGCTCGGAGGTGACCTTGTCGGCGGTCTCTTCAATCAGCGCCGGATTGATCCGTCCATCCACCATCAAACGTTCCAGCGTGGTCTTGGCGATTTCGCGGCGAATCGGATCGAACGATGAAAGAACCACGACCTGCGGGGAGTCATCGATGAGCAGGGTCACGCCGGTCGCCATTTCCAGCGCTCGGATGTTGCGGCCCTCTCGGCCAATGATGCGGCCCTTCATGGCCTCGTCGGGCAGCGGAACCGGGACGGTGGACACATCCGACACCTGATCGGCCGCATGGCGCTGAATGGCCGTGGTGATGATTATCCGGGCCTGCGCCTCGGCCGTATGCTGAGCATCCTCCTGGGCCTTGCGGATGAACGCCGCCTGTTCGTCGGCCAAATCCAGTGTCAGTTTCTCCAGCAGGATATCGCGAGCCTGGGCTTCGGTCAGATGGGCCAGCCTTTCCAGTTGCCCGCGCTCTTCGGCCATCATTTTCTCAAGACGGCTGCGTTCCGTGGCCAACGCCGATTTTTCCTCTTCGATCTTCTGGGCCCGGAGATCCAGCGCCTGCGCCCGCTCTTCGAGGCGTTGTTCTTCGCGTTCCATCCGCTCGTCGCGCTTGGACAAGCGGTCGGCCGCCGTGGACAGAACCATTTGCCGGGCCTGCAATTCCGTTTCGGCTTTCTCGCGGGTCCGCATCATTTCGTCGCGGGTCGCCAGCTCGGCCTCTTTGCGAAGGACCTCCGCCGCCCGCTGGGCATCGCGCAGAATATCCCCGGCCGCCCGGTTGGCGGCCGCATCGCGGACACGCACAAACAGCGCATGCCCGAAAAATCCAATCAACGCAAAACCGGCGGCGGTCAGCGTGGGCCATAGCCATTCCCAGAATACCGACATCTCAACCTAACAATCTGCCGAGCTTCGCCTCGGCGGCAGGAGCGAAAATCATGCGTTTTTCCGTCACCACGGCATCCATGCGGACATCGTGGGCTTCCATGGGAACCGCCTCCACAAGGTGGTTTTCAAAGCAAAGACCAATCAAGAAGGCGTTGGTTTGCTCCAAAAGACGGTCGAAGTGTCCATTTCCATGCCCCAAGCGTCCGCCCTTCGCATCAAAGGCCAGACCGGGAACCAGGATCACCCGCAGCTCCGCCGCCGAAACAGGCGTGGAGGTGGCAGGCTCCAGAATTCCGTGAGCCTTGGTTTTCCACACGGTGGAAAAATCGACCCAGCCCCAGCCATAGGTTTTCCCCTTTTGAACGGGAACCGCCACTTGGGCATGCCGGGCAAACAGATCCTTCAGCAACCCCTCCGTGGAGGGCTCGGCTGGGGTCGAACGGTAGATTCCCACCTGAAAGGCGATCGTCCACCAGTCTTGCGCCAGCAAGCGCCGCTGGATGGCTTCCGAACCGCCCCGGGGAACCGGCAAGCGCCGCAGCTTCTCTCGCAACGCATTCTTCATGGAACCAGCCTCCGCAGATCGAAGGCTTCCGGCGGCTTGGTGGGCTTGCCGGATCGGTCCACCACGCACCAATGGATATCCGCTTCCGCAATCACCTTCTCTCCGCAACGGATGACCTGGTGGAAAACCCCGCTCACCCGCCGCATTTCCGTCGGCTCGGTCTCGATGGACAACTCATCATCTGCATAGGCCGGAAAGCGATAGGAAATGTCCGCGCGCGAGATGACCGTGAAAAAGCCAGCCGCAATCAGCCCTTTGTAGTCATATCCGGCGGCATGCAGAAACTGCATCCGGGCATGCTCGAAATAGTTCACATAGACGGCGTGGTTCACGTGACCGTACGAATCGCACTCGTAGGGCCTCACCGTCAATGGAGTGGTGTGCTTCATAATCGGGGCACCTTATCACTCCCCCCGTTCCGAGGCAAGCCAACCGCTTGCGCGGCTTCCGGCGGCTGGGCTGCAGAAAAATTTGAGGTTTTGTGAAAACGGTTTAACTATTTCCCGAAAAAATTCTTGCCCTGTCCGCGTGCAGAGAAGAACATACACGGCAATATGTCTACTCGTCGTTGCAGAATTGCCGTCGGTTCCGACCACGGCGGATTTGAATTGAAGGAGCAGTTGGCCACCTGGCTGAAGGCCCAAGGCCACAATGTCACGGATGTCGGCACGAACTCCAAGGAGGCGGTGGACTACCCCGTGTTTGCCGCCGCCGTGGCGCGTGCCGTGGCGGCAGGTCGGTGCGACCTGGGCATCATGGTGGATGGCGCCGGCATCGGCTCGGCCATGTCCGCCAACAAGATTCCCGGCGTCCGCGCCGCCGCCTGCTACAACGAGGCGCTGGCCAAGAACTCCCGCCAGCACAATGGCGCCAATGTCCTGACCCTGGGCTCGGGCCAAACCAATTTCGAACAGGCGAAAGTCATCGCAGATGCCTTC
>CAYNHA010000285.1:0-9368 GCA_964397035.1 uncultured Verrucomicrobiota bacterium
CCACCGCCCCCACCCCGCCCGTGGACTTGTAGTTTGCCACCCACGCCCCGTTCACCCGCACATCGAAATCCACCGCCGTGCTCAGCGTTTGCTTCACCGCCGCCGAAACCCGCGCGCAACCGCCCGTGAGTGTTCCCGACAGCAGCCAGCCTTTGTTGCTTGTCGACGTGGATTGCAAACTGATGGAAGGATTGTTGCTGAAAACCGTCGGTGTGCCGCGCGCATTCGCATACGTCCACACCACGTCCTGCTGACCCGTGAAGACACCCGCCGCCACCCAGACGTTGCTTAGCCCCGTGTTCTCAAACGTCTCCGTCCCGGCGCACGCACGCCCCGCGCACAGCCCCGCCGCCAGGGCCAGCCCAACCATTCCTATGCGCGCCACCTGCATCTTGGCGCCATTCAAGCACATTCCGCCCCCTCCCCGCGAGCGCAAAAAAGTTTTCCACCGTGTGGAAACATTTTTTCCATTGTGTGGAAAAAATCGAAAAAAGTTTTCCAACCTGTGGAAAACTTATGATTCGCGGCCGAATTTCCGGTTCAGCTCGCGGAAGCTGAGCAGGATGACGGTGGGTTTGCCGCGCGGCGAGGTGTAGGGCATTTCGGTCTGCGCCAGATCGCGGATCAGCGCGTTGATCTCGGCATCCGCCAGCTCGCGCTGGAGGCCCAGCGCCTGGCGGCCGGCCAGCGCCGTCAAAATCGGTTCGATCCATTCCTTGGCGGACCGCTTGCCTCCCTGCATCAGGCCATCGGCCAGATCGGAGAGCAGCACCCCGGCCGCCGCATCCGCCACCCAGGCCGGCAGAGCATCCACCAGAAAGGTGTCCGCACCGAACTCGGCCACGCCAAACCCCATCTGCCGGATCAGCTCCGCATGCTTCCGCAGGGCGATTCCCTGCGCAGGCGTGACCTGCACCGTCACCGGCGGCAACAGCCCCTGCGAGGGAACAGCACCTTTTTCCATTGCCTTCAGCAGTCTCTCGAAAATCACGCGTTCATGCGCGGAACGCGAATCCATCAGCACAAGGCCATCGTCCGTTTCCAGCACCACATACAGCCCGCCCACCCGGCCCATGAGTCGGTATTCCGTCCAAGGCGCGGTCCGAATGGAATGCGAACCTTCAACGACGGGAACCGGCGGCGAAGTCCAATCCAACGCCGTTTGCGTCACAGCCACCGGCACCGGCACGGGCCCGGAGGGCGCGACGGCGACGGCCAACGGCGGCGGTCCGGCCACCGGGGCGGAGGTCGGCAAATACGGGTGAGGCCGGGAGGGCTCGCGCGAAAAATCGTCGCGCTTGCCCCGCGGCAGGTCGGGGCCCGTCACCGCCAGGCGAATGGCCTCCACGATCACATCGCGCACTTCCGTGGGACGGCGAAACCGGACTTCCTTTTTGGCGGGATGCACATTCACGTCCACCAGGTCGGGCGGCAGGTTCACATGCAGGAAAAGCGGCGCATAGCGCCCGCCCGGCATGACGTTGCGGTAGGCGTTTTGTATGGCGAAGTTGATGACGGGCGATCCCGAAGGGCGGCCATTGATGAACACCACCTGCAATTCGCGGTCCATCCGGCTGCACGGCGGAATGCCGGCGAAGCCGCCGATCTCCACCACGCCGTTGCCAAAGCGGATGGGCCGCAGGTGGTCGGCGATTTCCGCGCCATACAAATCGCGGATCCGGTCCAGCAGGCTCCCGGTGGCGGGGAGCCGGTAGACCTCGGCATCGTCGGCCTTCAGGGTGAATTCGATTCCCGTGTGGGCCAGCGCCTCCAGCAAAAAAGCCTGCCGGACGTGCGTGAACTCCGTCGGGGCCGAGCGCAGGAATTTGCGACGCGCCGGCACATTGAAAAAAAGATTGCGGATCGCGATATCCGTACCCCGCGGCGCGCCCGCATCGCGCACCTCCTGGATCTTGCCGCCGAAAATCAGGATTTCCGTGCCCACCGCGGAATCGGCGCGGTTGGTGACGAGCGAGAACTGCGATACGGAAGCAATCGCCGCCAGCGCCTCGCCGCGGAAGCCCATCGTGGCAATGGAGTCCAGATCCTTCAGCTCGCGCAACTTGCTGGTGGCATGGCGCTCGATCGAAAGCAGGGCATTGTCGCGGTCCATCCCCATCCCGTCGTCCCGGACACGCACCAGGCGGCGGCCGCCATCCATCACGTCCACCTCGATGCGCGCGGCACCGGCATCGATGGAATTCTCCACCAGCTCCTTCAAGACGGAAGCCGGGCGCTCCACCACCTCGCCCGCGGCAATCTGGTTGATCACCGCATCGGGCAGCACACGAATGGAAACCGGTTCGTTCATGGGCGTGGGTTCTAGCAAAGCCTTCCGGAAAACAAGAGAGAAAAAAACGGCGCGCGCCCCGGCGGGCGCGCGCAACGAACTTCAGGACCAATCCGGCCTACAAAACCAGGATCTTCACATCGCCGTCCGACTGGGGCTCCACGGCCTGTTCTTCGATGGGCTGGTAGGTGGGAAGGAAACGGTAATAGACCTGCAAGGTCAGGGCCGCCATCGTGGTGGCATACACCGGATGCATGTTTTCCCGGCCGGTGGTACCCGCCTTGAGCGAAAGTCCCGGGGAATTCCAACTGCCATCCGGATTCTGGTTCCGGATGAACTGGGGCGCAAACTGGTTGTTCCAGCTCATCCAACTGCCTCCGCCCTGATGGAATTTGGTCTGGGAGATGTAATACCACGCATACATCGGCCAATCGGGAGGATTCTTCCAATCACATTTTGCTTCGCGCAGATAGGCGAGCCCCACCTTGACGGAACTTTCTCGCCCATGCCCCAGCAACTGCATGCTGAGCACGGCCACCGCCGTCATGGCCGGCGTGGAAGGACTTTGCGCGTTGGAATACAGGAAGCTGCCATCCGCCTTCTGCGCGGACTTCATGTCGGCCACGGCCAGATCCATCGCCGTTTTCAGGCGCGGATGTTCGGCGCCCGCGATGAATGCCGCCTTCAGAGCCTGGCAGCACCAGCCGCAGAGCGACGTGTCGCGGCGCGTTCCCTTTTCAAAACGGTAGTCGAATCCGCCATTGGCCTGCTGTCCCTGGATCAGCACGTTCACCCCTTTTTCCATGACCGGCTTGAGCGAGAGGATGCGGGTCATTCCATACGCCTCGCTCACGGCATACACGCAAATGGCCTGCGAATAGGTGCCCGCCGTGGTGTCGATCTTGGCGAATTCACCCGCTTCATTCTGCCGGGCCACGAGAAGCTGAATGGCTCGCTTGACGGTCTCGCCATATTTTTCAGAGGACACCGTTTCGCCGTGCGCCAGGAAAGTCAGGATCGCAAGGCCCGTCATGGCCTCCTTGTCATGTGTGCCCCAGGATCCATCCGGATTCTGGTTCACGCGCAGCCACTCCAGCGCGCGGAGTACCGAAACCTCGGCATAGGCTCCCCATTCGCCGCCATGCTGCCTTGAAGCCTGGTTCCGGTTTTCCTCCCCCACCCGGCCCATCATCGCGCCGGGAGTCAGGCCACTGATGACCACCGGGCTGATGATGGTTTCTATGGTCAGGTCCGGCATCGCGGCGGCGAGCGAGGGTTGGGTGAAGTCGGGGGTTTCCGGCGGCGTGATCTCCGTGGTCAACGTGACATCCGGGGGCGTCACGGCAGGCACCTCGTTTTCAAAATCGTTGGGCTTCTGCAACGGGGGCGGCGGCGGATCGAAGGGTGCCGTCACGGCCTCCACATATTTCACGTCGATGGCCTCCTCCTCCTTCGTGGTGGAAAAATCCACCAGGAACAGAAGGGCCAGAATCATCAGCACATGCATGATCACCGCACCCGTCGGCCCGGCCATCCATTCGGCAATATTCTTGTGCAACGCTTTGATCGAAGAATCCATGACGCGCCTCCTTGGACTTGAGGGTACGCCCGGCTCCGTCCGAAAACCAGCGGAATTTGAACAAAAAAAGCGCGCCCTTTCCGGGCGCGCCTGAATCCCTTGAACAGCCACCTGCTACAGGATTTCGATCTTCACATCGCTCTCGGACTTCTGGTCGATGGCCTTGGTCTCGATGGGCTGATAGGTCGGCAGGAAGCGGTAATAGACCTGCAAGGTCAAGGCCGCCAGCGTGGTGGCATAGACCGGGTGCATATTTTCACGGCCCGTGGTTCCCTCTTTCAAGGCCAGTCCCGGCGAATTCCAGCTTCCATCCGGATTCTGGTTGCGGATGAATTGAGGCGCAAACTGGTTGTTCCAACCCGTCCAACTGGCGCCGCCTTGATGGAACTTGTTCTGGGAGATGTAGTACCACGCATACATCGGCCATTCGGGCGGATTTTTCCAATTGCAGGAGGCATCTCCCAGAAAATTCAAACCACTCTTGGTTTCCTTGTCGCCCGCATGTCCCAGCAGTTGCAGGCTCAACACCGCCACACCGGTGATGGACTGGGAGGAGTGACTGCCTCCAATATGGCTATAATAAAAACTGCCGTCTTCCTTCTGGACCGACTTCATGTCTTGCACGGCCTTTTCCATGGCCTCGTGCAATCCCGCATTCTCGGCACCCGCGATATAGGCCGCCTTCATGGCCTGGCAGCACCAGCCACCCAGCGACGTGTCGCGGCGGGTACCCTTGGCGAACTTGTAATCATATCCACCCTTGGGCTGCTGGCCATCGATCAAGACCTGCACACCCCGCTCCATGGCGGACTTCAGGGAGGGAATGCGGGTCATGCCGTACGCCTCGCCCATGGCATACACGCAGATGGCCTGTGAATAGGTACCCGCCGTGGTGTCCGTCTTGGCAAATTCGCCCTTCTCGTTCTGGCGCGCCACCAGATAGCGAATGGCCCGTTCGACGGTTTGTCCGTATTTTTCGGAAGCCGTGGTTTCGCCGTGCGCCAAATAGGTCAGGATTCCCAATCCCGCCATGGCTTCCTTGTCATGAGTGCCCCACGATCCATCCTGGTTCTGGTTGATGCGCAGCCATTCCAAGGCCCGCAGCACCGCCGCTTCGGCAAACTTCCCCCACTGGCCGCCATACGCGCCAATGGAAGCCTCGCGGCCGGACCCGCTGCGGTTGGACATGTTCCCGGGGGCCAGGTTTTTCATCACAATCGGGCTGACCGCATCGGATGCCACATCCAGCTCCGCCACCGAATCCATGACGGGAGCGGCGGCAAAATCCTGCACATCCGGAGGCGGCGTCATATCCATGTTGACATCCGGCGGCGTGACGGTGTCCACCATGTCCGGAAGCTCTTCGGGCGGCTTCAAATCCTCCAGCAACTCATCGAGCTTCTGGTCGTCGGGATCGATGACCTTGACTTCGATTTCTGTGGTCTTTTCCTTCGTGGAAAAATCCACCAGAAACAACAAGGCCAAGATCAAGGCCACATGCATGACGACCGAACCCGTCGGTCCCGCCATCCACTCCATGACATTCTTATGCAACGCCTTGATGGTGCTATCCATGGCAAACTCCGTTCTTCAACCCTGCTGAAATCTAGTTCGATGCACTGACAACCGACAAACTCTTCAGGCCGTTCTTGGCGCACAAATCCAATGCGCGGACCAGCATCCCGTGCTCCGAAACCGCCGATACCGTGATCATGATGGTTTGCCCCGCATCAATGGCCGCCATGCGAGCCAGGGCCGTATTCAGCCCGTCCAGCGAAACCGGATTCTCATTGATGGTGTAGCCATCCTTGTACACCCCCACGCGGATCAACTGCGGGGGCGGCTCGTCCTTCTTTGCGTTCTTGTCCGGTGCCGGACGAAAGACATCCAGATTGGTGACCACATCGATCGGCTTGATCGTCACGATGAAGTAGATCAGCAACTGGAACACCACGTCGATCATGGGGGTCATTTCCAATTGTCCCGACGCCATCTCGGGCCGTTTGCGTTGTCTTGCCATGGCTTTCCCTTTTCCTTACGACGGAGGCGGCGTTTTCTTCTCTTTGAGGGCCGCAAAGCGGATCTTCCAGAGGCCCGCCTTGCCGCACACATCCATCACCCGCTTGATCGACTCGTGCTTCGCTTCCATGTCCCCGCGGATCACGATGGGCGTGCTCTGCCCGGATTCGTTGCGGGCCTTGTTCAGGATGTTGAGCAACTGCCCTTCGGAGAGCTTGGTGCGCATGATGGAAATGTCGCCATCATTGTCGACATCCACCACCACGGTCCGGGGGTCTTTTTGCTCTTCCACCGGTCCGTTGGGCGACATGGCCAGCCGGATCTTGGTGTCGATGGCCTTGCTTTCCATGTCCACCGTGGTGACGAAGAAGATGATCAACTGGAACACGACGTCGATCATCGGCGTCATGTCCAGCTGGGCATCCGGATATTTCTTTTTCATGTTCGTCTCCCCTTCGGGGCGCGGAGGACTATTCCTCCACCACTTCCACGTTGCGCAGGGCCTTGATCAGGTCCATCGTCAGACCTTCCATGCTCAGGATGATGCGGGAGAGGCGGTTCTTGAAGTAGGTGTAGAAGGAGACCGCAGGGATGGCCACGCAAAGACCGGCGGCCGTCGTC
The DNA here is from genome assembly GCA_964397035.1 of uncultured Verrucomicrobiota bacterium. Lineage (GTDB taxonomy): Bacteria > Verrucomicrobiota > Kiritimatiellia > CAIQIC01 > Lenti-01 > Lenti-01. The sequence goes on from CAYNHA010000285.1 coordinate 6,510, forward strand.
CAGAGGGCCTGGGCGATGTTCATGGCCAGCATGGCCTGCTGGGCGGCGCCCGCCTGCGTATTGGCCAGGTTGGCGAACGCCATGATCATACCTTGCACCGTACCCAGCAGTCCCAACATCGGAGCGATGCTGCCGCACATGTTCAGATAGGACACGCGCTGCATCAGCTTTTCACTCTCCAGGTCGGCCGCGGCGGCCACCTGCTCCTGAATGACTTCGAAGCCTTCCTTCACGTTGCGGAAGCCGGCCATCAGGATCGACGACAAGGAGCCCTGCTCCTGTTCGCACCGCTGCAGGGCCTTCATGACATCGCCCTGCTCCATTGCCTCGCGCACATCGTTGACCAGGGAATCGGGAATGATCTTCTTCGGGTTGACGGTGATGAAAAAGTCAATGGCCAGCCACGCGGCGGCAATGGAACAGGCCAGCAAAGCACCCCACAGCACGATGCCCAGCCAACCGGAACCGGCGATGATGGCCCACAGGCCCATTCCGCCCTTTTCGGAGGCTTCCGCCGCGGCCGCCGCCGCATCCATTTCCAAGTCCTGCGCCAAGCACACCACGGGCATCGCCAAAGCGGACAGCCCCGCCATCCACACCACCAACCGCGAATTCTTGAACATGATTCTTTCTCCTTGCTCGTTTTTTAAATCGATTCAGCCTTAGATCTTGCCCTTGGCCTGTGCGGCATAGGGCGATGCGCCGAAGTCCGAGACCACCTTCTTGTACAGATCCTTCGCGCGTCCATCGCGCATCTGCTCCAAGGCCGCCGCCGCCTTGAAATGGGCTTCGCCCTGGATGACGGGGTCTTTCACATCCTGGAAGAGGATCGCCGTGCGCAGGTAATCCAGCGCCGCCAATTCCACGTTGTTCTGGGCCATCTGGATGTCGCCGCGCATGATCTGGGCGCGGGCCGCGTCCGGACGGACACCGGCCGCCGCCACCGCATCCAGTTGCCGCAGCAGGGCGGGATACTGCTTGGCCTGCAGCATGGCGCGACGCATTCCCCACGCCACATCCGCGTTTTGCTTCATTTCGGGCGACAGCAGGAAGAGCTGCTCATAGGCTTTCACGGCCCCTTCGGCATCGCCCTTGTCCAGCAAGACCTGGGCCAGCAGCTTCGAAGCCTCCACGTCCCACGCCAGATAGCGGAAGCGTGCGATAACCCCTTCGAGCAGCTTGGCCGACTCATCGTACTTCTTGGCATTCCGCGCCGCCACGGCCTGATCGTACTCCGCCGGCTTGTCCGCCACGGCCTTCTGGTAGCTCCCCTTGGGGAAGGTGCGCACACCCACGTCCGTGGTCAGGTTGATGTCGCCATTGGAAAGGGCACGGATGGCACTTCCCTCCACGCGCGAGCCATCCGGTTTGATCACGTAGGGGGCCGCCCAGGCCAGGCCCGCGACACAGGCCGAAGCCAGACCGATCAAGATGAGTTTCGTTGTCTTCATGGATTTTCTTCTCCCTTTTCCAAATTACGGCGTGGCGGCGGCAGGTGCAGCCGCAGGCGCGGCGGCGGCCGACGGCGCCACTTCCGAGGCCATCTGCAACGTGGCGGTGGTGCGTTTCTGGCGGACTTCGTTGACCTTCGGGCTGGTGGGATACAACTGCAGGTACCGGTCGCAGCTCTCGATCACATCGCCGTTCCGCCCCATCTCCGCAGCCAAATCGATGGCGCCCAGGATGGCCTTTTCGATCTGCGCGCGCTCCTTCTCTGTCTTCATGTTCTGACTGCTGAAGTATTCCAGGCGCTTGTAGGAGGCCAGCGCCCCCGTCTTGTCGCCGTCCTGCTTCAGCACTACCTCATAGACAAGCCTGGCGTCGTTGACCAGCTCCGGCTCGCGGGCGTACTTGAACACGTCGTTCAGCACCGTCTTGGCGGCCGGCAACTGGTTCAGCTTCAGATTGGCCCGCGCCAGCATGAACTTGGCCTGGTAGAACAAGCCGGAATTCGGCCAGCGGGTCATCAGGTCATTGAGGGATTCCACCGCGCCGTTGGAATCGCCCAGCTCGTACTTGGCGGCGCCAATGCCGTAGAGTGCGCGTTCCAGCAGGAGCCGCTCCTCGGTCTTCCCCACCACCTGCCCGAAAGCCTGGATGGTTTCGTTCCACTGCCCCTTGTCGAGCATGGCCTGCCCCACTCGCGCAAATTCCTCCACGGAATAGCTCCCCGGATTCGACAGCATGGAGGAAAGGGCTTCCTTGGCCTGGTCGAACTGGCCCAGTTCCAGCGCGCCGTTGATCCGGGCATACTGGGCGCTCTTGCCTTCATCCGTGTTGGGATAATCCCGGGCCAGCCGTGCGAAGGTCTCGTTGGCACCCGCATCCTTCAACGCCATTTGCAGGGAGCCCTTCAGATTCAGCGCCTTGGCCGCCAGGTCGGACTGAGGATAGAATCCAAGGAACTCGTCGATCTTGGCAATGGACGCGCGGCGGGTGCCGTCGCTCGGCAGGCGGCTCAGGCTGAACGCCAGGTTGAAGCGGGCCTGCTCCAGCAGCTTCTCGTTGGTCTTGATGTCCTCGGTGGTCCGTCCATACGGATTGTTGGGAACCGAGATCGCCTTGACCAGCGCATCGAACTGGCGGACGGCATCGGCCATCTTGTCGGTGCGGCGCAAACTGTCGGCCAACGCGAACATCGCCTGGGCGCGGGTGGGGCTCGCCACCGAGTTGGAAATATACAGCGTCATGCCCGGGATGGCACCGGCGTAATCCTTGTCCATATACGCCTTCCACGCGCGCTTGCTCAGCGCCTTGGGATAGTTGGCGTCGTTCTGGTAATCCGTGATGATCTTGGCCAGGTAGGCATCGGCCAACTCCTGCTTTTTATCTTTCTCGGCCATGGCGGCCAGGTAGAAC
>CAYNHA010000286.1:0-4516 GCA_964397035.1 uncultured Verrucomicrobiota bacterium
TACCGGGCGCAGGCTTCCTCGTCGAAAACCGTCAAACCCGCCTCGATGGAAATCTGGCCCACATTGCCAATGGCATCGCGGGCATTCACGCACAGGTTGACGAGGATCTGGTCGAGCTGCGAGGGATCCATCAGGATCGTGGAACCCGCCGGGCCGGGACGCCAATCCAGTTGGATCTGCTCGCCAATGAGCCTGCGCAACATGTTCAGCATGCCTTCAACGGTTTCGTTCAGGTCCAGCACCTTGGGCATGACCGTCTGCTTGCGGGCGAAGGCCAGCAGCTGCCGGGTCAGATCGGCCGAACGCGTGGCCGCCTTGCGGATCTCCAGCAGGCCGTCGTGTACCGGATGCCCGGTCGTAATCATGTCCAGGCCCAAGTCCGTGGAGCCGCGAATCACGCCCAGCATGTTGTTGAACTCGTGCGCCACGCCGCCGGCCAGGCGGCCGATGGATTCCATCTTCTGGGCCTGGTACAACTGGTTCTGGAGCGACTCCCTCGCGTCGTCCGCGAGGCGGCGGTGGGTGATGTCTTCGGCGAAACCCAGCAGGTGCGCATCGTCCAGCCTCACCGCCGAAACCGACCACCAGCGGCTTTCGCCCGAGGCGTGGATGAACCGGTACTCGCCCACCGCGGAGCCCATCTCCACCACCTGCTTGAAGTGTTCAATGCCCGCCGACCGGCACTCCGGCGCCAGCAGGTCGGGAATGGATTTTCCTTTCAGTTCGTCTTCGGTGAATCCCGACATCCGGCAGGCCGCCGGATTCAGGTCCAGATAGTGGCCGGTCCTGTCGGCAATGAAAATGCCCATGGGGGCGGACTCCACATAGCTGCGCCACTTCTTTTCGCTATCGCCCAGCGCCGTGGTGCGGGCCTCCACGAGCGCCTCCACGTGGGCCTGCCGCCGGAAGGTCTCGCGGAAGGAATAGATGAACCAGAAGGCCGTTCCGCCCAGGATCAGCAAGATGAACTCGAACAGGATGAAGGTAAACAACCGCGCCGTCTGGCGCCCCTGGCGGAAAATCTCCCGGGGAATTTCAAGCGAGAGGAGAAGGGCCGGCTGTCCCTGGAAATCGGCCAGCATCGCATGCCCGGCCAGCGTGTCCGGGCTGGTTTCCTCCAGCCGGGTTTCGCCTCCCGACATTTGGGCAAAGAGGCGGATTTGCTTGCCGGTCAGGGTGGTACTGCGGCGATCCACCATGCCGATCTCCACGCCCATTTGCTCGGAGAGATCCGACAAAATGGACTTCCGCAGAAAACGCCCCATGACCAGCGTGCCGCGCGAAGGTCCATCCAGACGCGAAGGCAGAATGGCGCAGGAAGCCACCAGCATGGGACCCCGTTCCGTCAGAAAGAGCCCCGTGCGGGACTGGCGGACCTCGGGGTGCTGGAGGAACGCCGATTCAGGCGGCAGGGAATCCAGTGAAAACGCCTTCAGCGAAACCGGCTGTTCCTGGAAAGGATCGTAGGCGCCCTTCCAAAGCTGGTTGCCTTCGGAATCATACACCGCAATCATGTCGATCTGGGTCTGGTCCGAAAGCTCCGGCCACTGGAGATTCGCCACCACGAAGTTGGCGTTGGTGCCCCCGGCAAAGGCATACAGGTCATCCCAGAATGCCCAGTCCTTGGCGGTCTTGCCCAGATGGCCGGACTCCCGCCGGATCACATCCACCGTCCCGTTCAGCTTCTTCAGCGCCTCCTTTTCCTCGAGGGCGAGATAGTTGGGCATGATGGCAAACCGCTCCACGATGTAGTTGGCCACAATCCCCAGGGGGAACAGCAATCCCATGAAGAGCAGGGACCGGGCCACCAGCACCCGCCAGGGACGGGACGTGACAATGGGCTTGCGGGCATCCTGCGCCTCCCGCAATTCCGTGGTGCGCTGGGCCAGGATGCGGCGCAGATGGATCGTCCATCCCAACAGGAGGATGGCAATGGCCATGGCCGCGAAAAAGCCCACGCTCAACGCAATGGCCTGACCGGGCCGCCAGAGGGAAGTTTCGCCATACTGGGTGCCCAGCCAGCGGGAGGAAATGTCCTCAAACACCCCCTGTTCCCGCGCGCGGCTCATTCCCTTGTTCAGGATGCCCAGCAACTCGCTGCGCCCCTCCTTCACGGCCATGCCGTTGATGCCGGTGTAGAGGGGTTCCCCCACGGATTTCATCTGGTCAACGATCCCATGGCTAAAGAGATGGTAGAGAACGATGGGCCGATCGCCGATCATCGCATCGGCATTGCTCGCCACGACCTGGTCGGCCGCATCGCCGTGGGAATCGGTCGGAACCACCTCGTGGGGGATGTGCTTGGACTGAAGAAACTCGGCCGCATAATCGCCGCGCTGCATGGCAATCCGCTTGTCCCGCAAATCCCGGATGCCCAGCAGGTCGGGACGCTCGGACCTCACGAAGATGAGGGACGGAACCTCCCAGGTCATGGGGGTGAAATCAAACCGCTTGTCCCGCTCCTCGCTGTAGAACAGGCTGGTAAGAACATCGGCCCTCCCCTCCAGCACCGCCTCCTGCGCCTGCTGGAAGCTCATGTCCTCGAAAACCACCTTGAATCCCAGTTCCCGCGACATCCACCGGACCAGGTCCAGGCACATGCCTTGGCCCTGTCCGTCGGAACCGATGAATTCAAACGGCGGGTATGCGGTCTGGCTGACAAACCGAATCGGCTCGTTCCGCTTGAGCCAGGCCCGCTCCGCCCCGGTCAGGGGATCCGGCGCCGCCCCCAAAACCGGTCCCGCAGCCAGCCAGCCCAGAACGAAAAGGCCAACCCACAGGCCCGTCTTCTTCCGCTGATTTGTCCTCATCTCCCGCTTTCCTCCAGCACATCGCGCAGCTTGGCCGCCAGATCCTTCATGGAAAAGGGCTTTTGAATGAAGCGAACGCCCTCGTCGAGCACGCCGTGGTGCGCAATCACTTCGGCCGTGTAGCCCGACATGAAGAGCCGCTTGAGGTGGGGCCGGATCGGCATCAGGGTTTTGGCCAGGTCGCGTCCGTTCATGTCGGGCATGACAATGTCGGTCATCAGCAAATGGATTTCGCCCGGATGCTGCTTCGCCAGTTGGAGAGCCTCGGCAGTGGTGGACGCCGGCAAAACCGTGTAGCCCTGGCGCACCAGCATGGCCCGGGTCATGTTCAGAAGCGCCGCATCGTCCTCCACCAGCAAAACCGTGGCATGTCCGGATGCCGGCGCCGGCGGGACCTCGGGATGAGGCGCCGCGGGCACGGCGGCGGGCACGTGGCGGGGCAGGTAGATCCGGAACGTCGTCCCGCGGCCCTTTTCACTGTCGACATCCAGAAAACCGTTGTTCTGTCGGACAATTCCATAGACCGTCGCCAGCCCCAGGCCCGTTCCCTCCCCCACCTTCTTGGTGGTGAAGAACGGCTCGAAAATGTACTTCATCGTTTCGGAATCCATTCCGCACCCGGTGTCGCCGACCTGCATGCACACGAAATCGCCGGGCAGGAATCCCGCATGCTGGGCGCATACGTCCTTCCCGAAGGAAACCACCGAAGTCTCGATGTGGATCTCGCCGTTGCCTTCGATGGCATCGCAGGAATTCACGCACAGGTTGACCAGGATCTGATCGATCTGGGAGGGGTCCACCTTGAGCAGGGTCACCTCCCGGCAAGGACGCCAGGTCAGCGTGATGTTTTCGCCGATCAGGCGCCGCAACATCTTGAGCATGCCCTCCACGGTCTCGTTCAAATCCAGCACCTTGGGCGTAATGGTCTGCTTGCGCGCGAAGGCCAGCAACTGGCGGGTCAGATCGGCGGAGCGTTCCGCCGCCTTGCGGATTTCCATCAGCCCGTCGTGCAGCGGATGGCCGGGCGGAACGGAATCCAGCGAAAGCTCGGTGAATCCAAGGATCACCCCCAGCATGTTGTTGAAGTCATGGGCCACGCCGCCGGCGAGCCGTCCCACCGACTCCATTTTCTGCGCCTGATTCAACTGGTTCTGGAGCGACTCGCGCGCCTCCTCCGCCCGCTTGCGGCCGGTCAAATCGACGTCGATGCAAAACAATTCGGGATCCCGGCCGGGGATTTGGACCACCACATGGCTCGATTCCACCTCCACCTTCTCCCCGTCCTTCCGCACCAGTTGCACCTCTTCGAATGGAATCGGGCTTCGGGTTTCCGCCATGGTCCGCAAGGATTCCTCCACCTGCATGCGCATCTCCGCCGGAATGATCAGATCCAGCAAATTCCGGCCGATGGCTTCCTGCTCGGAATACCCATACAGCAATTCCGAGGCGTGATTCCAGTAGCGGACGGTGCCATCCAGCGCGTAGCCCTGGACCGCCACCGAGGGCACATTCTGGAACAGGCTGCGGAACCGCTGCTCGCTCTCGCGCAGGGCCTCCTCGGCCACATGCAGGCTCCGTTCGGTTTCGATGCCGCGGAACACCCGGTCCATCACGCCGGGCAGGCGATCGATCAGGTCCGTGTCCTTGAGCATGTAGTCGGCCGCGCCCAGCCTCATCATGTCGACGGCCAGGCGCTCGTCGCCCTG
>CAYNHA010000287.1:0-2853 GCA_964397035.1 uncultured Verrucomicrobiota bacterium
TCGGCCGTGGGCTACCAGCCCACGCTGAACACGGACATGGGCGAGCTGCAGGAGCGCATCACCTCGACCAAGAACGGTTCCATCACCTCGATCCAGGCCGTGTACGTGCCGGCGGACGACTACACCGATCCGGCCCCTGCCGCGACCTTCGTGCATCTGGACGCCACCACGGAGCTGTCCCGCGCCATCGTGGAGCTGGGCATCTATCCGGCGGTGGATCCGCTGACGTCCTCCTCGAGCCTGCTCAATCCCTTCGTGGTGGGAGAGGAGCACTACCAGGTGGCCCAGGGCGTGAAGGAAATCCTCCAGCGCTACAAGGATCTCCAGGACATCATCGCCATCCTGGGCATGGATGAGCTGTCGGTGGAGGACCGCAAGACGGTGGCCCGCGCCCGGCGCGTGCAGCGGCTGCTGTCCCAGCCCTTCTTCGTGGCCGAGCAGTTCGTGAACATTCCCGGCTGCTTCGTGCCGCTGGAGACGACCATCCGCTCCTTCAAGGAAGTGCTGGAAGGCAAGCACGACGAGGTTCCCGAGCAGGCGTTCTACATGGTCGGGTCCATCGAGGACGTGCTGGCCAAGGCCAAAACCATGAAAGGGTGAGGGCATGACCGAGTTTTCGCTCGTCCTTCTTTCGCCGGACCGCGAATGGTTCGCGGGGCCCGTGGTTTCCGTGGTGGCGCCCGGCGCCGACGGGGAGCTGGGTGTGCTGGCCCACCACATTCCGATGGTGGCGGGCCTCAAGGCGGGGGTGGCGACCGTGCGCCTGGCCGACGGGAAAATCCTGTATTTCGCGGTGGATGGCGGCGTGCTGGGCGTCCAGAAAAACGGCGTGCGGCTGCTGACCGGCCGGGTGGCGGCGGCCGACACCCCCGAAAAGGCCCAGACCGCGCTGGCCGGCCTGAACCGGAAGAGATAAAGCGTTTCGGCAGGGTTGCGGGGGAGTTTTCCACAGTGTGGAAACATTTTTTCCATTGTGTGGAAAAATCGCGAAAAAGTTTTCCATTGTGTGGAAAAACCGTGCAGTGGCGGTGAAGGGCGGCTAGAATCGCGGCCATGAAACCGACGCACGCGTCTGCAGGGCCATCCGGTTCGGATCTTTCCGAACCCGCGGAAAACCAAGGGGATCTTCTGCGTCTGGCCGAAGCGCGGCTGGCGGAAAGCGAATTGCGATTTCGAACCTTGGCCGATAGCGGCCAGGCGTTGATCTGGACCGCCGGGCTGGACAAGAAGTGCGACTATTTCAACGCGGCCTGGCTTCGCTTCACCGGGCGGACGCTGGAACAGGAACTGGGGGATGGCTGGACGGAGGGGGTGCATCCGGAGGATTTCGAGCGGTGCGTGAAGACCTATGTCGAGGCCTTCGACCGGCGCGAGGCGTTCAGCATGGAATACCGCCTGCGCCACGCCAGCGGGGAATACCGGTGGCTGCAGGACGATGGCTCGCCGCGCTTTGACAGGGAGGGGCATTTCATTGGCTATATCGGGTACTGCCTCGACATCACGGCCCGTCGGCAGGCGGAGGAGGGCTATCAAACCTTGTTCCGCGAAATGCTGGACGGGTTTGCCGTCCACGAAATGATCTTCGACGGGGCGGGCCAGCCGGTGGATTACCGGTTTCTGGCGGTGAATCCGGCGTTCGAGCGGATGACGGGCCTGCGGGGAGCCGACATCGTGGGGAGGACGGTGCTGGAGGTGTTGCCGGGGACCGAGAAGCACTGGATCGAGACGTACGGGCGGGTGGTGGTGACGGGGGAGCCGATTCATTTCGAAAGCTATACCGCGACGATCGGAAAGCATTTTCAGGTGACGGCGTTTCGGCCCGAGGCCAACCGGTTTGCCTGCATGTTCGCGGACGTGACGGATCGCAAGCGGGCGGAAGAAGCCAGAAAAACAAGCGAAGAGAGGCTGATGCAACTGGCCGAACAGAACCGTTCTGTCGCATGGGAAATGGACGACCAGGGGCTTTACACCTATGTGAGCCAGGTGTCGGAACGGGTGTTTGGTTATCGGCCCGACGAACTGGTAGGAAAGAAGCATTTTTACGATTTGCATCCGGAAGAGGGGAGGGAGGCGTTTCGGAAGGCGGTGTTCAGGGAGTTTGGAAACCATCAGCCGTTCGTCGATTTCGTCAATCCGGTCGTGGCAAAGGACGGGCGCGTCGTTTGGGTGACGACGAATGGGTTGCCGCTGTTCGACAGCGCGGGGAACTGGCGGGGATACCGGGGCAGCGACACGGATATCACGGACCGCAAGCGGGCGGAGGACGACATCCGGCGGGAGCAGGCGTTCAACAAGGTCATCATCGACAGCATACCGGGCACGTTCTACATGATTGACGAGACGGGGAAATATGCGAGATGGAACGCGTACCAGCGGGACGAGATCGTGGGGAAGCCGGAGGAGGAAGTGGCGCAAACGCATGCGGTCGACACGATCCATCCCGACGACCGGGAATTTATCCAAGGGAAAATCGAAAGCGTACTGAGAAACGGAGGAGTTGAAATCGTGGAAGGTCGGGTGCTGCTGCGCGGCGGCCCGCGGTATCAATGGCTGCTGATGACGGGGCGGAAACTGGTGGTGGACGGGCATCCGTTCCTGGTGGGGACGGGCATCGACATTACCGAGCGCAAGCGGACGGAGGGCGAGCCGGCGCAGAAGATGGAAACGCTCCAGCGGTTCCAGCGGTTGACGGTGGACCGGGAGATGGCGATGATCGGGTTGAAAAAGGAAGTGAACGAGCTGCTGAAGCGCGCCGGGGCGGAGCCGAAATACCGGGTTGAGGGAGCCGGGGCGGCGGAGAAAGCGCCATGATGATCGTCGAGCTGATCCACAATTTGGCATTGCTGGCGGCGC
>CAYNHA010000288.1:0-14637 GCA_964397035.1 uncultured Verrucomicrobiota bacterium
GGTGGAGTCGTAGATGGATTCGTTGGGCATGTCGCGGAGGCAGGCGGCCACCATGGCGTCATCCATGGTTCGGCAGTCCTGGATGCAAACGGGGGAGCGTTCCATGGCGGCTTTGAAAAAGGGACGAGGGTCGGTGCGGGCGAGGTCTCGGAAGGCGTAGAAGGCGAGGTCCGCGACAGGGTTTTCCATGCGCTGGCTTTCCAGGGCGGCGATGATTTCCTGCCGCGTCAGGCCGGGTTTCAGGTCGATGCGCGGGCCGCGGATGAATTGGCGGGGCTTGCCGGAGTCGGGCCAGCGGGGTTCGAGGCGGCAGAAGGCGCGGAGCTCTTCGATGATTTTGCAGGCGCCGGTGTGGTAGCAGTTGAATTCGCGGCCCAGCGTACGGCGGTCCTCTTCCTTTTCCAGATCGATGTGTTGGTGGCGGAAAAAGTCGTCGAATTTATTGAGCGGAATGCGGTCGGCCAGGGGCTCGGCGAAGAAGTCATCCTCGTCCATTTCGGCGAGGAGTTTTTCGCGGGTGGCGTCGGACACTTTGAAGGAGGAGGAGTTTTCAAAGGCGTAGGCGCGTTCGGCCGGGATCCAGCGCCGCTTGCCGCAGCAGGAGTGCTCGATCTGGAAGCAGCGCTGGCGTTCGGGGCTTTGGCGCAGGAAATTGAAGAGGATTTCGGAGGCGACGGGGGTTTGCACGAAGGCTCGCAGCTTGTCCTGAAAGCGCTGGTAGGCGGCCGGATCGATCCCGGCCTCGGGATAGACGGTGTGGATCCAGCCGGTGTGGTGGGCCACGATCGTGATTTGTTCGTGCTCCAGGGCGCGGCGGGCCTTGGTGCTCAGCACGGTGCCGTTGAACCACATGGCCTTGGTGACGAGGCGGCGGTTGTTGGTGAGGATGCCGTCGTGGACGTCGACGAAATTCTGCGAGTGCAGGGGTGTGGCGATGAGGAAGATGTCGTCGAGGGGGATGCCGCAGAGGATATAGAGGGCGGCGGCATAGAGCGTGGAGAGAGAGACGCATTCTCCCGCCCCCTGGTTGTGGCCGGGCTTGTAGCGGAAGGCGTCCATGGCTTCGACGGTTTCCGTTTTCCAGTACGGGATGGTGTTGCGGGTGTATTTGTCGAGGCCGAAGTGGCGGCGGATGTCGAGGTCGAAATAGAACTTGTCGCCTTCGTAGCCGAACAGGGCGTTGCTTTTGGCGATGGTTTCGGGGGCGAGGAAGGGGGCGAAGCGGGCCATCTCGCGCTCCTGCGTGGTGAGGCCCCAGGTTTCGAGGTCGAGGTTGAAGGCGTAGTGGTCCATGATGAACTGCTTCAGACGGAGAATGCGCCGATAGGGCGTGAGCTTGGGGAAATTGGCGAACCAGGGATCGTCGCGCCATTTCCAGATGAGCGGGGACATCAGGTTGGCGAGCACGAGCGGATAGAGCAGGCTGGGAAAAACAAAAATTTCCATGTCGGAGAGGGTGATGGCGGAAGAAATTTCTTCCATGCGCGAGTCGGAGAGGGGCGGAAAGGGTTTCGTGTTCATGGCGGGGGAGTATGCGCCAGGTCCCTTGGGGCCGGCAACCATTTTGAGATTGCGGCGGAGCGGGGATTGGGCGAAATTGCCCGCCGTATGGAAGAACAAATCAAAGAGATTGAAGGGTCTCCCCGCGCCTGGCGCGTGGGACACGGTGTGCTGCTGATCGTGGTGCTGGCGAGCTGGGTGGTGTTCTCCGGGCTGAACCTGTGGATGGGCGAGCTGAACCAGGACGAGGGCTGGTACCTGTATTCGGCGAAGCAAATGACGGAAGGCGCGATGCCCTATCGCGATTTCGCCTTCACCCAGGCACCGATGCTGCCGCTGGTGTATTCGTGGCTGTATGCGTGGGTGGAACGGTTTGGATTGCTGGGCGGACGCATCGTCACGTGGGTGATGGGAACCTTGGGGATTCTGTCGTGCCTTTGGCTGGCCATGCGCACCGGTCCACGGAAAGCGCAGCGCCTCACGGCGGGTCTGTGCTTCATTCTGGTGGCGATGAACTTGTACCAGTCGTATTTCACGACCATCGTGAAGACCTATGCTCTGGCCAGCATGTTCCTGTGTTCGGGGCTGGCCATGCTTTCCTTCGTGGGGCAGAAAAAAGGGTTTCGCGCGGCCCTCGGGGCCGGCTTCCTGCTGGCCTGTGCGGCGTCGACGAGGATTACGCTGGGTGCGGCTCTTGCCCTCGGCGGGTTCTATTTGCTGCTGCACCGCCGCCGCCTCAAATCGTGGGCATGGCTGGACTATGGAATTGGCGGGCTGCTGGGGCTGGCGATTCCCCTGGCCTTTGCGGCCATGGGCAAGGAGGGGTTCCGGTTTGGCGTGGTGGAATACCATTCCTTGCGGGAGGCCGGGCCGTGGATGGCGCAGGTGGCCTACAAGATCGGCTGTCTCTCGCGGCTGGCGCAGGCCTATTTTCCGGCGGCGGTGGGAGGGTTGTTCCTTCTGATCGTGGCCGCCCGCCATTTGGCGTGCAGGGTTTTTGACCGCCAGGGTGCGGCGCCGGTTCCGCCGGATCCGGAACCCACCGACATGCCGCCGGCCTTCAATTCGTTCCTGTGGGTGTCGGTGGTCGTGCTGGCGCTGATCCACTTGGCGGCACCGTTTCCCTATGACGACTACCAAGTGCCGATCTATCCGATCTATTGCGTGGCTCTCGCGGCCACGGGCGCGCGGTGGTGGCTGCGGGAAGAGGTGCGTCGCTTCGGCGGATGCTCGTCCACCTCGCGCAGCGCGCGGCGCCTGGCCATTCTCACGGTCACGTGGATGATGTGCGGCCTGTACGCGTTTTCCTCTCCGCTGGCGCAGGGCTGGTTCGTGGCGGGGCGGGACCGCATCTGGTGGCGGCTGCGCGAGCAGAGCCCCGTGGCCCAGCTTCAGGACCAGGGGAAATGGGTTCGCGACCTGACTCTGGCGCAGGGCGGAACCCACCTGCTGACGCAGGACACCTATCTGGCGGTGGAGGCGGGCCTTCCTGTTCCGCACGGTCTCGAAATGGGGCCTTTCAGCTACTATCCGGATTGGACGAAGGAAAAAGCCACGCAGATCGGCGTGATGAACCGGGACATGATGATGGAGATGCTCTGCACCGCCACCAACACGCCGATTGCGGCGCTGAGCGGCTACAGCCTGACCATTCGTTCTCCCGAGGTGGAGGAGGTCTCCCGCGAAGACCGCATGGCCTTCGACCAGATTCTCCAGGACCGGTTTGACCGGGTCGAGTCGGTCCTCGGATTCGGGCAGGCCGGCACCACGCTGGAAATCTGGCGCCTCAAGCCTCTCCCCGAGACGCCCTATGCCCCGCCGGTGGAAACGGAAGAGGAATGAAGCTCTCGGTCGTTGTCCCGGCGTATAACGAGGAGGGGCGTCTGGGCCGGATGCTGGACGCCTATCTGTCGTATTTCGCGGAGCACTACGGACGTGATTTCGAATTGATCGTGTCGGTGAATGGATCGAAGGACCGCACCGAAGAAGTGGCGCGCGGATTCGCGGGCTGCTACCCGCAGTTGAAGGTTTGCGTGGATCCGCGCCCCATCGGCAAAGGGGGAGCCATCATGGCGGGGGGGCGGTTGGCGACCGGGGATCTGATCGGGTTTGTGGATGCGGACGGCGCAACCCCTCCGGCCGCTTTCGACGACTTGGTCCGGCACATCGGAACGGCCGGGCTTATTATTGCCTCGCGCCGCCTGCCGGGGGCCGTGGTGAGTCCGCGCCAGCCTTGGAAACGGCGTGCCACGTCGCGCATCTTCAATTTCCTGGTGCGCCGCCTTTTCAAGCTCCGCATCACCGATACGCAATGCGGGGCCAAGCTGATGACCGCCTCGGCTTGGCGGTCCATCGTGCCGCACATCGGGCTCACCAAATGGGCGTTCGATGTGGACATGCTGTTTCAAACCCGCCGCGCCCGCCATGAAATCCGGGAAATCCCCACCACGTGGAGCGATGTCGGCGGATCGAAAATCAAGCTCGGCCGCGTTTCACTCCAGATGTTTCTGGCCATTTGCCGTCTGCGCCTGCTCTACTCGCCGCTGAGCTGGGTGGTTGCGCTCTATGACCGCCTGCTCGGCCGCGTGATCGTGCTGGGACCCGTCACGCAATGAAGCGGTCTTTCCCATGGAAGGATGAATCCGGACTCATCCGGCATGGCTCCATGCTGATGCTGGGCACGCTGGTGGGCGCGGTGTGCAACGCGGGTTTCCACATGGTGGTGGGGCGCCCGCAGGTGCTGTCCAACGGGGAATACGGCTCCCTGGTTGCCATGCTGGGCATCATTCTGGTGGTCAGCACGCCCATGCTGGCGGTCCAGAACACGCTGGCGCATTTCGCCTCCAAACTGGCGCAGGACGGGCGGAAAGGGGAGATCCTGCCGCTGTTTCTGCACTGGGCGCGTTTGTTTGCCGTGATCTCTTTCTCCATCGTTCTGGGAGCCTGGGTATTTCGCGCGCCGCTGGCCGCCTTTTGGAATGTGGACCCCGCGCTCATCGTGCTGACGTTTGCCGTGCTGGCCGCGAGCCTCTGGATGAGCCTGTTCTACGGGCTGTTGCAAGGCATGCAATCGTTCATGTGGCTGGCCTGGGTGCCGCAAGCCTGGGGCTCCACCCGGATGCTGCTGGGTGGCGTGTTCACCATTTTCATTTCGGCCACCGCGCTGGCCGCCGTGGCCGCGCAAGGGATCGGTGTGCTGGCCGTTCTGGCGTTGTGCCTGTGGGCCGTGGCGAGGATGCGCCTGCCCCTCAGCCCCGCGGCTGTCCAGCCGCGCGGCACCTATCGCTATCTGGGCTCCGCGCTCGTGTGTCTGGTGGGCTTCGCCATGCTCATGAATCTCGATGCCGCCATGGCGAAGCACTACTTCGACTCCGAAACGGCCGGCCTGTTTGCCAAGGCCGCCACGATTGCCCGCACGGCGGTGTTTCTGCCCGTGCCCATTGCCACCGCGCTCTTTCCCAAGGTCACGTCCACCGGAGAACTGACCGACGGCAGTTGGAAGCTGCTGGGTCGCGCCATGGGTTTCGCGGGGCTCCTGATCGGCGCCGTTTCCTGCGTATGCCTGCTGTTTCCCCAGTTGCCCTGGAGCATTCTCTATGGCCATTGGCCGGCGGAATCCGCCGCCTTGGCCGCGGGGCTGACCCGTGCCATGGTGCTGGCGATGAGCCCCTTGGCCCTGGCCTATCTCCTGCTGAATTTCGAGATGGCCCAGCGCCGCTTCTTCTGGTGCTTCGCCCTGGTCCCCTGCGGCCTTGCCTACGTGGGCGGCGTGGCTCTTTTCCATACACACCCGTTGCAGATTTCCATGGTGCTGGGGGCTTTCAACCTCGTTGCTGCCGGCCTGCTCGTCGCGGGCGTGTTCGCCCAGCGCCGCCACTCCTAGGGGGAAAGTGCCCGGGGAGGGACTCGACCCCCCCAGAATTGCTGGCGCAACTGAAGTAGGCGAAGGAGGGGGAGGTGGATCTACGCTTTCCTGTATATGGCGATTATTGGCCATGCTTGGCAAACGATGGTTATTATTCTCCAGGCGGCGACGCTGGCCGTTTGTATTTACCTTCGGTTATGTGCTTATGCAACATATTGAATAGGAATGAAATGCTGAATACAAAATAATCTCAGGCTGTTTTGCAGGATTCTGGCACGGTTCATGCGATGGAAATGCGCGGTCTACTAATTGAGCTGCGCCGAGGCCATTCATGAAACATCGAAAAATCGTTCTTTCCGTTCTCGCAATCGCATGCGCTGCCGTCATGATGGGGACATCGTGGGGAGCATATCAGCGCAACGCAAAACGGGATCCTGATGTCGGCGGTTCCCAAGTCAAGGTGCCGGACGGTGGGGGGGCGGGCGTTTCGCCAACGGCAAGCCAAGGGGGTGGCGGAGCAGCGTCGGCTTCAGCCGGTGTCGTTCCCGCCCAAGCGACACCCGGTTCGGCGGCGGGTTCGGCAAGCCATGACATTCTTGGAAAACTGCGCGAGGACGTGTTGGCGGGGACGTATGGGCGGATGCCGATCCAGGATTTGCTGGCGGCGTATCGGGACACTCCGGGCGGGCGCGAAATCCAGGAGATCATGAAGGCGATCGTCGTCCGCAAGGAGGAGGCGCTCCCCTTGATTCTGGAGCAATTCCGTTCGGGAACGACATGGGAGAAGACGGTGGCGACCAAACTGCTGAGCGCCAGTCCATGGCCGGAAGCATACGAAGGTCTGCTGCGGATGGCGCAATCGAAAGACCAGCGCGCCATGGTGAGACAGGGGGCGTTGTTCGCTCTTGGGGCGCTGGGGAAGGTGGAAGCCGGGGAGTCGATCGTGGAGATTCTGCAGGAGCCGGGTCTTTCGCCGGCGATCCAGTTGCCCGCCATATCGGCGCTGGGGCGCATGGGCTACGGGGAGGGGGCGGACGTGTTGAAGGGATTCACGACCAATGGAACCGGGCAGGTTCGCGTTTTTGCCTGGAGGGCGTTAAGCGAGCTGGGAGAACCCGTGGATCGCGACTATTTGATTGAGCAACTGGACGACAAGGATTATGCGGTGAGGGAGGATGCCTGCGGGGCATTGGCGTTGGTGGAGGGGGACGAGGTGGAAAAGCGGCTGCGCCGGATGGCCGAACAGGACGAGAACCAAGCGGTGCGGCAGGGCGCCCACCAGGCGTTGATTCGGCGGGGCATGCGGGGGCGGACGGATTCGGAGAACGTCGCGTTGTTGAGGGAAGAACTGTCGAAGGCCGAATGGCACACGCAGCCATGGATTGTGCGCACCCTGCTCGACGAGTGCGGCGCCGAAGGGCGGGTCGCGGTGGAAGCCATGGCCGTGAAGGAAGACCGCCTCGGCGTGCAGGCGGGGACCTACTTGATTTGGAATGCCGCGCGTTGAACGAGGAAAGCAGAAAGAACAGGTGAAAATCATGAACGGAAAGAACGTGATGAAACGATGCGCGAAAGCGCGAGGCTCGGCGATTGGCGCGGGCACGCTTGCGATGGCGCTATGGCTTGGCGGCGCGGGTTTGGCGCGCGGGCACAGCGATCTGACGACGCATCCCAAACTCATGGACTACGCGGTCCAACTGGCGAAGAACGATCCGAACCTGGCGCTGCCCTTCGCCGGAAACATGGCGGCACCTGGTCCAGAATGGACGCGGCTGAAAGAAGGTAGTCGGCAAGAGGACGAGGGAATCCGGTGCTTCAACCATTTCTACAACCCCATGGACAACGGGGCGATGATCAACGCCGGCGTGGTGCTAGACACGGCCCGCGAGCAATCCCTCGACCATTGGGGTGAAGTCGCGAATGCGTTTTTGGCGGGTCAATTCAACGGCGGCGACGGAGTGGGCGCCTGGCATTGGCTGGGGAGGACATCCCACTTGATGCAAGACATGACGGCGATCCTGCACGTGCTGAATTTTCAGCATCTGAGTCCATCCTGCCAATTCGAAGCGTTTTGGGCGAACAACCAGCCGATGCTGGACAACGTGCTGAATCCCGTCAACGGAGCGCTGTTTGCGGACAGCGCCTTGCCGCCCGAGTCAACGGCGAAGCTGGACGCCCATAGCGGGGCGCGCTTGCTGAACTGGTTCAACAGTCCCGCGAACAATGCGAACGGGCCGGTGGGCTGCCCCAACCGGGAGAACAACGACGTGCGGGGATATTTTGAAATCCTGGCCTGGATGACGTATTTCCGCACGACGGTCTGGGGGGAAATCCGGTTCAACGGGAACAACCAGGCGGCCACGACGCCCACGACCACGGCCACGGCGTTCAGCGACGGGAACGTCGGCGAACAGGCGAACGCGCTGCATGCGATGTTCAACGGCAACGTGCGGTCGAGGATTTCCTGGGGCGATTGGTTTTACGAAATCACCGATCGACAGGGATCCGTTTTTCGCTACAAGAGCTATACGGACATGGACGATTGGGCGGCGTGCGGGCAGCCGGATCCCCTGGGGTGGTCTTCGGGCAAGCAGGATAGCTCCAAGTTGGCAGAAGGCGACGACGACGACGATGACGATGCCCGGGTGACGGGGCGTTTCTGGTTCGACGCGCGGGAACTGGGAAAGAGCAGCAACGGGCAATTCGATCGCCTTTGCTATCCGCACAAGTATCCGGACGGGACGGCGATGGCGGAAGACTTGCACGAATACCAGGGCCGGAGATTGTTTCCGCTAACGGTGCGCTACAACGCGGGCTTGATTGGTTTGGCGAATCGGCGGGCGACGGTGGGCGCGTCGTCGGGGACGGCCAACGTGACGCTTTCGCGGCGGGACAATTTCGGCGTTGGCCCCAACGTGGTGGCATCGACGGTTGGTCAGAGCTTCTATTTCGCGGCCAAGAGCACGGTGACGCTGACGGCGCCGGCGCAGAATTCCCAGGGATGGACTTTTGTTCATTGGTCGCGCCGGAGCGGAGCAAACCAAGATGAGAGCAAGGTCAACAACATGGCCATCACGATCAATGGAGCGGCAGACCCCATTTCCCGCCATGGCGAGACCTTGACGGCCGTCTACATGGGCGCGCCCGTTGCGGTGACCGCAACGGACGGCACGGAGGTGGACCGGGTACGCATCACGTGGGTGGGAGTGCTGGGCGCGACGCATTACCGGGTGTATCGGCATACGGCCAACAATTCGGCGGCGGCGGCGGCTCTGGGCAATTGGCAGGCCGGCACGACCTTCGACGACGTTACGGCGACGCCCGGGACCACCTACTACTATTGGGTTAAGGCTGCAACCAGCGCGGCAGGGACCGTGGCGAGCGGCTTCAGCGCATCCGACACCGGCTGGCGCAAACTGGCCGTGCCTACGGGCGTGGTTGCGGCAGGATCGACCGCCAACGTGGTGGTTAGCTGGAACGCCGTACCTGGGGCGACCCACTACCGAGTGTATCGCAACACGTCGGGCTTGCTGGGATACTTGTCCAATGGCGGGTTTGTGCTGTTGGCCCAGCCCGTCACCGGGTGGCAGGCGGGGACGTCGTTTACGGACAATTCCGCGGCGATGTTGCATAATTACTACTGGATCCAGGCGGCCAAGGATGCCAACGGGACGCGGGCCAGCGGTTACAGCGCAAGGGCGATGGGCTATCGATATCCCGCCCTTATTTTGATTCCCAAAGGCATGGATGATACGACGACCGCCCAAGGGGGAACGCCGAAGTGGTGGATGGACGCCTTCAACCTTGCCTCGATTGGGGCGGGCTACGACGACATTGAGAATACCGATCCCGATGGCGACGGCATGAGCGTTCGGGACGAATACGTGGCGGGGACCGATCCGATGGACTCGGCTTCGGTGCTTGCGGCCCGAATGGATGCCGCGAACGGCGGGAACGCGGTTCTGCAATGGCAGGGCGTGCCGGGGCGCGTGTATCAAGTCATGCGTACCGATGCGCTGGGCGACGGCAAGTGGACGCCCGTCGGGGAGCCCATTCGGTGCGGCGAGGTCGAGACGTTGCTGTACGAGCCCGAGTCCGACGGGAAAGAATCGTTGAACTTTTACCGCGTGGGAGTTGAACTGGAATCGGACACCTGCCCCCGCTGAGCGGGGCAAAACGACCCGGCCAACGGGATCGGCGGCGCTTGGGGATCATCGCGAAGGATGATTCACAGAGCGCCGCCTTTTTCGTGCGATTTGCCGTGCTCGGCCGCTGGCGATTCGTGGCGAACTTCGGGGGATTCGGGTTGCACGATCGCATGGGGTTGCGCGTGTCCGGCATAGTTGGATGATATGAGGTTCAGTGCCCGGGGCGGGACTCGAACCCGCACGACCTTTCGGTCAAGGGATTTTAAGTCCCTTGCGTCTGCCATTTCGCCACCCGGGCGTGTTGCCGGAACACGGAAGTCACGGCGTGGGGGATTATGCCCAAACGGCCCCATGGCGCAAGTTTCAACCTTCGCGGCCTGTTTCTGGTCTCCGCCGTTTGCATCCTTGTGTTTCCCGGTTCCGGAAGGCACAATGATCACGCGTGTTTGGAATGTGCAGCGAAAGGTGGGTTGGGATATGAGCCATGTTCACTTGGCCCTGCCGCAGGCGGCCTTGGCCGGAGGGTTCCGGGGGTGCAGCGGACGTCTGGTCGATTTTTGCCAGCGGGGGGATTTTGCGATTGGAGCGTTGCCGGAGGATGGCGGGCTATTCACCTTTGAAGGATCCCGGGCGTTGGGGTTTGGCGAGGATGGCGGAAGTTTTTCCCTGGCGCCGGAGACGTCGGTGCTGGCGGGTGCGGCGGCCACATTGGCACCCCCGGATGCGGTGGAGGAGGTGGTCTGTCCAGCGGGTGCGAATCAGTTCGTGACCCTGTTGTCGGCCCTGATGCCTTCGCCCAACTTTGCCTATGCCCTTCGAGTGGAGGGGCATTTCGAGCGGGTGCGGACAACGGCTCAATTCGGTCCGGAGGCTCCGGCCTGCCCCGTCCGGACATGGGAGAATGTGCGCGGGATGCTGCTGGGATTCTATTTTCCTTCCTGGCTCGAGTCGATGGCCTGGGCGGGGTGCCGTTTCCATTTCCTGTCGGAGGATCGCTCCGTGGGCGGACGGCTGGTGGATTGCGAAACGGTCCGTTCGGTGGTCGCGCTGCGCCACCTGACCGAGTGCCGGGTGGGAATTCCCGGCACGGCCGATTTCCAGTTGGCTGATTTTCACGGGGAGAGGGGGTAGGCCATGAACAAGCGCTTGAACACATCGTTTGCAGGGCGCCCGATGATCAATCCGTTCGTGCTGGCCTCGGCCCCGCCGTCGGCGACTCCGGCGATGCTGGAGCGGGCGTTCGAGGCGGGCTGGGGCGGGGCTGTCGTCAAGACGCTGATCGAGGAGCCGGTGAACAACCTGTGCAATCGCTTCGGGTCGAGCCGGGTGGGCCGGAGCGTGGTGGGGTTCCAGAATGTCGAACTGGCCAGCGAAGTTTCCGTCGGGGAATGGCTGGAAGGGGCGCGCAAACTGAAGGCCCGGTTTCCGGACCGGATGCTCATCGGCAGCATCATGGCGGATGCGAAGGACTACGCGGGCTGGTGCCGCCTGGCGTTGGGATGCCAAGAGGCGGGGATGGACATGGTGGAACTGAATTTCTCCTGTCCCCACGGCTATTCCGAGCGCGGAAAAGGCAGCGCCATCGGGCAGGACGAGCGGGCGGCGGCGGAAATTGTCCGGCGGATCAAGGCCGATGTCCGGATCACCGTGCCCATCACGCCCAAGCTGACCTCGGCGGTGGCGGACATTTCGTTTGTCGGCGAGGAATTGGCGGCCGTCGGTGCGGATGCTTTTTGCGCGATCAACACGGTGCCCTCGTTTTTGGGATTCGACCTGTCCACGCTGAATCCGAAGCTGAACGTGGCGGGCCGAGCCTCACTGGGGGGATACTCGGGCCTCGGCATCAAGCCGATTGCGCTTCGGTGCGTGCATGAGCTGGTGAGCTCGCCGGGCCTGCCGGTCATGGGATGCGGCGGCTGCATGAACGGCGCCGACGCGGTGGAATTCCTGTTGCTGGGGGCGGGCATGGTGCAACTGGGCACGGCCGTGATGTTCGAAGGCTATGGCCTTGTGGACCAGCTCGAACGCGAGATGCTGCGCTTCATGGACCAACATGGTTTCGCAACCGTGGCGGATTTTGCCGGGCTTGGACGCCAGCGGATCACGACCTATGGCGGGCTGGACCTGCAATTCAAAACGAAAGCCAAGATGGATTTGCTGCGCTGCACGCGCTGCGGAAAATGCGTGACCGCCTGCCGCGATGGCGGCTACCAGGCCATTTCGGCCGAAGCCCCCGGCGCCTATCCGCGCATCGATGCCACGCGCTGCGTGGGCTGTTCCCTATGCACCCATGTCTGCCCCTTTGGCGCCATCGAGATGGAAAAACAGGGGGCACCCTAAACGGCTGCCGCTGGGGGGCCGCGACCTGTCGCGGTCCGGAAAAGCGCGGTCATGCCCGCGCACTCCAAATGGATCGGGGCGGATCCATTTCCCTTGCTGCAACATTTGGCTTTCCGGAGAATGTCAGGGCCGTTATGGTGGGGAGCATGGCTAAGCGTACAACGGCAAATGCAAGCCTCTCGGGGCTAAAGGAATGGATTGCGGCGCTAGGGGCGACGAAGACGGAGGAAGACGTCAAGGGGGCGTATGCGGCCCACTTCGGCATCCGCTACGACACCTCGGACCGGATCGATCTCTATACCGAGCAGGTCCTATTCGAGTTCAAATTCGATAAGAATATGCGCTCGCTCAAGCAACGGGCGGCGATTTTAGCCCAGAATCTGTACTACATCCACCGTCTGAAGTACGGCCTGACCGACAAGCCCATCCCGGCCCACATCTGCGTGGCGGATCGAAACGAGGCGTTTCTGACGGAAACCCGGCTTTGGAAGAAGTTCTACACGGATGCCGAGGGGCGCTACGACTGGGACCTGCCAGCCTCCTCGCCGGATTCCATGCTGATCGGGGACCTGTACGAGAATCCCGAATTGGGGAAGGTGCATGTCTTTGCCCTGCTCGATCCTCAGGAGGCAGAGGTTTACGACGCCAAGATGCGGGAAATCCTCGACCCGCAAATCGCTCTGGCGCTGGGCGACAAAAAAATCATCACGGAGGACAATTTCGAGGAGGTTTTCCAGTTCTGGAACAAGAATTTCGGCGACTCCGTGCGCAACGGGCTGAAGCCGTCGCGCTACTTCGTGTGCGACATTCGCGAGGGCGGGACCACGTTGTTCAAGAACGAGGGCAAGGTATTCTTCGACTTTGGCGCGAACGAGGGACGCTTCAAGAAAATCCTGCCAAAGAACTACGAATACTTTTGGAGCCTGTACGAAAAGGTTTCCAACCCCGACATCATCCGCGACATTCTGGCGAAGATCGACCGCCTGACGGATGAGACGATGCGGCGGTTCCACGGCGAATTCTTCACGCCGGTGGCCTTCGCGCACAAAGCGCTGGACTACGTCGAGCGCACCTGCGGCAAGGAGTGGTGGAAGACGGGCGAGTACCGCCTGTGGGATATGGCGGCGGGGACGGGAAACCTGGAATACCATTTGCCGTCCGATGCGCTGCCGCATTGCTACCTGTCCAGCCTCTACAAGGAAGATGTCGAACATTGCCAGCGGCTTTTCCCCGAGGCGCAAAACTTCCAGTACGACTATCTCAACGACGATGTCGGGAATCTGTTCCTCGACAACGCACTGGGGTTTGACCTGACTTGGAAACTGCCGAAAACACTTCGTGCCGATTTGCAGAACCCGAAGTTGAAGTGGATCATCCTCATTAATCCGCCGTTTGCCACGGCGCAGACGGCCGGGAACAAAGGCGAGAGCAAGAAGGATGTGAGCGACACCGAATTGCGCAGGATCATGCACGATCAGGACTTGGGCGAGACTTCGCGCGAACTGTTTGCTCAGTTTCTTTTCCGCATTCATTATGAGTTCAAGGGCAAAACCGCGTGGCTCGGTTTGTTCTCAAAGTTGAAGTATTTGAATGCCAACAACGACCAGAAGTTGCGCGAATCTGTTTTTCATTATCTTTTTGAACGGGGTTTCATGTTCTCCTCGGTGAACTTTGCCG
The DNA here is from genome assembly GCA_964397035.1 of uncultured Verrucomicrobiota bacterium. Classification (GTDB taxonomy): domain Bacteria; phylum Verrucomicrobiota; class Kiritimatiellia; order CAIQIC01; family Lenti-01; genus Lenti-01. The sequence continues at coordinate 13,531 of CAYNHA010000288.1, forward strand.
GCACAAGTCGCACATCGCAATTTCCCGTAGGGTTTTTGTTGTGGAATCTGGCCAAGGAGATAAAGCTGGACCGACAGACCATAGAGTTGGATGTGTTCAATGAACTGGTTGAGAAGGTTGCGCGAAAAGCCATCATTGCGGAACATCGAGATCGTTTTTTAAATAAATGGATAGACCGACCTGATGCAACTGAAGTATTTCCACCAATGGGGTCGGCGATAGTTGTAAAATCAGATAACCGAGATGCGCGGGATCGAGTAGCCAAAGGGTTTGCCTGTTCGCTCATGTGTTGTGGAAATGATATTCAGCATCAAAACTATACTGCTCTCCTGTCCGGTCCGTATGTCAGCGCGGGTGCGTTGTCTGTAACGGCGGCGAACATCGGTCAGGCAATGGTTGTTCATACTGTTCGGCGTTTACCCAAGGCCACTTGGATAAACGATCGTGATCAGCTCATGCAGCCCAATAGGGAATTGCCTGCTGAATTTGTTGTGGACTGCACGGTTTGGTCGATATTCAGCAACAGCAACGAAACCGCCGCTTTGTCGAACGTGGAATACGAAGGCAAGGTCTATCAGATCAACAATCATCTGTTTCCGTTCGCAAAATCCGAGGTGAAGAAGTGGAAGATTGCGGACAGCGAGATAGCGGCGACGCTGGCGGCGGGTGACGACCGTTTCATGGCGCGCTGGCTGGAAGGGCGGGCGCTGTCGGCAGAGGCGACGGCGGTGCTGGCGGCGGGGAGAGCGGTGTACGAGTTTTATTTCGCAAACCTGAACAAGCTGGACACGCCGAAGTACAAGATCAGCACGTGGGATGCGGGCTGGTGGCAGATCCGCAGCGCGCTGACCGACCAGAATCTGGGCGACGACTTGCTGGCGGCCGTCAAGGAGAAGCATGCCGCGCTGAAGGCCAAGCTGCTGCCGCAACTGCCGGAATACGGATTCATCGCGGCGGAACACGAGGCGGCGAAGTAGGCGGGCGGGGCCAAATTGATAAAGATCAAGGACCCATTTAATGGGTCCTTGATTGTTTTACATTTTGATTACAAAGACCAAAATTGTGAAAACGATTATTGTTATAATTGTTTCATTCATAAATGATTTC
>CAYNHA010000289.1:0-4074 GCA_964397035.1 uncultured Verrucomicrobiota bacterium
GTATTGGTGCCAGCGACCTTCTTGCTTGTGTAGGTGACTGAGCTGCCCGTGGAGGGGTTTACAGTGCCAAGGCTATCATTTCCAACCATCCACGTATAGGTTCCGTCTCCACCGCTTGCTTTAAGGTTTCCGATGTAAACAGTAGCATTTAATGAAAGCGTAGACGGGCTGATGCTGATGCTTCTTGGACCGCTAGCAGTATATGTGACAGTGGCAGTTACTGAATTCGAGCTGGAATCTCTTACTGTGATCGTATTGTTGCCAGCGACATGAGCGCTTGTATATGTGACAGACTCGCCCGAGGAGCTTGAAAGGGATCCGTGACTGGAGTCAGAGAGGGTCCATGTGTAGGGAGAAGTTCCACCGCTGACAGTGAATGTTTTTGTTATGGCGTTGGTGGAAAAGCTGGCAGATGTTGGGGCGATCGCTAGTTGAGCGGGGGGGCTACTTGTCACGGCAGGAGAGACAGTGGCCTTGGCGAAAATACTGCCTGAGAAGGTCGGTTCGATCCATGTTGCATCCATGGTTGATAATTGATCGGCATAACTCAGAGTTCCAGCAATATCAACACTTGCTCCAGCGCTAGTATGCCCTTGGAGGATGAAGGTTGCGACTTCGGCATTCTGGACAGATATATTCCCTGCCCATGTCTGATTGGCATTATCATAGCCTTCGATCACGCTACCGTATTGAAGCAGTCGGAGCCATGTCACAGGTGTACCGCTTTGTCCACCAGATGGGAATACCAGAGATCCGTATCCCGAAGTGCTTCCACTGACATTTGTGGCGTTCATATATAAACCTGAATAATTGTAGATGGTTCCCGAATTGTCGGAGGGGACAGCGGATGTGCTATCCACCGAGTTCATGTCGCAGGCGCTCAGGCCGAGGGCCAGAAGGGGGAGGAGGAGGGCTCGGAAAAAGGGGTTGTGGACGATGTTCATGGGTACATTCCTCATTGGATACTTTTTTTAGCTTCCCCCATCCGGGCCGTTTTGGCAAGACTGTTCAAGGCCGGAAAACCCATTTCAACCGTACAGACAGGAGATTGCCACGCATGAAGCCCTACCATATCAACGATGTCATGATCACGCCCCGCCAGTTGGCGCGGCGGGTGGACGAGCTGGCGCGCGAAATCGCGGCGGGCGGGCGCAGCGACAACCTGGTGGTGATCGGCATCCTGCGGGGCAGCTTCATCTTTTTGGCGGATCTGGTGCGCTGGTTTTCGATGAACGACCTGCATCCGCGCATTGATTTCATGATCATGGAAAGCTATGGCAGCGGGACGACCGCCCAGAAGGAGCCGGTGGTGAGCCGGGATTGCAGCATTGATCTGGCCGGTGCGGATGTGGTGGTGGTGGACGACATCCTCGACACGGGGCGCACGCTCCAAAAGGCGGCGGGGCACCTGCTGGCCAAGGGGGCCAAGACCGTTCGTGTCTGCGCGCTGCTGGACAAGCCTTCGCGCCGCATCGTTCCCTTCGAGGCCGATTTCGTGGGGTTCAAGATCGATGATGCCTTCGTGGTGGGCTATGGCCTTGACTATGACGGCCGCCACCGCGAGCTGCCGCACATTGCCAAGGTCACTTTCATCGGCGAAGAAACGGCGGGATGACCGGCGCATGCGCACGTTCCTGAAATCGGCCTATGGCCATTACGTGGCGGCCACGGGCGGGCTGGAGCGGCTTCACGACGGGAAGGCGGTCATGCTGACCTTCCACCGCGTGCGCCCCGGCGGGGAGGATCCGCGCTACCGTGCCATGCGGGTGCTGGATGTGGCGGTGCCGGATTTCCGCCGCATGCTGCTTTGGCTGCGCGAGCGCTACGAGCCCATGGCGCTGCTGGACTGGGTGCGGCGCGAGGAGCCGCCGGAGCGCCCCTCGTTCATCGTCACGTTCGATGACGGCTGGGCGGACAACTACGAATATGCGTTTCCCGTTCTGTATGAGCTGGGCATTCCTGCGACCATATTCCTGGCCACGGGCGCGGTGGAGGACCGTACGCCGTTCTGGTGGCAGGTGGCCGGGCTTTCCGATGCGGAGATCGAGCAGCAGAAGCTCCAGCAAGTGCCCTACATGGCTTCGGTGCAGGCGGGCTATTTGGAGTTGCGCAAGGGGCACAACAAGGATTTCCTGACGTGGGACCAGGTGATCCAGATGGGCGAAAGCGGCCTCATCACCTTCGGTCCCCACGGCCACGAGCACGCCCTGATGGACAAGCTGCCGCGCAAGGAGGCGCTGGAGGATGTGAAGCACTGCTGGGAGCTTCTGATCCAGCACGTGCCCAAATCCCTGGTGCCGGTGCTGGCGTGGCCGAATGGAAACGCGCGCTTCGACCTGGGATTGGAGTTCGAGAGCCTGGGGCTGTGCGCGGCGGTGGGGACGGGCCGCGGCGCGGTGTCCAACCTGTCCAAGGCCCGGTGGAATTTGCCGCGCAACAACGTGGACCGCAACACCTCGATCCACCCGGGGCTTTTGCCCTGGTTGCTGACGCGGGCGACGTAGGGGAGAAGTTTTTCGCCGGTTGGCTGTAGGGCATTTTCCTACGCCAACTTCAGCCGGGGCCGGATATTCAAACCGATCGGGTTTGCCTATTTTCCGGAGCATGGAATCAGGACCCACATCGACCGCCGGGGGATGCGAGAAGCGGGGTGCCGTGCTGGTGGCGGATGATTCGGCCTCGATTCGCACCCGCCTGGCCCTGCTTGTGGGCCGGATGCCGGGCGTGTCCACGGTGGTTCAGGCGGCCAGCGACCAGGAAGTCATGGAGGTCCTGGGCCGCATTCGCCCCTTTGTGGCGCTGATCGATGTCCATCTGGACGATCACGGAGGCGGCGCGTTGCTGGAACGGATCAAGCAGCAATTCCCCGCGACCGTTCTGGTGGCCATGACCCGCTATTCCGGCCCGCAACTGGCCGCCAATTACCGGGCGTGTGGCGCGGACTACTGCTTCGACAAGACGTCCGAGCTGGAGCTGCTTCTGCAAACCATCGGACGATTGAGCCCTTTGGATGAGAAAAACGAACCCCACAAGGAGAACCCATGACGCACACCCATGCCGAAACGCAAACGGGAAAACCCGCGCTCACTTCGCTGGCCGGCAAGTACCTGACCTTCAAGCTCGATGTCGAGGAATTCGGGCTCGAAATCCTGAAGGTGCAGGAAATCATCAAGATGATGGACATCACGCGGGTGCCCCGGACCCCGGCCTTCGTGCGGGGCGTGATCAACCTGCGCGGCAAAGTGATTCCCGTGGTGGATCTGCGCCTCAAGTTCGACATGGAGGGCAAAATCAACACCGACAAGACGTGCGTCATTGTGGTCACCGTGCGCCGGACAACCGGATCGGTGGTCATGGGCATCATCGTGGATGAAGTGTCGGAGGTGCTGGATGTGGCTGGATCGAGCATCGAACCCGCGCCGGAATTCGGCAGCTCGGTGGACACGTCGTTCATCCTGGGCATGGGCAAGGTGGGCGAGAGGGTGGTGACGCTGATGGATGTGGACCGCGTGCTCTCGGGCGAAGAGGTGGCCACGGTGGCGGCGGTCGGCGCCGGGGCTTGATCGGGCGTGTTGAGGTTTTTCGAATGCAGATTCCAAACAAACAGGAGAAGAAGCAGATGAATTCAAAGTGGACGATTGGGAAGAAGTTGATTGTCGGCTTTCTGTGCGTGGCGGCCATCACCCTTGTGCTGGGCGTGCTGGCGATCTACAACATGTCGCGGGTGACCACCGTGGCGCAAACGCTGGTTGTGAACAACGTGCCGGCTCTGGGGGTGGCCAACAACGTCGAACGTTCTGCCTTGTCGACGATGTATGAAGCCCGCGGATATGCGTACACGGAACAGTCCCGGTTCCTGGACGGCGCACGCAAGAATTTGGAGGAGACGAAAAAATTCATCGAGGAGGCCAAGACCCATGCCGCGAAGCAGAACATGGATGTCCTGGCCAAGAACGCGACCATCGCCGGGACGGCGGCCGGTCAATACGAGCAGCTGCTGAACCAAACCGTTGTGCAGACCGAGAGCCTGAAGAAAATCGTGGCGGCATCCGATGTGGCCGCGAAGAATTTCGT
>CAYNHA010000290.1:0-11824 GCA_964397035.1 uncultured Verrucomicrobiota bacterium
GTCCCGCCGTTGCCCGGCAGGCAAAACACGTTGTCGGCGCCCGCGTCCTGCGCCAGCTTCCAGGCCAGGGCGTGTTCGCGCCCTCCTCGTCCAATCACGGCGATCTTCATTCCGCCAGCTCCTTTTCGGCCTCCGCCAGCACGTTCCGGCACACGCGGCTCGCCAGGCCCACATAGCCCGGCACGTCCAGCGCACGCAGGCGCGCCTGGCGGACCTCGTCGAGGCCGCTGTCGTCCAGCAACCGGTGAAAGTCGGCCAGCGTCACCGCCCGGCCGCGCGTCAGCGCCTTCAATTGGTCATAGGCATCCTTGTTCCCGGCACTGCGCAGCACAATCTGGTAGGGTTCGGCCAGCAGTTGCGGCTCGCGCTCCAGTTCGATGCGGCAGGCCGCCGCGTCCAGATCGATGCGCTCCAAGCCGCCCAGCGTTTCTTTCCACGCCAGATGCGAATGGGCCAGCGCCACGCCGACGTTCCGGATCACCGTGCTGTCGGACAAATCGCGCTGCATGCGCGAATGGCACAGCCGCTCGGAAAGCGTGGACAGCAGGCTGTTGGCCAACACCAAATTGCCCTCGCTGTTCTCGAACTTGATGGGGTTCACCTTGTGCGGCATGGTGGACGAACCCACCTCGCCCTCTTTCTTGCGCTGCACGAAAAACCCGCGCGAAATGTATTCCCACGCGTCCGTGTCCAGGTCGAGCAGGATGGTGTTGATCCGGCGCACGATCGAAAAATATTCGCTCCACGCGTCGTGGTCCTCGATCTGCGTGGTCGCCCCGTTGAAGCCGAGCCCCAGCGAAACGATGAATCGCTCCGAAAACGCGATCCAGTCGAAATCCGGATCGGCGGCCGCCAGCGCCGACCAGTTGCCCGTCGCGCCGTTGAGCTTGCCGCGGAAACGAAATTCCTTGAGCTGCCGCCGCTGGCGCAAGAGGCGGGAGACGAACACCGCCAGCTCCTTGCCCGCCGTGGTCGGCGATGCCGGCTGCCCATGCGTCTTGGCAGGGAACGGAACATCCTGCCACCCCGCCGCCAGCTCAACCAGCTTGCGCAGCACCTCGTCCAGCAGCGGAAGCTGGAGCGCCGCCGCATAGTCCCGGAAAATCAGGCTCCACGCCAGATTGTTCACGTCCTCGGAAGTCAACGCAAAATGGATCCACTCCGCGCGCGACGGGAACCGCTCCCGCAGATGCTCCACGCACGCCATCACGTCGTGGGCCGTCCGCGATTCGATGCGCTTGATGTTTTCATACTCCGCATCGCCGAACGTTTCCATTTCCTTCCGGATGGCGGCCCGCTCGTCCGCGCCCAGCGTGAAAAACCTCCCCGTATCGGCCAGCGCTTCGAGATAGGCCAGCTCGACACGGCAGCGGCTCCTCATGAGCGACGGCTCGCAGAACTGCTCCGCCAGATCGTTCAACCGGTTGTGATAGCGCCCGTCGAGGGGCGAAATTTCCTTATGCATGCGCAGCCTCCCTGATGTTCCGGTCATCGTAGCGCAAGCCATTCTTCATTTCGACGATTTCGTTGCGGAACCGGTCCTTGAGGCGCCGCAGGTTCAGCGCCCGCAGCGCCGCCAGCGCCGCTTCCTTGGGCTTCACCACCGTCATGTTCGGCACGGCGGACGGCATCATCAGCGATGAATTCAGGTTGAGCAGCATGTCCACCCCGTCCTTGAACGGCGGACAACTGATCACCGGCAGGCAGGAATTGGCGGCCAGCGCCCCGCCAAGTCCATTGGAAAGCCCGGCAATGGCGATGATCGCGCCCGGCTCGATCGCCGCGTCGTATTCCGCCAGCAGCGCCGGCAGATCCTCCCCGTTCTTGTGGGCGGAGCACACGCGCAAATCCGCGTAGACCCCGTGCTCCTCCACCACCGCCTTCATCTGGTTGGCATGCCCCACGTCCGCCTTGGAACCCATGACGATCACCACGAAACCATCGCGGATGAATCCCTCGCGGTGGAGATTCCGCGCCAGCCGCGCGCGCGGATCTTCGCTGGACATTTCCAGTTTCCCGCCCGTGATGCGCTCGTAGATGTCGACATAGCGCCGCGTGGTCTCGCGGACCACCTCGTCCGGCAACACGGTCGGATATTCGCCGTTTTTGCGGTTCTGCCGCAGCCAGGCGCGCACATATTCCTTATCGTGCGATTCGACCTTCAGCGGGTCGCGGTCGTAGGCCGCCTGGTCCCACATGCGCGACGAATCCGGCGTGTGGATTTCGTCGATCAAAATCAATTGGTCGCCCAGCAACCCGAACTCGTATTTCGTATCCACCAGAATCAGGCCCTTTTCGGCCAACACCCGGCTCCCGCGCTCGAACAGGCGCAACGCCACTTCCTTCATTTGCGCATAACGCTCGGCGGTGGTCCAACCCTCAGATGCGATTTCCGCCGGACTGATTTCGCGATCGTTTTTTTCCTTGGTTGTCGGCGTCACCAGCGGCTGCGGAAAGCGCTGGTTGGCCTTGAGACCCTCGGGCAGGTCCACGCCGCAAAACGTGCGCACTCCCGAATCATAGGCCCGCCCCATCGAGCCGGTCAGGTATCCGCGCACCACCATCTCGATCCGGATCGGCTCCACTTCCTTCACCAGCGTCGCCACCGGGTCCACCGCCTTCAGCACGTGGTTGGGCACGATGTCCGCCGTCTGGTTGAACCACCAGTTCGACAGCCGGCTGAGCACTTCGCCCTTCATCGGGATCTCCGTGTCCAGCACGCGGTCGAACGCTGACAGCCGGTCGCTCACCACCAGCAGGCGCGACCGGGCGTCCACGCGCAGGCTGTCGCGGACCTTCCCGCGATGGATCGTCTTCAGTTGGGGCGTGCAAACGGTGGTCAGGGTCGTCATGGCCTTTGGCTCCGGATGTGTTCGATGATGTTGCGGAAGAGGCGCTGGCCCTCTCCTTCCTCGTTTCCGCCCGCCGCCTCGCGGCGACGGGCCCAGTCGGGATGATTGTAAATCGACAAGTACGCCTCCGGGTGCGGCATCATGCCCAGCACGTGCCCCGAAGGATCGCTCAGCGCCGCGCAGGAGAATTCGGCGCCGTTGGGCAGCGCGGGATATTCCGTGGCCACGGTTCCTTCGGCGTCGCAATAGCGCAGCGCGCACAGGTCCTTCTCCAGGATCGCCGCGCGAATCGCATCGTCGCGAACCACGAGCTTGCCTTCCTTGTGCCGCACCGGCAGGGCCATGACGCCGACCCCTTTCAGAAACGGCGTCCGCGCGGGCGCCCCGGCCACGCAATGCACCCAGCGGTCTTCGAAATGGCCGCTGTCGTTGACGATCAGCGAAACCTCCTGTTCGAAATTTCCGCCCACGTTCGGCAGCAGCCCGCTCTTCACCAGAATCTGAAACCCGTTGCATACGCCGAAAACGAATCCGCCCGCCTTCAGGTGGTCCGCAATTTCATCCAGCAGCGTGCGCCCGCTGGCGAGCTTGCAAAACCGCATTTTGTTCGCCAGCGCCTTGCCCGCGCCCAGATCGTCGCCGAAGGAAAATCCGCCCGGAAAATTGATCACGTCGTACCCGCGGATGGATTTCCGTCCTGACAGCAGCTCGTTGAAATGGACGATGTCGGCCTCGGCTCCCGCCAAGCGGTAGGCCGCCGCCATCTCGTCCTGGCAGTTGATGCCGAATCCCGTAAGAACCAATGCGCGCACTGTTTTCACGCCAACAACTCCTTTTGCCAAGCCCGCTCCAGCTCGCCGCACGCACAATCCACCAGCGGCTGCCCCGCGCGCTCGATCCGGAAACGCGGCTCGCCCGTGGTCTCGCCTATCCGAATCGCGGCGCCGCCCAGAATCTCCTCGAACCGGGCGCGATGCTCCGGCTTCACCGAAACGACGAATCGCGAATGCGATTCCGAATACAGCGCAACCTCCGCGGAATCCGCCACCGCATCCACCGCCACTCGCAGGCCCAATCCGGTTCCGAACGTGATTTCCGCCAACGCCACCGCCAGCCCGCCATCCGAAAGATCGTGGCTCGAACGGATCAGTCCTTCGCGGTTCGCGGCCATCACCTTGTAGTACAGCGGCAGCGACTGTTCCGGCCGCACCACGGGAACCTGCCCGCCCGGCGCGCCGAACAGCCGCTGGAATTCGGAAGCACCCAGTTCGTCGGCGGTGCGGCCCAGCACGTAGACGCCGTCGCCGGCCTCCTTGATCTCGCTGGTCACGGTCCGGCGCACGTCGTCGATCCCGGCGGCGACGGAATACAGCACCGTCGGCGGCACCGAGATTTTACGCCCGCCCGCGCGGAAGTCGTTTTTCATGCTGTCTTTGCCCGACGTCATCGGCACGTGGTACGCCAGCGCCATGTCGGACAGCGCCCGGCACATCCGCACCAGTTGCGCCAGCTTGTATTTCCCATCCGGATTCTTCTCCGCGTCGTACACCGAATCCGGCACGCAGAAATTGTCGTTCGCGCACCAGAACGTCGATTGGCCCAGCTTGCCGGGCTCGGGCAACTGCCCGCCCACCGAAACGATCTGTCTCACCGCTTCGTCAAACGCCCCCGCCGACGAGGCATAGGCATCGAGGTCGCCATAGCGCGGCGCAATGCCGCACGAAACCGCCACGCCGCGATAATCGTCGAACGAGAACCGCATCACGCCCGCGTCCTGCGGGGCCACGCCACGGGGCCCCATCAACGGCTTGATCACCGTGCGGCCCTTCACTTCGTGGTCGTATTGCCGGATCACCGCCTCGCGCGAGCAAATGTCGTCGCTGGCCAGCAAGCGCTTCAGCACGTCGCCGTGGTCGATCGCGCCTGGAATCGCCGGGGCTTTCGGCGCCGGACGGACCCACTCCGCCTCCAGATGCTTGCGAGGCAGCCCGTCGTGCAAAAATTCCAGATCCAGTTGCGCCACCGGTCGACCGCCGTGCGAGACTTCCAACAGGCCCGTATCCGTGAATTGTCCAATGATCGTCGATTCCACTTCGTACAGCGCCGCCAACTCCGCCAGCTTCGGCGCCGCCTCTTTCGTCACCACCAGCGTCATGCGCTCTTGCGACTCCGACAGGAAAATTTCCCACGGCTGCAATCCCGGATATTTGAGCGGCACCCGCTCCAGCCAGATTTCCGCCCCGCCCGCCATCGGCGCCAGCTCGCCGATCGACGACGACAGCCCGCCCGCCCCGTTGTCCGTCGCGCATTTCACCAGCCCGCGCTTGCACGCCACCACCAGGAAATCGGACAGCATCTTCTGCGTGATGGGACTCCCGATCTGCACCGCGCTGCGCGGCGAATGCTTGTCGAGCCCCAGCGAGGAAAACGTCGCCCCGTGAATGCCGTCCTTCCCCACGCGCCCGCCCGCCATCACCACGAGATCGCCCGGAGCGATTTCCTTTTCCCAGGCGGCCTTGCCGTTGTAGTTGTCCGCCATGACCGCGCCCGTGCCGCAATAGACCAGCGGCTTGCCCGCATAGCGCGCATCGAACACGATGGCCCCGTTGATCGTCGGAATGCCCGACTTGTTGCCGCCCTCCTCGATGCCCTGGCGCACGCCCGCGAACACGCGGCGGGGATGGAGCTGGCCCGGCAGCAGCGGCTCGCTGTGGGACGGCGGGCCGAAGCAAAGCACGTCCGTGTTGAACAACAGCTCCGCGCCGCCCCGCCCCGTGCCCAGCGGATCGCGGTTGTTGCCCAAAATGCCCGTGATGGCGCCGCCAAACGGATCCAGCGCCGACGGCGAATTGTGCGTCTCCACTTTGAAAACGAATAGGCGATCCCTGTCAATGCGCACCACGCCCGCGTTGTCCGAAAACACCTTCACCAGCCAGTTGTTCCCCGCCTCCTCCAGCCGCCGCGCAATCTCCAGCGTGCTGTTGCGGATATAGGTCTTGAACAGCGAATCGACCGTTTCCTCCCGGCCCGTCTCCGTGTCCACATAGCGGATCAGCGCATTGAATTCCTTGTGCTTGCAATGCTCCGACCACGTCTGCGCCACGATCTCCAATTCGCAGTCCGTCGGTTCCGCAGGCAGCCCGTCTCCACGCCGGCGGGCCTGCGTTTGGGGGTCGCGGTAATGCGCCTGCACCGCCTTCATCTCTTCCCGGTTCAGCGAAAGCAACCGCTCCCGCGACAGCACATCCAGCGCCTCGTCGGCTACCTCCAGCGACACCTTCTCAACGGTCGCCTCCGCTTCGCCTTCTTCCTCCGGAACCGGCAGCGCCAGTCGCTCCATCGGCCCGCACACAATGCTGTTCACCAGCGGATTGCCCAGCAATTCCGCCCCCAGATGCCGGAGCGTCGCGTCGTCCAGGGCGTCTTCGAGCAAATAGAGATCGCTGGCAAACACCTCCTGCGGCGCCGGCGAAAACGGAATGCCCTGCAGATCGTGCAGCGTACGTTGCGCGGAAAGCCCTTCGTCGTCGGTCGTACCCGGCAACTTTCCAACCAGAATGAACGAGGCAAAACCCTCGCATCCTTCCGGCAGGCGGTCGATGCCCGTCCGCTGGGCCACCACGTCGCTCAAGCCCTCGATGGCAAATCGCCTCAACACGTCGGCATCCAAATTCGCCCGCACGGCATACACCGCCACGTGCTTCAGGCCCTTGAGATGCAAGTTCAGGTGGCGCTCGGCCTGCCGCCGAATCGACGCGCAACGCGAATCCGGCAATTCCGGATTCCATGTGCAAGCAATGTGGTGGAGAGAAATCATGGCGTGAAGGAAACTCCTTGGATAACGATGGGGCCGGGCGCGATTTCGCCGGCCGTTTGCGCGGCCACGCCGCGGTTGGAAAGAAGGGAGAGCGTGGCCTCCGCCGCTCCGGGCGGCACCACCACCAGCATGGCGTTGCCCATGTTCCACTGGCGGTAGGCGGTCTCGAAATCCACTCCGCCCATCTCCAGCAGCTGCTTCATGAAATCGTGCGGCGCAAACAATCCGTCCAGCCGCGCCCCCAGACCCGAGCGCTTCAGCACGCGCCCGAACTTGCTCGGAATGCCTCCGCCCGTAATATGCCCCACCCCGCGCAGCGGAACGCCCGCATCGATCAGCGCCAGAATCGACGGCGTGAACAGCTTCGACGGCGTCAACGCCACCTCCCCCCATGTCCGCCCGTCGGCGTATTTCGCCTCGTGCCACAGCGGCCCGAACGCGCGTTCCAGAATCGACCGCACCAGCGAAAAGCCGTTGCTGCGGAATCCCGCGCTTTTCAGCGCGATCACCACGTCGCCCACTTCGATTTGTCCCCCGTCGATCGGCGCGCATCCGTTGCGCGGCACGCCAATGGCCGTCGCGCTCCAGTTGAAATGCATCCGCGGCCCCCAGCCGCCCGTACGGCTGCCCAGTTCGGCGATCTCGCCGCCCACGATGGCGATTCCGCACTCCATCGCCGCATCGTGCAACCCCTCCATCAGCTCGTCGACAATCGCCTCGTCCGGCTTGTCCACATCCAGCACGTTGACGAGATTCATGGGCTCGATGCCGTTGGCGACAAGGTCGTCCGCCACCATCGCCACCAAGTCGTAGCCCAGCGTGCGGTAGATCCCCGTCCGTTCCGCCACCTCCGCCTTCGTGCCAATGCCGTCGCACGTCATCGCCACTTTGATCGGCCCAAAATCCATCCAGTTGGAAAACGATCCCGCCCCGCCAAACAACGGCAACCCCAACGTCCCCCGACGGGCCTCGAAGCTGCGCTCCGCCCAACGGAAGGCCCGCCGGGAACAACGGTCCCCGAGCCCTATATCCACGCCTTTCGGTCCAGTCGCCATCCTGATCCTTCCTGCCAACTTGACGTCAACACCAGTAGATAAAACGCTTTACCTGGACGGCAAAATAGCCAACCCTTTTTCATCCGTCAAGCCTCCGCCCCCCCTTCTCATCCCCCCGTCGCCAACCCCTGTCGACGCAACTCCCGTCCCCCCACCCAGTTTCAAAAATTGCAAATCCGCTTCAAAAAGTTTTCCACACTGTGGAAAACTTTTTTCCACAGTGTGGAAAGACAAAGAAGGAGAAATCTTGCGCTGCGCCAAGAAAACAAAAACCGGTCTATAGCAGGGGGGCCAGGAGGCGCTTCAAATCGGCGGCCAAATCCTGCTTTTCATAGCGGGCCAGGCGTTCCCGCTGCCCCTTGAGAATGGCGGCCCGGAGGGGTTCGTCTTCGGCCACCCGCCCCAGGACTTCGGCGATCAGGTCGAACCGCTTCTCGCGCACCAGCACTCCGGCGCCATCCATGGTTTCGGGAACCGCACCCGCGGCATAGGCCACCACGGGCAGATCGTGCGTCATGGCTTCCAGCAGCGGAATGCAAAAGCCCTCGTGGTCGCTCAGGCACAGGAAGGCGCGGGATACCTCGTAGTAGGCATTCAACTCGTCTTGCCGCACCGAACCCACCAGATCCACGTTCTTGAGCTGGAGCTCGCGCGACCGGGTCAGCAGCAATGCGTGATACTGCTCCATGCCCGCATAGGAGCCCACATGGATGAGGCGCGACGCCGGCTGCACATAGCGCTGGAAATAGTAGAAGGCGTTGAGCAGGTCCTCGATCTTCTTGTTCGGCGCGCACCGTCCCACGAACAAAATGTTCACCATGCCATCGCGGTATTGCCGCAAAATGCGCCGGTCCGGCTTGGCCCTCAGCGTGGCAAAATCCAGCACCAGCGGAAGCACGTGCGGATTCGCGTGGCCCATTCCGGCGATTTCCTCCGCGTTGAAACGGCTGTCCGCCATGACCACCTCGGCCGTCCCCGCCAGAGCACGTGCCTGCTGGCGGCCGCGATCCAGCATGTGGGCCGTCTGTTCCTGCACGCCCCGGAAATACTCGGGCGGGGTGATGTTGTGGTACAGGATGGCCTTCCGCCCCGGCAGCCCCGGAAAGAGATCGTTGACGTCCGACCCGATCGACAGGTGCAACAGCACCACGTCGTCCGGACGAAAATCCCCCCGGCTGGCCGCCAAGTCGCGGGCCTCGCCCCGCAATTCCGGCAAAATGCGTTTCTGCTCGGAATACACATGCGACTCAAAGCCCCACGACTTGAACAAGGAGCGCATCACCCGCACCTCGTTGCTGATGGCGTCTCCGTTGGCATATCCTGCCACAATCTGATGAATCGCTCGCATGTGTCCTTTTTCCAATGGGGATCCATCCTAGCGGGAAGGTGCGCGCCGAATCAAACCCCGATTTCGCCTCCGGCCTTTGGCTTGCCTCCCGCCCCTCCCATGCCCTACCTTGTGCCGCGTGAACCTGCGCGCGTTTCCAACCCGTTTCGGCTTTGCCTGCCTGCTCCTGCTGGCGGGCCTGCTGCTATGGGCCGCCACGGCCTGGCCCTTGCCGCGCGTCTTCTCTCAGGCCATTCCCCACACCAATCTCAATCCCGAACCGCAAACCGTCCGTCCCATCGCCTCCGGCGACCACCTCCAACTGCTCTACCATTTCTGGCTGGGCCTCGATGCCCTCACCGGCCATTCGCCCTTTTTCCACAATGTCTACGAGTTCAACCTCGGCGACGACACCGCCCGCCTCCAGCCCGATCTCTACTACATGCCCTTTTCGCTTCTCTATGCGGCCGTCGCCCCCCTCGCCGGACATGCCGCAGGCTGGAACGCGGCCGGCCTCGCCTCCGTCCTCCTCGGCGTCCTGTTCACCGGTCTTCTCGCCCGCCGCTTCTCCTCCTCGCTTCCGGCCGTCCTGCTGGCCACGCTGATCGCCGCCGCGTTCCCCTACCGATGGATCACGCTCTTCACCGGCTCGCCCACCGGATTCGCCATGGCCTTCCCCCCCCTGCTGTTCTACGGACTGGACCGTGCCATCCGCGATCGATCCGCCACCGGCGGCCTGCTGGCCGGGCTGGCCTTGTTTTTTTCGTACACGACCGACCTGCATGTCTTCTATTTTTCCGCGCTCGCCTCCCCCTTCTTTGCCGCGCTCTCCTTCGTGCGCACCACGCCTTCCCCCCGCGAATGGCCCGCCGCCGTCCGGCGCTCCATCCTTCCCCTTCTGCCCTTCGTCCTCTTGGCGGCGGCGGCGGTCGCCGTCAGCCTGCTCATGAGCCGCCACCTGGCCGGCTCCGTCATGGCCGCAGGGCGCACCATCGGCGAAATCTCCTCCTATTCCCCTCCCGCCTCCGGCCTCATCTCCACCGCGCGCGCCGGCATGGCCAACCACGCCTATGTGGGAATTTCGTTCTTCACTCTCTTCACGGTCAGTCTCCTCGGCTGGCTTTTCGCGTATCCCCGCCACGGAAAACCCGACCGCATCGCCGTGGCCGCTCTTGTCGCGGCCGTGGCGGCGGTGATCCTGCTGGCCCTAGGCGCCCATGCCCCTTTGGACGGCCTCCCCATCCGCGCCGCCCGCAGGCTGGTTCCCCAGTATTCCATGATCCGCCAAACCGTCAAAATCTATGGCCTTCTGCCCTCCTTGATCGCGCCACTGCTGGCCCTGCTCTTTGGCGGACTCCTCGCCACCCCCCGCCCGCTCGTTCGCCGGACGCTCCTGTCCTTGGTTTCCATCCTCGGCCTCTGGACCCTTGCGCAATTCCTTGCCCAGACCGCTCCCGGCTTCTGCCGCCTGCCACGCTCGAACGCCGCCTATGAAGCGGTGGCCCAGGACGACACCGCGAATGCCGGCCGCCCCGCCCACGCCCTGGCCCTTCCGCTCTGGCCCGGCGACTCCCATTGGACCAGCCTGTATGAATATGCCGTCATGCTCTCGCGCGTCCGCCTCGTCAACGGCTATGCCCCGGCTGTCCCCGCCAATTATTCCACGAACATCTTCAAAACCTACGAATCTCTCAACCAAGGCATCGCCACCGAAGACCAGCTCGACAGCCTTCTGGCGCTCGGTGTCCGCCATCTGATTCTCCACGCCAACGCCTTCCCCGAACAAGTCTCTCCCTTCCCGGCCACTGCCACCCTCCGCGCCCTTGTCGGTCATCCCCGCCTCGCGCTGATTGCCGACGACGGACAAGTCTTCGCCTTCCGCATCCTGCCCAAACACCCCATCGAACACACACCGCACAACAACTGGCCGTTCGACCTCTACTCCGCCGCCCGCCAGTGGAACTGGAATCCGCCTCTGGAAATCGCCAATGCCCAAACCTCCCCCCTCCTTCTCCGCGCCCCAGTCTTCCCCGCACCCCAGCTACGCCTTCTCCTGCAACTCGGCGAGGGTTCCGCGCAGCCCCTTCTGGTTCCCCCCGGCGACTACGGTCTTTCCAGCCTCACCCATCCCATCGACGGCCTGCCCGACTGGCTCCAGGCCGAATGCCCCAGCCCCACCGGCGCGCTCATCCACGCCCTTTCGGGCCCCGTCGCCCTGACCCGCGCCATTCTCACGGCGGGTGAATGGCCCTCCCCGGCCACCGATGGCTCCATCTCCATCGCGCCGGCGCTTCTCTTCCACGCGGGGCACTCCACCCCCGGCGATGATTCGGTCTCCTTCCTTCCTGAGACCGTCCCCGCAGGCACCGTTCTCTACGGCCCCCAGCTCCCGCTTCCCCCCGGCCTCTACGACATCGAAATCAACTACTCCGCCAACCTTCCCGCAGGCACCCTTCGCCTCCTCTCGCTCCCGGAACGGACCCCGCTCGCCTCCGGCGAACTTCCAGTCGACACCGAAACCCTCCACGCCCACGGCGAAACCCTTCGATTCCGCGCCATCTCCGTCGGTGCCACCCCACTCCGCTTCGAACTCGACTACAACGGCCAGGCCAACCTCAAGCTCCACCGCATCGTGTTCCGTCCCGCCACCCTCCAGCTCCGCGCCGCCAAGCCCTGACCCCCATTCCACGCGTCCGGCGGCAAAGGCCCATGCCTTCGCGCCAACCTTCATGATTGAATCGCTCTTGGCTTGCTAATCGCCTCCATTTTCATC
>CAYNHA010000291.1:0-5586 GCA_964397035.1 uncultured Verrucomicrobiota bacterium
TGACCGGCCTCCTGATGACCACCCCCCTCGACGAAAGCCAGCGGCGTTATGCCGAAATCGTCCAATCCAGCGGCGAATCGCTCCTCACCGTCATCAACGACATCCTCGATTTCTCCAAGATCGAAGCCGGCAAAATCGAACTCGAATCCATCGACTTCAACCTGCAGGAGCTTCTGGACCACCTCTCCTCCTCCTTGTCCCTGTTCGCGATCAACAAGGGGCTGGAATTGCTTTGCTGGACCGCTCCCGATGTCCCCTCCCGCCTGCGCGGCGACCCCGTCCGTCTGCGCCAGATCCTCACCAATCTGGCCGGCAATGCCGTCAAATTCACCCCGCAGGGCGAAGTGGCCATCCACGTGTCGATGGAAGAAACGGATTCCAACGGCTCCCCCCTCCTTCGGTTCTCGATCAAGGACACCGGCATCGGCATCCCCAGAGATAAGCAAACCCTTCTCTTCAACAAGTTCACCCAGGTGGATGCCTCCACCACCCGGAATTTCGGCGGCACCGGCCTCGGCCTCGCCATCGCCAAGCAGTTGACTCTCATGATGGGCGGGGAAATCGGCGTGACCAGCGAGTCCGGAGTCGGCTCCGAATTCTGGTTCACTGCCCGCTTCGCTCCCCCCGCCGGCGGACTCCAAACCGACCCCCCCATGCCTTCCGTGGTGCACCAGACCCGCGTACTGGTCGTGGACGACAACGCCACCCATCGCCGCCTCCTGTGCGAAAGCCTCCAGGCCTGGGGCCTGCGCCCCTCCCCCGCCGGAAATGCCGAAGAGGCCCTCCGCCTTCTGGAGAAAGCCCGGGAAGAACAGGACCCCTTCCGCCTGGCTCTGGTCGACCAATTCATGCCCTCCACCGATGGCGAAAAGCTCTGCCGCCTCCTTCGCGAAACACCCGCCCTGGAGAATCTCCTCCTCGTCCTCATGTCCTCGAAAAATCCAGGCAGCCATGTCGTCCGCCTCGATGGACGCCTCGCCAAACCCCTTCGCCGGGAGGAACTGAAGCGATGCCTCCTCTCCCTGATCGGCGGAAAGGAACTCGCCCAGAAAACCCTCGGCGACAACCCGAACGGCACCGTCCCCAAAACCGAAACCCTCGTCGGCCGCGTCCTCCTGGTCGAGGACAACGAGGTCAATCAGGAAGTCGCCCGCCATGTCCTCCGCTCGCTGGGTCTGGAAATCGCCATCGCCACCAATGGCGCCGAGGCGCTGGCCGCCCTCATCCGCTCCCCCTTCGATCTCGTGCTGATGGACTGCCAAATGCCCGTCATGGATGGCTACGAAGCCACCCGCCGCATCCGCTCCGGAAAAGTTCCCAATGCCTCCGTCCCCGTGATTGCCATGACCGCCCACGCCATGCCCGGCGACCGCGCCAAATGTCTGGAAGCAGGCATGAACGATTATCTCGCCAAGCCCATCCAGCGGAAGGATGTGTCCACGGTTCTCCATCGCTGGCTGCCCGCCTTCAACGCCCCGCCCCCCCGGAGGGATGAAGAATCCACCGCCAGCGCCAAGGCCTCCTCCCCCCTTGTCTTCGACCGCACCGACATGCTCGACCGCCTCCTGGGCGATCAGGAACTGGCTGCCAAAATCGCCACCACCTTTGTGAAGGATGTCTCCCGGCGCCTGGGCGACCTCCGGCAGGAATGCACCGCCGGAAACGCACAAGCCGTCTGCGCCCATCTCCACACCCTCAAGGGCGCGTCCGCCAATGTCGGCGGCAAGGCCCTCGCCGCCCTCGCCCTGGAATTGGAAAGAACCGCCAAGGAGGGGGCCCTCCCGGACGTGCTCTCCCGCCTGGACGAATTGCAAACGGCGTTCGAGTCCCTGGTCGGCGCCATGAAAGACCGGCAGATCCTGCCATGAAACGCCCCACCACCCGCGTTAAGGAATGACCATCCCATGACAACCCCTCCCTTTCATTCTTCTCCCGAATCCCTCGTCTTTGATCGAGAGGGCGTACTCGACCGCCTCATGGGCGGCGAAGCGCTCGCCGCCAAAGTCACCGCCGTCTTCACGGGCCTCTTCCCCGGCATGATGACAGAACTGCGCCGCGCCCTCGACGCCGCAGACGCTCCCCTCGCCCAGCGCCAGGCCCACAGCATCAAGGGCGCCGCCGCCAACGTCGGCGCCAATGCCCTCTCGGTCCTGGCCCTCCAGATGGAACAGGCCGCCAGGGAAGGAACCCTGGAAACGGTCCGCGCCAATCTCGACGCCCTGCAATCCGCCTTCGACGCCTTCCTCGCCGCCGTCCGCGCCAACCCCTTTTCCCCGGAATAAACGCTTCCTCTACGGTAGAAGCACGTGCCGCAGCACCACCACGTAGTGGCACGCGCTGCCCGCCAGCACCATCACATGCCAGACCACGTGGTGGTACGGCACCCTCTTGAACAGATACACCACCGCCCCCAGCGTGTAGCACAACCCGCCCACCACCAGCCAGCGGAGGCCCGCCGCCGGCAGGCTCTCCACCAGCGGCTTCAGCGCAAACACGCAAATCCACCCCATCACCAGATACAGCGCCGTGCTCATCCCCTTGAACCGCCCCGTGAAAAACCCCTGGAACACCATCCCCGCCGCCGCAATCCCCCACACGATCCCGAACAGCGTCCATCCCAGCCGCCCCCGCAGCGTGATCAGCAGCAGCGGCGTATAGCTCCCCGCGATCATCAGAAAAATCATCTCGTGGTCCAGCACGCGGAAAATGCGCTTCAGCTTCGGATTCGTGAAGCTGTGGTACAGCGTCGACGCCGTGAACATCAGCACCATCGCCACCCCGTAGACCACGCACGGCACCAGCCGCGCCGCGCCGGATTGGTGCACCACCGCCGTCCCCACCAGCGCCGCCAGCCCCGCCAGGCCCAGCAGCGCCCCGATCCCGTGGCTCACCGCATGCGCGATCTCTTCGCCCAAACTGTATCTGGCGGGTTGGTAGCTCATGCCCCTTTTCCACAGTGTGGAAACTTTTTTTCCACAGTGTGGAAAAAACGGCCAACATTTTCCATGGTGTGGAAAACTTTTTTCCACACCATGGAAAACCATCCTAGCGCTTGTAGATCTTGCGCTTGTTGTAGCCCGTGTGCAGCAGGTGGTGCGACTTCTTGCCCAGCGGCGCGCCGAGGAAATCCTCGTAGAGCTTCTTCACCATCGGATTGTCGTGCGAGCAGCGGAACACGCTCTTCTCGTCGTCGCGGTAGATGCCCGCCGAGCGCTTCTGGCGGATTTCGTCGGTGGCCCCGTAGGGCTGTCCGCCGCCGCCCACGCAGCCGCCACGGCACGCCATCACCTCAATGAAGTGATACGGGGTTTCCTGCCCCTTCGCGCGCGCTTCGCGCACCTTCGCCAGCACCTTTTCGATGTTGCCCATGCAGTGGGCCACCGCCACGCGGACTTCCTTGCCCGCGACCTGCAGCGTGGCTTCCTTCACGCCGTCCAGGCCGCGGATCGGCGTCAGCTCCATCGAAGGCAGCTGGCCCTTCGTCAGGGCCCAATGCGCCGTGCGCAAGGCCGCTTCCATCACGCCGCCGGTCACGCCGAAGATCGTGCCCGCGCCCGTGTAGTCGCCGAGGAGCGAATCCACGTGCTCCTCGTCCGGCAGATTCCGGAAGTCGATGCCGGCGCTCTTGATCATGCGGCACAGCTCGCGGGTCGTCAGCGAGATGTCGATGTCCTGCTGGCCGGAGCTGCTCATTTCCTCGCTGCGCTGGATCTCGAACTTCTTGGCCGTGCAGGGCATGATCGACACCACGAAGATGTTCTTCGGGTCGATGCCCTTCTTTTCGGCGTAGTACGTCTTCGTCAGCGCGCCCACCATCGCCTGCGGCGATTTCGCCGTCGAGAAGTTGGGGATGAAGTCAGGCGCGAACTTCTCCATGTAGTCCGTCCACGACGGGCAGCAGCTCGTGATGAGCGGCAATTCGCCCTTTCCGTTCATGAAGCGCTCGATGAATTCCGTGCCTTCCTCCATGATCGTCAGGTCCGCGCCGAAGTTCGTGTCGAACACGGCGTCGAAACCGAGATGACGCAGCGCCGCGTAGATCTTGCCCGTCAGCAGCGTGCCCGGCTCGTAGCCGAAATCCTCGCCCAGCGCCACGCGCACCGCCGGCGCAATCTGCACCACGCAATGCTTCGTGGAATCGCCCAGCGCCGCATACACTTCCTTGGCGTGGCTGTGCTCGAAAATCGCGCCCACGGGGCAATGCGCCGAACACTGGCCGCACTTGATGCACGGCGACTCGGCCAGCGACACGTCCGCCGCCGGCGCAATGCGCGTCTTCTCGCCGCGCCCCAGAAATTCCAGCGCCCACACGCCCTGCATCTGCTGGCACACCGCCGCGCAGCGGCCGCACAGGATGCACTTCTCGGGATGCAGCACGATCGAACCCGTGCTGTCGTCCTCCGGCAGGTCGCGCAGGCGCTTGCCGAACGGAGCCTCGCGGATGCCGAACTCCGCGGCCAACCGCTGGAGCTCGCAATTGTTGTTGCGGGCGCATTGCAGGCAGTCGTCCGGATGCGTCGAAAGGATCAGCTCGATGACCGTGCGGCGGATGGCGTGGAGCTCCGTGTCGTGGGTGATGATCTCCTGCCCCTCGGCGGCGGGCGCCGTGCAGGCGCGCACCAGCTTGTTGAGGCCCTTGACCTTCACCACGCAGATGCCGCACGCCGCCCAGGCGGGCAGGTCCGGATGGTAGCAGAGGCTGGGAATCTTCACCTGCGCCTGCTTGGCGGCGTTGAGGAGGTTCGTCCCCTCGGGCACTTCCACAGGCAGGCCGTTGACTTTCAATTTGATCATTTTCATCTTCGTCCCCTTCTCACTTGCGGCTGACTGCGCCGAACTTGCACGCCTTCAAACATTCGCCGCACTTGATGCAGTTTTCCTGAAGGATCTGGTGCGGTTTCTGGCGCTCGCCCTTGATCGTGTTCACCGGGCACTTGCGCGCGCACAGCGTGCAGCCGATGCACTTGGCCTGGTCGATCACGTACCTCACCAGCTTCTTGCACTTGCCCGCGGGGCAGCGCTGCTCGTTGATGTGCGCGGCGTATTCGTCCGCGAAATACTTCATGGTCGAGAGCACCGGGTTGGGCGCCGTCTGCCCCAGACCGCACAGCGCGGCCTTCTGCATCGCGGTGCCCACTTCCTGGATCTTCTCCAGGTCGCGGGCCGTGCCCTTGCCCTCGGCGATTTTCTCGAGCATGTTCAGCAGCGTGCGCGTGCCGATGCGGCACGGGGCGCACTTGCCGCAGCTTTCATCCACGCAGAATTCCTGATAGAAGCGCGCCACGTCGACCATGCAGTCGTCTTCGTCCATCACGATCATGCCGCCGGAGCCCATGATGGAGCCCAGCGCCTGCAGGTGCTCGTAGTCGATCGGCGTGTCGAGGTAGTCCTTGGTGATCACGCCGCCCGAGGGGCCGCCCGTCTGCACGGCCTTGAACGCCTTGCCGCCGCGGATGCCGCCGCCGATGTCGTAGATGATCTCGCGCAGGGTGATGCCCATCGGCACTTCGATCAGACCCGAGTTGTTGATCTTGCCCGTCAGCGCGAACACCTTCGTGCCCGTGCTCTTGGGGGTGCCGATCTTGG
>CAYNHA010000292.1:0-8251 GCA_964397035.1 uncultured Verrucomicrobiota bacterium
AGAGTGGATTTCCGCCATTGGAGAGGATCCCGACCGCGAAGGTCTTCGCGACACGCCCCGTCGCGCGGCCGATGCCTGGGCCTACATGACCCGCGGGTACAAGCAGGACCCCGCTTCCCTCCTCAACTCGGCCATCTTCGAAGTCGAAGCCAACCACATGGTCATTGTTCGAGATATTGAAATCTATTCCATTTGCGAGCACCACCTCATGCCCTTTTTCGGCGTTTGCCACATTGGCTATATTCCCCGTGGAAAGGTGGTAGGGGTCAGCAAGCTCGCCCGTCTGGCCGACCTCTATGCACGACGCCTGCAGCTCCAGGAGCGCCTCACCAACCAGATCGCCCGCACCCTGATGGACACCCTCCAGCCCGAAGGCGTGGGCGTCATCATCGAGGCCCGCCATCTGTGCATGATGATGAGGGGAGTGGAAAAACAGAATTCCCGCATGGTCACCTCCGCCATGCTCGGCAGTTTCCATGACTCCGTCGCCACCCGAAACGAATTTCTTCACCTGTCCAACCACGTTCCCCACGACTGATGCTCATGATCCGACGTTTTTTTTTCTACCTGAATGCTATCCTTCTGCTGCTGAATGCCACTTGCAGCTCGGCCGCTGAAAATGTGTACCTTCCGCTGGAGCCGTCCTCTCTCGTCGGAGCCGACATCTTCGACAAGTCCCATGCCTATGTCCTGCAAGCCGCCCGATCGGTGGATCTCGTTTTTGTTTCCGATCCCCGCCCCCTTCCCCCCCAAGTCATCTTGAACCTCGACACCACCGAGGGAGCTGTTCAAAAAAGAAACGGACTCCTTTTCTGGCGCGGCGACATGCTTCCCGATCAATTGGCGCCAGCCGAAACCGGTACGCTCATCCGTAAACGCCATGAACCAGATGGCCGATGGAAAACAATCCGGATTCGGGGAGAAATCTCCCTCTCGGCGTACAGCAATCTTGTTCCCGTTGTCCACCGCACCGCTCAGGGAATCCTTCCACCCATGCTCATCGAAACCGTTTTCCAGTTGGGCTCCCTCGATGGCCTCCCCGTTTCCCTGGTCCTCTGGAGAACAGAGGAAGAAGGCAGCGCTCCGGTCGGTGGAGCCATTGCCTTACCCCATCCCTCCGCCGCGCTCCTCGACTCCCTGAAGGCCGTCCTCCCGCCCTTTGCCGGACAAGACGGGTGGGCCGCCGAATTCGATGCGTTCTCCCCTTAGTACGTGTATCCGATCGAAAAACTGAACCGGCCACTGTCAGGCGTGACGTCGTCGGTATTGATCGGCCAGGCATAATCGAGCTGGATGGGGAACGACGGAAAGTCGAAACGCACGCCAAACCCGTAGTCATCGCAGAAAATCCCGTCGCCCACCGCCGGATTGTCCAGATCCTTCCTGAAAATCTCCTGCCAGACGATTCCCGCATCGTAGAAGAGGGCAAGCCGCACCTTGTCCACCACCGGAGCCGTATACTCCACCGTGGCCGTCGCCACCGAACGTCCGCCAATCGGTTCCTCCGTTTCATCCTTCGGCCCAACCTTGCGGAACTTAAAGCCGCGCAGCGTGCGGGGTCCACCGGCGAACAACCGGTCGAAAATGGGAACGCGGTCCGAACTGCCATATTCCTGAATCATCGAAGTCCAGCCGCGGAGATTGATCACATGGTCAAACCACAGCGGAACAAACTGGGAAGCGCGGAGCTGGAATTGATAGGTGTCCGTTTCCCCTCCAAAAGGCCCACCCGCCAACGTGGCGGAAGCCGATCCACGGAACCCGCGCGAGGCCACAAACGTGCTGTTTCTCGTGTCCCGGATGAGTTCCATGGTGCCATAGCTCTTCAGCCGCCCCCCCTCCTCTTCCTTGATCAGTTCGCTCGCGTTCGTCGCCACGTTGTCGATGTTGATGTCTTCCAGTCCATAAATCCAGTTGACGCGGTTGAAGGTGAAGAGGGGCTTGCCCAGCGTGAGGGCCCCACCGGTATTGACCTGGTCATATTCATCGCTGAGGAATCGCGCATCATGGCGGAAAAGGTCCAGCCCGAGGGACAGTCGCCGGTTCAGGAACCAAGGCTCGATCAAGGAAAATTCGATATCGGACCGCTCGCTGCCCGCCTGCAACCGCAATTTCAGCTTCTGTCCGCCGCCCGTGAAATGCGGCCATCCGAAGAGATCGAAATTTCCCTGTGTCAGTTCAACGAAACCAATGATGTTGTCGACGCTGGAAAGACCGGCGCCAATCATGAACTGCCCTGTTCTCTGCTCCTCCACGTCGAAAATCAAGTTGTAGCGGTTGGAAACCACCGTGTTTTCGGGATAGCTGCTGACAAAGGAAAAATAGTTCAGGTTGCGAACCCGGTTCTCGCTGGAGCGCACCTTCACTTCGTTATAGATGTCGCCCGGGATCACATTGATTTCGCGGCGAATCACCTTGTCTTTCGTTTGGGCATTGCCCCGGATCTCCACATTCTGGATGTAGGCTAGCGTGCCTTCCTTCACTTCGTACGACACCGTGGCGGTCGCCGCATTCGTATCGAGCGTGACGCGCGGATCCACGGCGGTTTTGATATAGCCGCGCGAACCATAGAAATCCCGGATATTCTGTGCACTCCGCTGAATGTCGGACAAGAAGGCTTTTCCACCCTGCAAAACCACCACCCCGGCCGACACCTCGTTGCTGGGAAACAGCGTCAATCCTCCCACCCTCCAGGCCGACATCGTATAGACAGAACCCTCGACCACATGGAAGGTAATGTCGATTTTCTTCCGGCTCACATATTCGAACGAAGGTTCGCTGACGGTTGCTCCAAGATATCCCTTGTCCATGAAAACCTTGCGGATCACTTCGCGATCGGCCAGCAAGGCTCCCGGCTCGTAAACACCCGCGCTGTTGAACCACGAGAGCCAGGAAGACTGCTTTTGCGTCATCACCTTCAGCAGCTCGCGCCTGGGGATGTGCGTGTTTCCCTTGAATAAAATGCGTCGCACCACGGCGCGGCGACCTTCTTCCACCTGAATGTCCACATCCGTGAATTCCGGATTGCCTTCGACAGGCTTGAAGGTCCATGTCACCTTGGCCTCGGGGTAGTATTCCTTGCGGTAGGTTTCGCGGACCTTCTGGGCTTTCTGTCCCAGCAAGGCATTGTCCACGCGGTCGCCCGACCCGATTTCCATCAGATTTCGTACTTTTTTGTTGCTGATCTCGTTGGCCCCCGTGACGGTCAACGTTCGTATTTTGGCCCGCCCGGCCACGCGGATCAGCAAAACCACGCCTCCATCCTCCGTAGGCTCGACCCTCGCCTCGGCATACGAATAGGCCCCTGATTTTTGCAGGGACCGGATATCTTCCGACAAAACCGATCGTTCCAGTTCCTGCCCCACGCGAGCACTCAGTTGAGCGATCACCTGCTCGGCATTCACGGGCTCGTCGCCCACCGGGGAAACCCGGATGTCGCGGATGGTCGCGGCACCGGCGGCCGTGGCCCAGAGAACCCCCGCCACCCCCCACAGAATCCACCGCTTAGCCATATGCGTCCTTCCATTCTTCATTCGCCGACCGTATCCACGCCTTCTTGGCGATTTTCAAACCGCGTGTACAGGTCCTCGAAATTCATTCTCACTTCGCCCGTGGCGCCGTTGCGGTGCTTGGCGATGTCCACAATGGCCAGGCGCTTGTCCTCAAATTCCTTGTCATCCTTGTACTTGCAAGGGCGGCGCAACAGCATCACCACATCCGCATCTTGCTCGATGGCACCCGAATCGCGCAAGTCGGACAGCTTGGGCACGGCGGTTTTTTCGCGTGTTTCCGGCGCACGGCTCAACTGGCTCAGCACCAGCACGGGAACCTTGAGCTCCTTCGCCATGCCTTTCAAGGCCGAAGAAATCGCTGCGGTTTCCCGCTGGCGCCCTTCGGCCGCGAATTTGGAATAGTTCATCAATTGCAGATAATCCACCACGATGAACTGAATGTTGTGCTTCCGCTTCATGCGACGCGCGCGCGCACGCAGGTCCATGGCCTCCAGACCGGCCGTGTCATCCACATAAATAGGCGCTTGGCGCAGGGTGTCTGCCGCCGCCATCAGCTGGCTATGCTCGGCCGCCCCCACGCGGCCCGAAGAAAGCGATTGCGCCGACACCCGCGCATGGCAGCAAATCATGCGGCGCACCAGGGATTCGGCGGACATTTCGAGGCTGAACACGCCCACCGCACGCGGTTCCTGCTTGCGGGCCCCCAGTGCGATGTTTTCGGCAATGTTCAGCGCCAGCGATGTCTTGCCCATCGAGGGACGCGCCGCCAGTACGATCAAATCGCTGGCCTGCAACCCCAGCAGCATCTTGTCGATGTCGGTGTACCCCGTCGAAATGCCGGTGATGCCCTTCTTCTCCTGGATCAGGCGCTCGACTTCCTTCATTTCGTCGGTGACCAGCTTGTTCCAGGTCTTCTCGGCGCCCGTGCGCTGCTCGCCCATGGAATTGAAGGTTTCGGCGGCGGTGTTGAGGAGGGATTCCGCCTCCATTTCCCCCTTGTAGCAATCCTCCGTCACCACGCGGGCAGCATCAATGATGCGCCTCGTCAGGTGGTTGTCGTAGACCCGCTGGATATAGTATTCGGCATGCGCCGTCGTGGGCGTGCCGGAAATCAGCCTCCCCAGTTCATCCTCTCCCCCCCCGGCATCGAGAAGCCCGGTCTCGCGAAGCCGGTCCGTCACCGTAACAAAATCGACCGGCTTCCGGGCGGCATGCAACTCCATCATGGTCTCGAAGAGACTCTGATGGTTCTGCACATAGAAGGACTCGCCCGAAATCTGGCGCTCGATGCACAAGTCCAGAATCCGGGCGGCATCCTGCAGGGCGCAACCTAGAACGGCGCGCTCCGCGTCCTCGCTATGCGGCGGGACGCGGTCACCGGGCCGGGGCGCCTTGGCGCCCGATCTCGCCTCTCCCCCTCCGGCCATGTTTCGCCTCTTTCTACTCGGAGTCCGCGGAAGTCTCGGCCACCTTCTCCGCAACGACCTTCACCTTCAGCTTGCCCTTCACCTCGGGATGGAGGTGCAAAGCCGCATCGTGGTCGCCCAGGGACTTGAAGGGTTCGTACATCGCCAACTGCTTCTTCTGGAGCACGAACCCCTTCTCGGCCAGCTTGGCCAGCACATCGGAGGGCGCCACGGAACCGAACAGGCGGCCGTCCTCGTTGGCCTTCACCGAGCAGGTCAGCGTCAGCTTCTCCAGCTTCTGCAAGAGCGCGATCGCCTCTTCCTTTTCCTTTGCGAGACGAACCACCGCTTCCGCGCGCTTCTTCTCGATCAACCGCTTGGTTCCGGCGGTCATCGTCACCGCCAGCTTCTTCGGAAACAGGAAATTCCGGGCATAGCCGGAACGCACACGGCAGGCATCGCCGGAACGGCCCAGTTCCGGAACATCTCCCACCAAAATCACTTCAATGGATTTACCCATGGCACACCAATCCTTCCGCCGCCTACGGCAGCAATCCCATCACCCGTGCGCGACGGATCGCGCGCTTCACCTGACGCTGTTGCTTGGCATTGGCCCCGGTAATGCGTCCCGGCACGATTTTGCCGCGCTCGGTCATGAACTTGCGCAGGAACTCATAGTCGCGATAATCCACCTGCTGGTCCGCCTTGAGCAAGCGGACGCGCGTACGCGCCAACTCGTCGTTCTTGGGTTCGCGGCGGGGGGCCCGTTTCTTCTTGTCTTTCGTCATCATATTCATCTACTCCGTATTTAAAAGGGAATGTCTTCTTCATCCGACGGTTTGGCCAGCGGTTCCACATAGGCCGGCGTCGCCGCCGCGCTGGCAGGACCCGGTGCCGTGTCGCGCATGTCGCCGCCCTCGCGGCGGGAGCCGCTCAGGAACTGCACACGCTCGGCCCGCACCTTGAGCCGCGAACGCTTCTGGCCCGTCTCCTTGTCGTCCCAGGTATCCATCTGCAGGCGCCCTTCGATCAGAACGGGCGATCCCTTCGACAAATACTGCTGGCACGTCTCCGCCTGGCGGTCCCAGACATCGACATCCAGGAAAATGGCCTTTTCCACCGCCTCGCCGGTCTTGCTCTTGAACGACTCGTTCACCGCCATGCGCAGCGTGACCACCGCCGTGCCGGAGGGAATCCGCCGCAGTTCGGGATCGTGGGTCAGATTCCCGATCAGCAAAACCTTATTCAGAGACGCCATCGCCCGCATCCTTCTTGGCCAGCGGCGTCACGACCGGAGCCGTCACCACCTGCACGCGGAAGACCTGTTCGTTCAGCTTCAGGCGGGCCTGCAAGGCGCCCACTTTGTCGCCGGGCAACTGGAAGGCAACCAAACCATAGTGGCCGCCCTGCTGCTTCTGCATGGGGCGGGCGAACTCGCGCTTGCCCAACCGCGTGCAACTGGTCGTCTTGCCGCCGAGCTTGTCCACTTCCGCGCGGACCGCTTCGACCGCTCCATCCCAATCCGCATCCTTCAGGGTGTCCCGAAAGATGATCATCGCCTCGTATTTATTCACCTCATGCCTCCTCAATTAAACCGGTTCATGGCGCTGTCGACTCCCTGGACCAGAATGCATTCCACTGCATCCGCGGCTCGGGCCGCCGCTTCCGAAAGCGCTTGGCGCTCCTCGGCCGGCATCCGCTCCAGCACATGTTCCTTCAAACTCTTTCCGTCTTCCTTGTCTCCAACACCGACCCGCACCCGGACGAATTCCTCCGTCCCAACGCGCTCGATCACCGACTTCAGCCCGTTATGGCCGCCCGCGCTTCCGCGGGCCCGAATCCTCAGCTTGCCCAGCGGCAGGTTGACGTCATCGGCCACGACAATCAAGTCTTTTGCGGTCATGCCCGCCGGTCGCATCAGCGCCGGCAGCACATCACCGCTCAGATTCATGAAGGTCAGCGGCTTCACCAGCAGCAGGGGACCCACTCCTTCCAACGAAGTCTTGGTGGATTGGATGGGCCGCCGCCAGGACCGGCGGAACTCCGCCTTCCTGCGCTTGGCCAACTCGTCCAGAACCTGCCATCCGGCATTGTGCCGGGTGTTTTCGTAGGCCCGTCCGGGATTGCCCAGCCCCACCACCAGTTTCATGAGGGAAATGCGTCTCCTGCCGCTTCAAACGGCTACTTCTTCTCCTTTTTCTCCGCAGGTGCCTTGGCCTCCTTGGCCGGGGCCTTCGCCTCCTTGCCATCCTTGCCCTTCTCGGCACCTTCTTCGCCTTCCTCGGCCTTCTTCTCGGTCAGGACTTCCGGTCCGGCGGCGGTGGCGGCGGCATCGGCCTCGGCCTTCTCCTCCTCCTCCGTGCGCGGCGCGGCAACGGCCGCGATCACCTGATCGGGATCGTCCATGATCCGGTACTTCGCCGTATCGATCTTCATGTCCCGGACCCGCAGCGTCTTGCCCACGGACAAGGCGCTCACGTCCAGCTCGAGTTCCTCGATCAAATCGCCCGGCAAGCACTGCACGGTCAGCGCGCGCAGCACATGCTCCAGGATGCCGCCTTCGTTGGCCACGCCCGTCGGCACGCCCACCAGCTTCACCGGCAGCTCGACCTCGATCTTCCGGGTCATGGAGACCTCATAGAAGTCCAGATGGATCACGCGGCCCGTGATTGGATGGTGCTGCATCGCCTTGAGCATCACCTTGTATGGCTTTTCCGTGCCCTCGACCACGAGGTCCACGATCATGTTCTCGCTGCGGTGGGTCCGGAGCATCATCACGAAATCATGCTCGTTCAGTTGGATGTCCACTCCCGGACGTCCCTCTCCGTACACCACTGCGGGGAACCATCCCGTGCGGCGAAGGCGACCGGCCTCCCCGCTACCCTTGCCGACGCGCGGCTTGGCTGTCAGTTTCGTCTCTTTCATTGCGTTCTCCCTTGATGAATCTCGAACAACTTGGAGACGGACTCGTCCCCGTAAATTCGTTTGATCGCGTCCCCCAGCAAATCCGCCACGGACAGCACCGTGATCGGAAAATCATCCCACTTCTGCTGCGGCAAGCTGTCGGTCGTAACCAACTCCTCGATGGGCGACTCCTGCAACCGCCGGATGCCCAGCTCCGTGATCGGGCAGTGACTCACCGCCGCCCGCACCGATTTAGCCCCGTTCGCCTTGGCCATCTTCGCCGCCGCCACCAGTGTTCCGGCCGTCGTGGTCATGTCGTCGGTCAGGATGCAGTCCTTGCCCGCCACGTCGCCGACCAGTTCGAGCGCCTCGACTTCGGTGGCGCTCGTCCGGTGCTTGCCGGCCAGCGCGAGGCCGGCTCCCAGCAAC
>CAYNHA010000293.1:0-2521 GCA_964397035.1 uncultured Verrucomicrobiota bacterium
GACTTCGAGGGCGAGCCCGGCGCCACCCTGGAGGAGCGGTGTGCGCCCGACTCACCGCTGCGCGACGTGGCGGGCATGCTGCGGTCCTACGAATACGCGGCGCAGCAGGCGGCCCTCGGCGCGGACAGTCCGGCCGCCCGCGCCTGGGCCGACCGTAACCGCGATGCCTTCTGCACCGGCTACACCGAGATCGCGGGGACGGACCCCCGCGACCTGGCGCACGTGCTGGCCGCCTACGAACTCGACAAGGCCGTGTACGAGGCGGCCTACGAGGCCCGCTTCCGCCCGGACTGGCTGCCCATCCCGATGAGGTCCATCGAGAGGCTACTCGGCTAGACGGGGTCTAGTCTCAATGCCGGGTAGTTAAGGCCCGTGGGTTGTTGTCAACGACGTGGGCTGGTGTGTCGTGTTTTTGGGGTGGGGGGCGATGATGGTGGTGGTCAGGCTGGTGATCGGGGTGCTGCGGTCGGGCCGGTAGGGGTCTTTTTTGTTGTAGCGCGAGAGCGGGGATTTGACCTTGCGCACGCTGGTGCGGGGCCGTCGGGGTGGGAGTAGGTCGGTCAGCACGGCGCGGCCGATGTGGCCGACGAGATCGGTCGGGTCGCTGGTGGTTTGGTTGGTGACGAGGAGGTCCTTGGCGGTGTGCAACGCGGTGGTGAAGCTGGCGCGGTCGGGGTCGATGCCGGGGTGGGATTCGACGGCGGTGACCATGGCGCGGCGTAGTGCTTGGTAGACGGTCAGCAGCGCCCACATTTCCTGTTCGATCCCGGCCGGGTCGGTCGAACGCAGCACCCGCCCCTGGCCGAGGGTGTGGCGCAGTGCCAGGTAGGCGATCTCGTGGTCCCAACGCTCGTGGTAGAGGGCGATCAGCGTCGCCGCGGGGTAGCGGCGCGGGTCGCACAATGTGGTGGCCAGCCGGTAGGAGGCGGTGTATCGGGTGCCGTCGGCGCAGGTGACGGTGACCTCGGCGGTGATGATGCGTACCGTCAGTGCGCCGAGACGGGACAGGTAGGAGCCGTCGTCGAGGCGGGCCAGCGCCGGCAGTCGTCGGGTGATCCGCAGTCGGATGAGGAACTGGGCGCCGGTGCGGGCCAGGTCGGTGAGGAACTCCGCGGCGTCGAAGCCGCGGTCGGCCAGAACCAGCATGTCGGGGTCCAGCAGCGGCAGCAGTGCGCGGGCGTAGTCGATTTCCCCGGTCGCGGTCGGCCCGAACACCGCGCCGAGCAACGCCCGGGTGCCGGTCTCGACCACGGTCATCAGCCGCACCACCGGATACCCGGTGACCCCGAGCGAGGCCTTCAGCTTGCCCAGCCAGAACCGGTTACGGTCGCTGTCGGGCACCTTGATCGACACGCACCCGTCGAACGCGACGGTGCGGTATCGGCCGAACCGCACCCCAGGGGTCGACGGCACCGCGACCGGACCGGCCAGCACCTCGAACAAGGCCCGCAGCGGCGCGGCACCGACGCGGCGGCGTAGATCCCGAAATGCCTTGACCGACACCCGTATCCGATCAGGGATGGCGGCAGTGAGCTTCGCCCACACCGTCGCGTACCCCACCCCTGGGAACAGGCACAACGCCAGCACGAAGTACACCCCCACCCGCGACGGCAGCATGCGCAGCCGACGCTCGGTGGCGTTGGTGTCGACGAGCACCGCATCGACCAGCTCGACCGGGATCTGCCAGGTCAACTCGCCCAGATGACCTGCGGCGAACACCGCCGCGCGAGGCGAAACCGAACGTGTGGGTGTGGGCGTGGCAGAATTCGACACCGCGACTCCTCGGTGGGAAGAAGTGGATCTTGGTCGACCGCTCTTCTACCAGGAGTCGCACCTATATCAAACGCAACACACGACACATGCGTCACACAAGCACCGCGTGTCACCTTGACGACCACACAGCCGGCTTAACTACCCGGCATTGACCCTAGTCCTAGTGCGGCACAACCGGGTTGGTCACCCGCGCCAGGCCTTGGACAAGTCGCAGCCGCTCGTCGGTGAGCGCCGCCGTGAACTTGCCGTGCTTGCGATTTCGCGATGAGCCGGCGCACTACCGCACGGCGCCGGTCTTCGCGTCGAGCTCCAGCGTTGGCTGATGGGCGGCGAAGTCGAACATGCCCGCCAGGGAACCGGCCTTCTCATCGAATGAGTCGTCGCCGATGCGGCCGGTGCTCCAGTTGTCCTCGATGAACTTCAGGATCGAGGTCTGATCGGTCAGCGTGTGGTCGACGTAGTTCGCCTTCGCGTAGGGCGAGATGACCAGCAGCGGCAGCCGCGGGCCGAAACCGCACCGGCCCTGATAGGTGGCCGGCGCGCCGCCCATCCCGCAGGTGCCGTCGCCGTTGAGTGCGTCGTACTGCGACGTCGACGGCATGACGGTCGGCCCAGCCTTGTGGTCGTACCAGCCGTCGGAGTCGTCGTAGGCAATGACCACCGCGGTGTCCTTCCACTCGGGCAGCCGCTGCAGGTGGTTCAGGGTCTCGACAAGGTACTGCTGCTCGTCGATGGGGTCCGAATATCC
>CAYNHA010000294.1:0-7016 GCA_964397035.1 uncultured Verrucomicrobiota bacterium
GAGCCATGGGTCATGATCGGTTCCGATGCGTCGATCCGCGCACCGACGGGCCCGCTGAGCCACGACCATCCGCATCCGCGCGCCTACGGCACGTTCGGGCGGTTTCTGCGCGCGGCGCTGGA
Organism: uncultured Verrucomicrobiota bacterium; assembly: GCA_964397035.1. Lineage (GTDB taxonomy): Bacteria > Verrucomicrobiota > Kiritimatiellia > CAIQIC01 > Lenti-01 > Lenti-01. The sequence continues at coordinate 123 of CAYNHA010000294.1, forward strand.
CGGGAAGACGGTGGGCGTGGGCGAGGCCGTGCGCAAGATGACGAGCCTGCCAGCGGATCATTTTCGTTTGAAGGATCGCGGCGTCTTGCGTGTGGGTGCCTATGCGGACGTGGTGGCGATCGATCCGAAGACGTTCCGGGACCGGGCCACCTACGAGAAGCCCCACCAGTTTTGCGATGGAATTTCGGCCGTGTGGGTGAATGGCGCGCTGACGCTGCGCGACGGACGCGAAACCGGCGAACGGGGTGGGAGATATTTGGGCTGATCCGATGACGGATTTCGAGAAATCATCCGGCTTTTCTGCGCCGCCGCCTTCGCCTGAGGACCGCGCGTTCCTGAAGGGCGTGTTTGCGTCCGGCGGAAAGGGGCGGGTTCAGGATCTGGAGGATGGCGCACGGGCCTGGCTGGCGCTGGCGGCTTCGCGCGCGGCCAAGGGCCCGCTTGTGGTGGTGGCGGAAAGCTCGCTGGCGCTGGACCGCCTGGGCCACGATTTGGCGGCGCTGGGCGCGGGCGATTCCACGGTGCGGTTTCCGGCGTTGAATGTGGAAGCCTCCCGCATGGCCTCGGGGCAGCCTTCGCCGGACGTGGCGGGCGAACGCCTCCGCGCGCTGCAGCGCTGCCTGGCGTGGAAGGGGCGCGGCATCCTGGCGACGTGCGTGCAGGCCCTGCTGGAGAAGGTTCCGGCGCCCGACCGCATGCGCCAGCAGGACGAGCGCGTGGAGAAGGGGCGCGAATACGACCTGGATGCCTTGTGCGGGCGGCTGGCGGTGGCGGGCTATGAATTCGAGGTGGAAGTGCTGGCGAAGGGCCAGGCGTCGCGCCGCGGCGGCTTGCTGGATGTGTGGCCGCTGACGGAGGATTGGCCTGCGCGGCTGGAGTTTTTTGGCGACACGCTGGAAAGTATCCGCCGCTTTGATCCGTCGGCCCAGCGATCGCTCGGGGAAATCCGGGAGCTTTCGATTCCGCCGGCGACGGAGGAAGTGAAGGCGGAGGACGCGGCCGATCCCTGGGACTATTTTCCGCCGGACACGGCTTTCCTGTGGCTGGATCCCGATGCGGTGATGCACCACTTCGCCATGAGCGCGGAGCTGGCGGGGCGCATCCCCAAGGACACCTCCACGGAGCGCGAGTTCGCCAACTGGCGCCTGGGGCTGGAAAAGAAATTCCCGGCCGGGCATCTGGATGCCGGCGGGGAGGGCGAAGGCGCGGCCCATGTGCTGGACGCGGGACCCTGCGAGGGGCTGGCGGCGTTTTCGGACCGGACCGTTCCGGCGGACGTGCTGGAGGGCGAGCGCAAAAAGTTGTTTGCCGCATGGAAGGAGCGGGCGGAATCGGGATGGCGCATTCATCTCTTTTTCGCCACGGAGGCGGGGGCCCGGCGGTTCGAGGCGGTGTACGGGCGGGTGCCGGGCATGGAGGCGCATCCGGGCGCGCTGAGCGGGGGATTCGAGCTGCCGGGCGCGCGCTGGATGGCCGTGGCCGAGGCCGATTTCTATGGCACGCGCAAGACGGTGCCCGCGCGGCGCAAAACGCCGGGTCGCGGTCCGGTGGCGCGCGATGCCACGGGCGAGCGCCTGACGGACTGGACGGACCTGCGTCCCGGCGAGCTGGTGGTGCACATCGACCACGGCATCGGGAAATACCTGGGCCTGTACGAGATCGTGTTCGACGGGCAACTGCAGGAAGCGTTGGCCGTGGAATACGCCGAGGCCGCGCGCCTGTACGTGCCCACCAGCCAGACGCATTTGCTGAGCCGCTACATCGGCGTGGGCCGGACCAAGCCGCCGCTGCACGCGCTGGGCGGGCATCGATGGATGAAGGAGAAAATCGCGGCCGAACGGGCCGCCAGCGACCTCGCCGCCCAAATGCTGGAGACGCAGGCCCGCCGCGCGGCGCTCGATGGCCATGCGTTTGCGAAGGACAATCCTTGGCAATTCGATTTCGAGCAGGCGTTCCCCTACGCGGAAACCGACGACCAGCTTCGTGCGATCGAGGAAGTGAAGCGCGACATGGAATCGAAGCGTCCCATGGACCGCCTGATCTGCGGCGACGTGGGCTACGGCAAGACCGAGGTCGCGATGCGTGCCGCGTTCAAGGCGGTGATGGATGGAAAGCAGGTGGCCGTGCTGGTGCCGACGACGGTGCTGGCCCAGCAGCACTACGAAACCTTCCTGGAGCGCATGGGACGGTTTCCTGTCACCGTGGAAATGGTCAGCCGCTTCCGCTCCCGAAGCGAGCAGTCCGCCGTGCTGGCACGCGTGGCGCAGAAAAAGGTGGATGTGCTGATCGGCACGCACCGTCTGTTGCAGCGCGATGTGAAGTTCGTGGATCTGGGTTTGGTGATCATCGACGAGGAGCAGCGCTTCGGCGTGGCCGCCAAGGAGCATCTCAAGCGCATGCGCGAGATGGTGGACGTGCTGACGCTTTCGGCCACGCCGATTCCCCGCACGCTCTATCTGAGCCTGACGGGCGCGCGCGACATGAGCGTGATCCAGACGCCGCCGCGCGAACGCCTGGCGATTGAAACCTATATCGCCCAGGATTCCGACGAGCTGGTGCGCGAGGCCGTCCTGCGGGAGGTGAACCGCGGCGGCCAGGTCTTCATGCTGCACAACCGCGTGCAGACCATCGAGCTGGCCCGGAAGCGCCTCGAAGGCATCCTGCCCGGCATCCGCGTGGGGGTGGGGCACGGGCAGATGACCGAGCGCGCGCTGGCCGATGTGATGCACCGGTTCGTGCGCGGCGATTTCGATGTGCTGCTGTGCACCACGATCATCGAAAGCGGCGTGGACATTCCGAACGTGAACACCATTCTCATCGACCGCGCCGACCGCTTTGGCATGTCGGAACTGTACCAGTTGCGCGGTCGCGTGGGGCGCAGCAAGAACCAGGCCTATGCCTATCTCCTGCTGCCCCGCCACGGGCAGCTTTTCAATACGGCGCGCCGCCGCATCAGCGCCATCAAGCGCCACACCAGTCTGGGGGCGGGCTTCAAGCTCGCCCTGCGCGACCTGGAAATCCGCGGCGCGGGAAACGTGCTGGGGGCGGCCCAGAGCGGACACATCGCGGCGGTGGGTTTTGATCTGTATTGCCAGCTTCTCAACCGCACGGTGGCGCGCCTCAAGGGGGAAAAGGATCGGCCCATCATCGAGGTGCAGGTGCATCTGGATTTCCTGGACCTGACGCCCGATCCGGAGCGCGAGGATCGCGCGGCCGTCATCCCCCGGACATATGTGGAGGACGAAAGCCAGCGCATCGGGCTCTATCGGAAAGCCGCCGGCATTGCGTTCGAGCACGAGGTGGAGGCGCTGGCGGAAGAATTTCGCGATCGGTTCGGGCCGTTGCCCGCGCCCGTGAAGCGGTTGCTGTGCCTTGCTCGGCTGCGCCTCCTGGCGGCGGAGCTGAAACTGAAGAGCGTGGCCACAGATGGCGACCGCCTGCTGCTGGGCAAGGGGCGCGATGAATTCTGGATGGTCAACGGGCGGCATATCCGGCTTCATCAGCACGGAGCCGACGAACGGTTGGCCGAAATCGAAAAGCGCCTGCGGCAACTGGCTGGACGGCGCGGAGAAGACAAGCGAAAGGACGGATGAGCGATGGTCAGTCCCTGGATCACGGGCGCGTTGGGTTGGGCGTTTTTGGGGCCCATTGGCGGCATTTTGGGCTATGCGGCGGGATCGATCTTCAATTCGGCCGCCCGCGCCGCATCTCAGATGCAAGGAGGTTTGCCATCGGGTTCAGGCGAAGCCCGCAACGATTTCATTGCCAGCTTGATGGTCCTGACCGCGGCCATGATGAAGGCGGATGGGCATGCCTCGAAGGCTGAACTTCATGTGGTGAAGCAGTTTTTCTCGCAGCAGTTCGGCTCGCAGAATGCGAGGGAGGCGTTGCAGCTGTTGCGCGATTTGTTGCAGAAGGACATTCCGACCGGTCCCGTGTGCGAGCAAATCAGCTTCCACATGAATTATTCGCAGCGGTTGGCTCTTCTCCACTTTTTGTTTGCCATCGCCCATGCCGACGGGGAATTCCATCCGTCGGAGGACCGGTTGCTCCAAAAACTCGCGGCGGAACTGGGCATCCGTGCCGGCGACATCCGCTCCATCGCGGCCATGTTCGCGCCCAAGGCGGATCCGGCCGCGGATTACCGCGTACTGGAAATATCCCCGGACGCCTCCGACGACGAGGTCCGAAAAGCGTTTCGTCGCATGTCGATGAAACACCATCCGGACAAGGTGGCCCACCTCGGCCCCGAGTTCCAGAAGGCGGCCACGGAGAAGTTCCAGCGCGTGAACGCGGCCTATGCGCACATCAAGAAGAGCCGAGGAATGGCGTAGGCGAAGGAAAGGAGAAAAGCATGTTGGAGCGATGGTTTCGGTTGGCGGAGCACGGAACGACGGTGCGGACGGAATATTTGGCGGGGGTGACGACGTTTCTGACGATGGCGTACATCATCTTCGTGAATCCGGCGGTGCTGGCGACGGATTTCGCGGGGAACCCGACGGGGCTGGACCCACATGCCGTGATGCTGGCCACGTGCCTCTCGGCGGCGCTGGCGTCGGCCATCATGGGGCTTTTTGCGGGGTATCCCATCGCGCAGGCGCCGGGGATGGGGAACAACTACCTGTACGTGTCGATCGTGATGGGCCTGGCGGCGACCGGGGTTCAGAATGCGTGGCAGGTGGCGCTGGGGGTGGTGTTTTTGTCGGGACTGGTTTTCCTGATCCTGTCGCTACTGAAAGTGCGCCATGCGGTGATCAATGCCTTGAGCCCCAGCATGCGCAGCGGAATCTCGGTGGGCATTGGGCTGTTCATTGCGTTCATCGGACTGCGCAACGGGGAAATCCTGGTGAGCAATCCAGGGACGTGGGTGGCGCTGAACGTCCATTTGCTGTCGCCGGGGCCGATGGTGTTCATGCTGGGTCTGCTGGTGATCGGGGTGCTGCATGCCCGTCGCGTGCCGGGGTCCATTTTAATCGGCATTTTGATCTGCACAGGTGCGGCATGGGCGATGGGAAAAGTGGAATGGCCGCAGGTTTGGTTTGGATGGCCGCAGGTGGAAACCCCGGCCGTGATGAAGATGGACGTGCTGGGCGCGCTGGCGCCCGCCTGCATTCCGTTCATTCTGCTGTGCACGTTCACCGACTTGTTCGACACGGTCGGGACCTTGGTGGGCGTGTCGGAGCGGGCCGGCTTCATGCGAGATGGCGAACTGCCGCGCGCCAGCCGCGCGTTGGTCTCGGATGCCCTCGGCACCATGGTGGGGGCGGCGTTGGGCACCAGCACCGTGACCAGCTATATCGAGAGTGCGGCGGGGGTCGAACAGGGAGGTCGGACCGGCCTGACGGCGCTGGTGGTGGCGGGGTTGTTCCTGCTGGCCCTGATGGTCTCGCCCGTGATCGGCGTGGCGGCCTCGTTTGCGCCCATCACGGCGCCGGCCCTGGTGGTGGTGGGGGTGTTCATGACCCAGAACGTGGCGCGCGTGGACTGGGGGGACATCACGGAAAGCCTGCCCTCATTCTTGATCATGCTGGGTATTCCGCTGACCTATTCGATTGCCGACGGATTGGCGCTGGGATTCGTGAGCTATCCGGCGCTCAAGTGGGCGTCCGGACGTCGGCGGGAAGTCCGCTGGCCCATGACGATTCTGGCCGTGGTCATGGTGTTGTATTTCGCCCTGATTCGGTCGCGGATGGGGTGACCTTGCCGGTTCCTTGCGGAGCGGGTTGGACAGGAAACCAGTGTTGGGTGCGGGTGCAAATGCGCACGAGCCACAGCATGACGGGTACTTCGATGAGGACGCCGACGACGGTGGCGAGTGCAGCGCCCGACGAGAGGCCGAAGAGCATGGTGGCGGTGGCGATGGCGACCTCGAAGTGGTTGGAAGCGCCAATCATGGCGGCGGGCGCGGCGTCGGCGTAGGACAGTTTCAGCAAGCGGGCCCATCCGTAGCCCAGCCAGAAGATCAGCATGGTTTGGATGAACAGCGGTATCGCGATCCAGAGGATGGTCAGGGGATTGGATAGGATCACCTCGCCCTTGAAGCTGAAGAGAAGGACGAGCGTCGTGAGCAGGGCGACGATGGTGACGGGCGTGAGGACATGGAGGAATTTCTCTTTGAACCACGCTTCTCCCTTGGCGGCGATGATCCACTTGCGGGAGAAATAGCCGGCGACCAGCGGCAGGGCGACGTAGATGGCGATGGAGAGCAGGAGGGCCTGCCACGGGACGGGGAGGCGGCCGACGCCCAACAGGAAGCCGCCTAGAGGCCCGTAAAGAACGAGCATGGACAACGAATTGATGGCCACCATGATGAGCGTGAGGCCGTCGTTGCCGCGGGCGAGGTAGCCCCAGACCAGGACCATGGCGGTGCAGGGGGCGATGCCGAGCAGAATGGTGCCGGCGAAGTAGCTGCGCCAGAGGGGGACCTGGAGCATCTTGACGCCTTCGTGCAGGACCACCGTGCCCGCGCCATGCGTGGCGCCCACGGCGAGATCGAGCCCGAAGGGCATCTTCACCAGATCCGTTGCGTCCGCGCCGATCAGGTTGCGAAACAGGAAGCCAAGGAACAACAGGGAGATGGCATACATGGTGAACGGCTTGATCGCCCAGTTGACGAACAGCGTCAGCCAGACCGGCTTGCCGCTCTTGCCGGCCTGGATGACCGAGGCGAAGTCGATCTTTACCATGATGGGGTACATCATGAAGAACAGGCAGATAGCGATGTGGATGGACACCACCGGAGCGCCGTTCACGAAGATCGACATGCCGTCGAGATTCTTCGCCAGCCCCGGGGCAAGTTTTCCAAGCATAATTCCACCCACGATGCAGAGCGCGACCCAGACGGTCAGATAGCGCTCGAAGGGGTTGGTCAGTTTGCGCGATTCAGTCGCTGGA
>CAYNHA010000295.1:0-5423 GCA_964397035.1 uncultured Verrucomicrobiota bacterium
GGGGGCGGATTGGATTTGCGGCGGGGAGGCGGGAGTGGAGTCAAGCGCGGCGAGGACGGTGCGGGCGATGAGTTCGGCACCTTCGGGGCTGGGGTGGAGTCCGTCGGGGAGGAGGTCGAGGCGGTTGGGGTAGACGGCGGAGAGATCGATGAGGGTGGCGCCGGTTTCGGCGGCGACGGCGCGGATGGCGGGATTCATCGTGTCGCGAATGAGGCGGTTGGCGTGGGCCTGCTGTTCTTCGGGCGCGATGGGCGTGAGGGTGCAGAGAAAGACGCGCGGGGCGGAGGGGAGGGACTGGAAGCGGGCGACGATGGCGCGCAGGTCAGCGGGATAGCGGGGATAGGACGGGGGGAAGGCGAGGTCGTTGATGCCCAGCATGAGGACCACGAAATCAGGGCCGAAGGCCAGGGCGTCGCGGCAGGCGAGGGTGTCGGTCCAGGCGCGGCCGGTGCCGGCCAGGGCGGTGGCGCCGTTGACGCCGAAGTTGCCGGTGAGAAAGCGTCCGTTGGACAGCCGCTCCAGAACGGCGGGATAGGACTGGGTGGCGCGATCGGGAATCTTGTCGCCAAAGGTGATGCTGTCGCCCGCACAGGCCACCCGGCGGGGAGTTTGGGCGCAGGCAAGCGAGGTCATGAGAAGAAAGGCGGCCGGGAGGAGGCGGCAGGGAGTCATCGGCGCCGGGGCTCTTCCGCGGGACGGCCGGGGCCGAAGCGCATCCACGCGCGGAGGGCATAGGAGATGAAAAAGGAAACGAAGCCAATGCCGACAAGGCCCAGCCCCAGGTTTTTGGTGGCCGGGTCGGCATCCGCCTGGTGGTAGAGGAAGAGAAAAATGCCAACCAGACTGACGATGTAGCCGACGAGGCGGGTGATCCAATAGATTTTGTTCATCATGGGGTGGCGCCTTCAACAGGAACGATTTCCTGGACCTGTTCGGGGATGAGGACGGGGGCGGCGGCGCCCTGGATCCAGTATTCGCGGCCCTTGATGCGAACCACCTTGTCCTGAAGGCTGCGGAATTTGATGGCTTCGCCGTAGACGTGGCACAGGATCTGCCAGCGGTTGTTCTGCCAACGGACGATGCGGTAGCGGGTGGGGGCCTCGTTGATGAGCGGGGCGGCGCGGAGCTCGCCTTCCACTTCGGTCAGGCGGCCCTGGCCTTCGAGCGGGATGAGCTTGAGGTCGGCAGGGGGCGGAACGGGAATTTCGCGGATGGCCACTTTTTGGTCCTTCTCGGGGACGGAGGGCGAAATGAGCGGGGTCGGGATGGGGGCGGCGGGCTGCGAAACGGTCACTTCGGCGGGCATTTCGTCTGCGGATTCGGATTTTTTGCGTTTTTTGGAAGATTTTTCTTCGTTTTCAGCGTTTTTGGATGTTTTTTCGTCAGTATTCTTCAAATTTTCTTCGTTTTTCGCCATTTTTTCCGGTGCGGACTGGATTTCCACGTATTCGCGGCTGATCCAGACGTGGGCGGAGGCCGGCGGGGCGATTTTGAGCCACTCCTGCACTTCTTCGCCGCGCGGGACGATCGGGTCGCCAAGGGCGAGGGTGTCGACGATGTTGTAGTTGATGCTGGGGCCTGCACGGAGGTTGACGCGGGGTGCGCCGATGGTGTTCTGGGGAAGCTGGACATATTGCTTCATGACCCAGAGGCTGACATTGGTGGGCGCGGCCACTTCGACCCACTCCTCGCCGATTTCGCGGGCAGTGAGCGTTTCGTTATAGCTGGCCTGGGCGACCACCTCGGCGGTGAGCTGGGGCTTGGCGCGCAGGTTGACGTTGTCGGCCAGCACTCGCACGGGGGTTTGGGCTTGGAGGAGGGTTGCAGCGGCCAGAGAGAGCGCCGCGCACGTCAGGATGGCTTGAAAATTCTTCATAGGGAGGGAGAATAGAAGGCCCGCGCAAAATCGGCAATGCAGAATTATGGGTGCTTCCGGCGGTTGATGGGGGTACGGATTTTTCGTTGCAGATTACATCCTGTTGAATATCATCATCCAGATTCAGGTTTCTTTTCACCCCGGCGGAGCGATTGATCGTCCGTGATATGAACACAACCCGCGAGAATGGACTTCGGCTTATCGTCATCAGTCTCGCCTGGTTTGCACTGATGGCATTCATCTATGTCATCCTCAGCGAAAATGTCTTTCCGTTTCTCGGTTGGCACCTGCCACAGGTTCCGCAATTCGCGTTTGTCAAGATCGCGGCAGCCTTCCTTGCTGCCTTTGCCTGTTTTTGGTATGGCCGCGGCCTCAAGCTCGCCCTAGGCGGAGCTGTTGGAGTGATGGTACTGGCCTGGGTTCTGGAATTTCTGGCCGGTCACGTAGGTTTCTTCGGTGGCACCTACACGTATTTGGGGGATTTCCCGGGGCCTGTTGTGGGCGGTACCCCCCTGCTGCTCGCGCCCCAGCACTACGCATACTACTTCTTCATGTCATATTTCATGTCCAACCTGCTCGTGGTGGGTGCGGGTCTGCCCGATGGCCCGATTGGCTGGAAGAAAAAACTGTATGCGTCGTTCGTCGGCAGCATCGTGGTGGCAGGCATTGACATGATGGCAGACCCGACTCAGGTGAATGTCTATCACCTCTGGCGCTGGGATCATCCTTCGTCCTATTATGGCATCCCGTATGGCAATTATCTCGGTTATCTGGTTGTGTACACGACCCTGTTGTTTGTGTATCGCCTGTTCGAGGATGCCGTTTGCGCCAGACCTCTCGGGGCCAGGCTTGCCGTAATCGCATGGGTGCCGCTGGTCCTGCATGCCACCCGTTATGTTGAATATGCGTCCTCGGGCTTGGGAGGCATTGCTTTGATCGGTGGCTTTACCATGCTGTTCCCCTGCCTTCTGGCAACCGGCAGGCTGGTCGAGTCTTTGAGGACTCCCCGGGTTTGAAGGACGAGACGGGGCCTGTTGTTATGCGAGAGGCCACAGAAGAGGCCCTGTGGCAAGGGAATTACAAAAATATGGGACGGGTCCCTTCGCCTTCGCTTACTCGGAAGAATAGGAAGTGATGAGGAAAAATTCCTCCACTCGGCAGGTGGGGTCCCGTTCCATGAAAAACGTCATGTTTTTCTTCCGAAAAGGATGGACCGGTGTTTTGAGCAGGATGCCGGATTCCCCGGTTGGGCACAGTTCGAGATACAGGAACGTGATCTGCCGATGGGGATAGGTTCCGCGGGTCACGTTGTCCACGGTGTAGGTCAAGTAGCGGAAGGCCCGGTTCCAGTTGCCCTGGGCCATCCAGAGCAGGGTGGTTTAGGATTGGAATGTGCACTCCGCCACGATGGGGGAATTTGTTTTGTCCAGCGGCCATATGGCGGAATCGGCCGGAAGCTTGGCGGTGGCATGGAACCGCTGCCCAAGTCCCTCCGCCAAGACGGGGCCGGTGCAAAGAAGCAGAAGAGCGAATAGGATGTTCATTTTCATAAGGGCAGGTCTGTTCAGGTGGTGCGGGAGGCATTGCAGCCGAAGAAGAAATGCGGCGATCGTATTCATCAAGTTTATGAGACTACGTGTTGGGGATGAAAAAGTCCCATTTCCAGAGCTGGAGGTTGCTTGGCGAAACCGAGCGTGGCACCATTTTCACAGGGTTATTTGGGGTGCTGGTGCGGCGGATGATTTTCCTGTCGCGACTAGAAGCTGGCGCTTCCCAATTGAAAGCGGACGGAGATATCCGCCGCCGAAGAGATTTGTCCTTGGCGGATGGCGGTGCCGGCTTCCGGGAAGGGGCTGGCGCGGCGAACGGCCTCCAGCGTGGCTTCGCTCAGCCATTTCGATGGTGACGGACGGCGGATCGTGGTGGATGCGATTTCGCCTGATTCATTCAGTTTCAAGGTGACGGTGACGACGCCTTCGATTCCGTTTCGCTTTGCAAAGGCCGGATAGCGCAGCGATTTCAAGATGTCGGAGCGCACCTGTGTCCAGGCATTGGTTAACTGGGTGGAGGCGATATCCGCCGCCGGTGGCGGCGGAGGGGGAATGGATTCCGCTTTCTGTGGGGGCGGGGGTTCCGGCTCGGGGAACAAATTTTCCGGTGGAACCAAGGGAGCTTCTTCCGGCACGGGGTTGGATGGCGGCGGGGAGAGTTCCGGTTCGGGTTCGGGCGTTGGCGAAGGGTCGGGTATGGACTCGGGGAGAATTTCAGGCGGTGGTTCGGCTGGCGGCGGTGGTTCCGGCGGTGTGGCGACACAAGCGACTTCGGGCAGCCAGGTCCAATCCATTTCGATGGCCGCGCGTTCCCCGTACACCTCCCGCATCGTGTTGAAGTGGATCATCAGAGTCAGCAGGATGCCGTGCATGACAATCGCACCCACGGGAGCGGGCATCCGGTCCCGAAGCGAACGTTTTGCCAATGACGGTGTCGTGCGGGGCCATTTGTCTGGAAAGCCCCTGGGCACGACAAGGCGTCGCCAGCCTTGTTTTCGCCGTGCGTCGCTCTGTGTGTGTTTTCGACTCATGGTTATCCAGTTAAGCGTTCGTTTCCGGAATTGGGTTCAATCGCATTGAACCCGTTTCAAGCCTTTGGCGTTTACAGATGGAAATGCCGCGATTTTGCGCGGCGATGTGTGCGTTGAGGAGGAACAGCAGGATGAGGAGAAACAGAATGAATGGGATGAAGAAGACGTTCGTGGTGGGAGCGGCGGGGTGCTTATATTTTTTTGCGGGCGCATGCTGTGGCCAAGCCGAAACCGGACGATCCGTCGACGATGTGGCGTTGCCGGAGATTGTCGTGACGGCGACGCGGGTGGAGGAAGTGGCGGCCCAGGTGCCCCAGTCTACGTGCGTGGTGAGTTCGGAGGAAATCCGGGACCGGCATCCGACGCAGCCCGTCGAGGCGTTGCGCGGCACGCCGGGGATCTGGATTCAGAAGACAGGCACGGGCGGCGGCACGCCGGTGGTGCGCGGCATGATGGGCAACACGGTATTGTATTTGGTGGACGGCATTCGCATCAACAACGGGCGGCTGTTCAGCGGGCCCAATGCGTTTTTCAACCAGGTCGATGTTGGATCGATCGACCGGATCGAGATCCTGAAGGGGCCTGGCTCGGTGCAGTACGGCAGCGACGCGATGGGCGGCGTCATCCAGATGCAGACGCCGACGCTGGATTTCTTCCCCGATTCGCCCGTTTGGGGCGGCCGGCTGGCGGGCCAATACAGCACGGCCGACGAAGGGTGGCTGGGGCACGGCGAGGCCTATTACGCGGACAGCCGCATGAACGCCATCGCGGGCGCGACCTATTTCACGGCGGACGACGTCCGCGCGGGCGGGGGCGACAAGCTGGAGCACACGTCGCTGAACAGTTCCGGCGGTTTCGGCAAGGCCCGGATCAAGCTGGGCGAGGGGCACGTGCTGACGCTGGGTTGCCTGGAAAACGTCCGGACGGACGTGGAACGCCACGACCAGTCCGCGCGCAACCCGAACA
>CAYNHA010000296.1:0-38241 GCA_964397035.1 uncultured Verrucomicrobiota bacterium
TCCACCCCGGTAGACGCTGGGGTCTAGATACTGCATTTTCGACAGGTAGGTTCTGGCCTTTTGCACCACCGGAACCAGTTCCGAGCGGTTGAGGGCATGCAGGGCGCTCATGCAGATGGCCGTGTTGTAGTTGGCCAATCCCCCACCCTTCCGCTGCACGGCTGGCTTGCGCCAGATGGAGCCGTCTTCCTGCACACTGGTCAGGATGAAGACCATGGCGCGGTCGATCGCGGTCCGGAAAGCCGAGGGGTCTGTTTTTTGCAACGCCCACATGGAGAGGCCGGTTAGCGCAGGAGAATCTTCAATGGCCCAAAACCCAGCCGGTTGCTGTTGTGCAACGAGCCAAGCGGCTCCACGGTTCATGGCGGTTCTGGCTTCTCCTTCCAACTCAGGCGGCAAGACGGCTCCCCATGCTGAAGCCGCCAACAGCAAACCCACCCAACAACCAGTGTTCCATGTAGTCATCTTTTTGCTTCTTTCGGGATTTTGTTTGTTTAGCCTTGTAAACGACATTGCGGGCGAAATGGTTCATCCTGTTATTACTATTGGTTTCACCCAGCGCAAAAGTCTTTTCTTTTCTTGAAAACCCGTTCAACAATGCCACCCATGTCCGATTCGGTCCATCCAGAACCCGATGATTTTGAGCTCATGGTTCAGGTCAAAGATGAAAACGAGACGGCGTTTTGCATGTTGGTCGCCCGTCATCAACGACCCTTATTGAACTATTTTGCCCGCATGGGCGCTTCTACGGCTGGTGAGGATCTTGCGCAGGAGACATTCATTCGGTTATGGAACTATCGGAAGAAATACAAGCCGGCAGCGAAGTTCACGACCTTTCTCTACACGTTGGCCCGTCATGTGTGGCTGGATTCGGTCCGTCGACAAGTCCGGTTTCGGCTTTTTTCGGACCGCTACCGGGAAGAGGTGCCCTTTTCCACCGATGGCGGTATTGGCGCCGTACGCAAACAAATCGATATCCAGGCGGCGCTCGATCACCTTTCTCCAAAATTGCGAGAGGTGCTGGTTCTGGCCGTTCATCAAGGTCTATCCTACGAAGAAATAGCTGTAATTCTTTCTATACCAATAGGAACTGTAAAATCAAGAGTGTTCAACGCCCTGGCCACGTTGCAGGAAATGTATGATGAAAACAAATGACGATCCGTTGAATGACCCTCGATTTTCCAAGCTGATCACCCTCTTGAGGGAGCAAGAAATACCGGTAGGCTCAGCGGATTTTTCCGATCGCGTACAACAGCGGATCCGAATGCTTTCGCCGCGGCCCATGCTCTTGGCCTTTCCTTTCCTGCGTGGCGTGGCTGCTTTGGTCCTTTTGGTGGGAGCCAGTGTATGGATGTTTCAACCGGTGCAGATGGCGCGATCCCCCTCCCCTGTTGAAATCCTTCTTGCTGCCCAGCGGGATGATGGGGCTTGGGCGGCCGGTGCGCCTTCGGTGCATTCCCGCTATGACACAGGGGTGACGGCCCTGGCCTTGATTGCCCTCATTCGTTCCGCGCCGGCCGCATTGAATGAAACGCAGGATTCTTCCATTCGGGCGGGAATGGAACATCTTCTTCGGCTGCAACGACCGGACGGACGTTTTGATACGGGGGAAACAGGCGTTGGGTTTACCCAGTATCTTGCAGGAATGGCCCTGCAAGCCGCCTCGCAGTTGCCGAATGCCGATCCAAAGTGGAGATCGGCGGCTTCTCTGGCGGCCTCCCATTTTCCATCCGAAATCCAAATGGCCAAACTCAACAATTGCCTTTCCCATCCAGACTCGTTTCCTTCACGCTGGGCAGAGGCGGGAGGTCCTGTGGCCCAAACCGCCATCCAATTGTTGAAACCATAGAGAGTTGGAATACTCTATTCGAAGTTGAGAACTACGCATAGTTAATTAACTATGCGGAATCGAATTGGCTGATTATTTGATGAAATTCGAATGAATGGATTGAACTATTTGTATGCATAGTTAATTAACTATGCGTCAAAATTTGGCCGAAATTCATCAACTGCGCATCAATCTGTCTTGAAACAATCACGAAGAATGCCTTTTTAGGAAAACGGAGAGGATCGAAATATCCGCAGGTGTGACGCCGGAAACTCGCAAGGCTTGGCCTAGATCGCGGGGGCGGATGGAGGACAGTTTTTCGCGAGATTCGAAGCGGAGAGCCGAGATGGCGTTGTAATCAAAGTCTTCTGGAATCCGTTGCTTGGCAATTTGTTCCGATTTTTCAATCTGCCTGGATTCCCGCTCGATATAGCCTTCGTACTTCAGGAAAAATTCCACCTGTTCAGCCACTTCCGGTGAGAGATCCGCTCGGCGTCCCGGCAAAGTGGAGTATTGAATTTCCGGCCGTTTCAGGCATTGGGCCAAGGAGGCGCCGTCGAGATGGGTTTGGTTCAGGCGGTCGATTTCCTTGGTGATCGCGGTTTCCATTTGTTGGATTTCCTGACGCCGGGAACGGGGAAGAATTCCCAGGTATTCCGCCTGGGAGGCCAAACGGAAAGGGGCATTGTCCTGCCGCAACAGAAGGCGGTGCTCGGCGCGGGAGGTGAACATTCGATAGGGTTCGTTGGTGCCCTTGGTGACCAGATCATCGACCATGACCCCCATGTAGGCTTCGTGGCGCTTGAGAATGAGAGGTTCCTTGTGAAGAATGCGGAGGGATGCGTTGACTCCGGCCATAAAGCCCTGAGCCGCAGCTTCTTCATATCCTGTGGTTCCGTTCACTTGGCCGGCAAAATACAAGCCGCAAACCCGCTTGGTTTCCAGCGTGTGGAACAGTTGCGTGGGGTCGAAGAAGTCATATTCGATGGCATAGGCCGGTGCCAGAAACTCGGCCTTTTCGAGGCCCGAGATGGAATGGATCATCTCAATTTGCACATCGAGTGGCAGGCTGTTGGAGGTTCCGTTGGGATACATTTCCACCACGTTGCGTCCCTCTGGTTCCACAAACACATGGTGATGGCTGTGGCTGGAGAACTTGACGACCTTGTCTTCAATGGAGGGGCAATAGCGAGCCCCGGTGCCTTCAATCAGGCCGCCGTACAGCGCTGAATCTTCCAAGTGGTCTGAAATGAGTTGAATGGTTCGTTCATTGGTATGGGTGAGCCAGCAAGGGAGTTGTTGGCTTCCGGGTACCCAGGGGGCGAATGGTGGCAATGGCGCGGATGTTCCACGTGGAACAAGGGGTGGGGAGACCGGGACAGCGGGGCCTTGTTCCACGTGGAACAAAGGGGACGCCGCCCGGCACTGCCATCCAAAGAAGGGCGGTGGAATTTCGCCGGGCTGGATGGACATTTTCGAATAATCAAGGCTGTCCTTGTGCAACCGGGGGGGGGTGCCGGTCTTGAGGCGTTCCACCCGGAAGCCCATGTTCTTTAATTGAAGGCTGAGTTTCTCTTCGGAAGGTTCGTGGAGGCGGCCACCGCGAATACCGTTCTTTCCAATGAAAATTTTACCTCTCAAGAAGGTTCCCGCCGTTAAAACAACGGTTTTGGCTTCGATTCGTCCTGATTTTTGCCCGACCACGCCGCAAATCTGGTCCTGCTGAACGTGGATGGCCTCAATTTGGTCTTCGATCAGGGTCAAATGGTCCTGGGCCTGCAGAACGGCACTCATGCGGGCGGAATAGGCGGGTTTGTCGCATTGAGTTCGGTTGGCGCGAACAGCAGGGCCTTTCCGCATGTTGAGAACCCGAAACTGGATGCCCGTGCAGTCCGTGTTCAAGGCCATTTCGCCGCCTAGGGCATCCAGCTCAAACACCATATGCGATTTGGCCATTCCGCCGATGGAGGGATTGCAGGACATTCGGGCTACGGCGCGTAGATCCATGGTGACAAGGGCGGTTCGGACCCCCATCCTTGCGGCCGCCAAGGCCGCCTCGCAACCGGCATGGCCAGCGCCGATCACCAAAACGTCAAATGAGTTCATTGGAATTTGAATTCTGTTTATTGTGAATTAGAATCACATAAATATAAATTATAAATGGCTGCGGAAACTATTTTCCGACACAAAACCTAGAAAAAATAGTGTCCAGCACTTCTTCAGTGAAATTTTTACCTAAAATTTGACTGATTTGCTCCAAAGCGGCTCGCGCATGGGTTGCCGCAGGCAGGAACTGGATTTCGTTCCCGCTTTCGACACAGGAAATGGATTCCATAACATTTTCCAGTGCAATGGAAAGGGAAGAATGATGGCGGGAAGAAATGGCGAAGCATTCGTGACTATTTCCGGCAGGGGTGTCCACCAGCAGGGAGATGATTGGGCCCACAATAGGATCCATGGAGGAGTTGTTTTTCAAAGAAAAGGGGACGCAAATGAAATCCGCGAGATCGCATGGGGAAACCTGGATTCCCAGGTCGGATTTATTGAGGATCACGATCGTTTTTTTATGGTTTTGTGACGAGAGGAAATTCAACTCTTCCGTTGAGAGTGGTTTCGATGCATCGACAAGGCAGAGGCAGAGGTCCGCCTGGGAAAGAGCTTTGAGGGTGCGCCGAATGCCTTCTTGTTCGATTTCGCAGGGAGCCTCTCGCAACCCGGCCGTGTCGGTCACTTGCACGGGATAGCCCCTGAGGACAAGGGATTCCTCGATGGTGTCGTGCGTGGTGCCGGGATGGGGGGAGACGATGGAGCGATCGTGGCCCGCGAGACGATTGAGAAGGGTGGATTTTCCGACATTGGGGGCCCCGGCGATGACGATGCGGGCTCCCTCGCGAAGCACGTGACCTTCCTTCCAGGTGTCCATCAAGGCTTGGATTTCCGTGGCGATCGAAGCCAGCCGTTGAGCCAGTTCAGTTGGAACCGATTGCGGCAGTTCATCATCCGGAAAATCAAGCATTGCTTCAAGATCTGCCGATGCCGCGAGAAGGGCGTCGTACAGGTTTCGAATGCGCAAGCCGAGGGCATTTTCCAGTTGGGAGGTGGCGAGGCGTGCGGCCCGCTCAGAACGGGCATGGATCAGATCCAGCACGGCCTCGGCCTGGGTCAGGTTCAGTTTGTCATTCAGGAAAGCGCGCTTGGTGAATTCACCGGGTTCGGCCTGGCGGGCCCCGGCAGATAGGAGGGCTTGGAGGATCCGTTGGGCGACCTGAGAGCCGCCATGGCATTGGATTTCGACCGAATTTTCGCCGGTGTAGGAGTGGGGGGCGCGGAAAAACAGGCAGATGGCTTCGTCGAGCACCTCGCCGGAAGCGGGATCCACGACGGTTCCATAGGCAAAGGTACCGGGCGGACGGGCCGAGGGGGGGGCGGGGGGGGACTGAAACAGGCGATCGGCCAAGGCATAGGTTTCTGGGCCGGAAACGCGGACAATGGAAATGGCGCCTTCGCCCGGAGCGGTGGCGATGGCGGCGATGGTATCGGATGGATAGGGAAACGGCATGTGCGGCGTTTGATACACCCAAAACGGAGGCATCGCAATAGCGGAAAGCAGCCGCGGGAATGCGAAACCCGGCGGAGAAGCCTGTTTTTGCTTGTGCGGGATGGGTGGAGTAGCGTAGAAACGGCGCACATTTTCGAGTGACTGAAAATTGTGGGACGGTAGCTCAGTCGGTAGAGCACGAGCCTTTTAAGCTTGTGGTCGCGGGTTCGAGCCCCGCCCGTCTCACCACGTTGACCCCTTGTAAAAACGGCAGAAATGCTATTTTTCTAGGGGTTTTGTGTTGTGATCCACAGGACGCGGCCATGTTGAAGGGGTTGATTTCGTCGGACGGTTTGAATACGGTTCTCTTGTGCCGGAGACGGGTGGAAGCAAAGGAGCGTGCGGCGATGAAAATCTCAGTGGTGGGTGCGGGCTATGTGGGGCTGGTGACGAGTGCCTGTTTTGCGGATGCGGGGCACGAGGTGCTGTGCGTGGACAGCGATTCGAAGAAGGTGGATGCGCTTCGACGGGGAATCATGCCCTTTTACGAGCCGGGGCTGGACGAGATCGTGACCAGGAACGCCGCGTCGGGGCGGTTGCAGTTCAGCACGTCGATTGCGGAGGGGACGGCCTTTGCGGAGGTGATTTTCATTGCGGTGGGCACATCCCCGGAACCGGGCGGGGAGGCCAACATGACGCATGTGGAGCAGGTGGGCCGCCAGGTGGCGGAGCAAATGACGGGCTACCGGCTGCTGGTTGAAAAGAGCACGGTGCCGGCGAAAACCAGCGAGTATTTGAAGCGAACGGTGCTGAAATATCTGCGGGCGGATGCCGATTTCGATGTGGCGTCGAATCCGGAGTTCATGCGCGAGGGGACGGCCATCGAGGATACGGCGCGACCGGACCGCGTGGTGGTGGGGGTGGAGAGCGATCGCGCGGGCGACTTGCTGGAGGAAATCTACCGGCCGATTTTGCAAAAAAGCGGCGGCCGGTTTCTGCGGATGAGCGTGACGAGCGCGGAACTGACGAAGCATGCCTCGAATTCATTCCTGGCGATGAAGATTTCGTATATCAACGAAATCGCGCGCATTTGCGAGCTGGCGGGTGCGGATGTGGAGCAGGTGGCGCAGGGCATGGGGCTGGATCCGCGCATCGGGTCCCGGTTCCTGCTGGCGGGTGTGGGCTATGGCGGCTCGTGCTTCCCGAAGGATGTGGAGGCGTTCATCCGCCTGGCGGATGCCTTGGGGCATGATTTCAAATTGCTGAAGGAAGTGCAGCAAATCAATCAGGCCCAGCGGGATTATCTGATCAAGAAGATCAAGAAAGAGCTGTGGGTGGTGCAGGACAAGACGATTGCCGTTTTCGGCCTGGCCTACAAGCCGGGGACGGATGACATCCGCGAGGCGCCGAGCCTGTACTTTGTGCCGAAGTTGCAGGAAATGAAGGCGAAGCTGCGCGCGTGGGATCCCGTGGCCGGGCAAAAATTCAGGGAGGTCCATCCGGAACTGGATTGCGTGGGCGACCTCTACGAATGCGCGACGGGTGCCGATCTGGTCCTGATCCTGACGGAATGGGACGAGGTGAAGCAGATGGATCTGCAGAGGCTCAAGAGCGTGATGGCCTGCCCCGTGGTGGTGGATGGCCGGAACCTGTTCAAGCCCGCGGCAATGCGGGCGGCGGGTTTCACGTATTTGAGCGTGGGGCGGGATTGACCGGAAACGGAAATCCTTCCGGAACGGTGGGTGGCGTGATAGATTGCGTTCTGGATCAACATGGATGAACAGGGAGACGGGAAAATGAAAAAACAGAGTAACGAAATTCGGCGCCGGGATGCGGGCTTCACGTTGATTGAAATTCTGCTGGTGGTGGTGATCATCGGCATTCTGGCGGCGGTGGCGGTTCCGCGGCTGGGCGGACGCGTGATGCAAAGCCAGATTTCGGCGGCCCGGGGCGGGGTGGGGGCCATTGGTGTGGCGATCGACTTGTACGAGACGGACAACGGCAAGTTGCCGGAAAGCCTCCAGAATCTCGTCACCAAGGGTTCGGAGCCGAATTGGAACGGGCCTTACCTGAAGAAGGCGGAGTCGTTGAAGGATCCGTGGGGAACGGAGTTCCAGTACACCAAGCAGGGCAGTGCCTACACGGTGGTGTCGGCGGGGCCGGACCTGAGCTTCGGTAGCGCGGACGACGTCAAGTAGGCGGCCGTGCGGCGGAGGGGTTTCACGCTGATCGAGATCCTGCTGGTGGTGGTGATCATCGGGATTGCCTCGGCGGTGGCGATGCCGATGTTTGCCCGTTCGTTCCGGGGGGCCAAGCTGCGCAATTCGACGCGGACGGTGCTGATGATGCACCGTCATGCGCAGTCGAAGGCCGTGCTGGGCCAGCGCTACATGGCGGTTTTGTTCGACCAGGTCAAGGGTACGCTGGAGATGGTGGACCAGGGGCAGCCGGGGGTGAAGAAAGACGCGTTTTTCGGGGAAGTCGGGGGCAAGGGGCCGACGCCGCCGGGCGAGGGTGCAGTGGTCACGGGCGCGGATGCGCCGGCGGCGATGGATGCCCAGGCGCCGCCGCTTTTGGTGCGCAAACTGGAGGAGGGCGTCAAAATCCTTTCGTTTCGCGGGGGCAAGTCGATCGACGACCTGTATTTCGTGAACTATTATCCCAACGGCATGTGCGAGGCGTACGAGATCCAGATTGGCGACGAGGAGAACCGCACGGCGACGATCAAAGTGGACGCCATCACCGGCAATGCGAAGGTGATGCGTGAATAGGCGCTCGGGCATGACGCTGGTGGAGGTGCTGCTGGCGGTGGTGATCCTGGGCATTGCGCTGGGATCGCTGGTGGAGGGGGCTTCGCGGGCGCTGGCGGTGGTGCGGCAGGCGCGCAACTATGAAATGGCGCGGCGCATGATGGGGCGCGTGGATGTGGAAAAGCCTCTCCGCCTGATGGACGAAATCAAGGCGGGGCAGGAGAGCGGGGACTTCAAGGACGGCCCGGCGGGCTGGACGTGGACGCGTACGCTCGAAGACCTGGGGCAAGACGACGAGCAGAGGGAAGGCTTGTTCAAAATGACCACGCGCGTGCAGTGGTCTCAGGGCGAGCGGCCGGGCATGGAGGAAGTGGTGCAATTCCTCTACGTGCCGGAGAACAGCGATGGCGAACGCACGTTGAAGCCCAAGGTGCTGTGATGCGCTGCGTCCCGTTATCCAAGGCCGGTTTCACGCTGATCGAACTGTTGGCGGCGCTGGTCATTTTCAGCCTGGCGATGGCGATGGCGGCGGGCACGTTCTGGAGCGTATCGAAGGCGTGGACGCGCGGCGGCGAGCTGTTGGAACAGCTCCACTATGGCGAATTCGCGATGGACCAGCTGGTGACGGCCCTGCGCGGCGCGGCGTGGTTTCCCTCCAAGCCCGAGGCGTTCGGGTTCTGGCTGGAGGATCGTGGCGGCACCTCGAAAAGCGCGGCCAACAAGGTGAGTTGGGTGACGAGCGGGACGGCGTTCCTGCCGCCCGATTCGCCGTGGCAAAACGGCTTGCACCGGCTTTCGGTGACGGTGGATTCGGTGGGCGGCGAGCGGGGGCTGGTGGTACGGGCGTGGCCGCACCTGTCGGAAGAGGTGAAGGAAACGGATGTGGAGCCGTGGCTGGTGACGCCCGGTGTGGAGGGGTTTTCGTGCGAGTGGTACGACTTCGATGCTGAGCAATGGAGCCAGAAGTGGGAGGAAACCAATTCTCTGCCCAAGCTGTTGCGCGTGACGGTGACGATGGAGAAGAAAAAGAATTTCGACGAGAACCTGGAGTTGCAGCGCATCGTGGAGCTGGAGGTGGCACCGGAGATGCCGGGCGGCGAACGGCGCGACCGCACGGTGGCCCCGCCCGCCGAGGGCGAACCGGAAGCCCAGCCCGAAGCCCAGCCCGAGGGCGAAGGCGAAGGCGGCGTGGAGATCACCCAATGAAGTTTTTCCACAGTGTGGAAACATTTTTTCCATTGTGTGGAAAAATGGCGAAAAAGTTTTCCATACTGTGGAAAACGGGTGAGCGGCGGCCCAGCCGGAGCGGGGCGGCGCTGGTGGTGGCGCTGTGGACGGTGCTGATTTTGAGTTTGCTGATCGGGGGGCTGGCGTTCGAGATGCATCTGGAGGCGGGGATTACATCGCACGCGCGCAAGCGGATGAAGGCGCAGGTGGCGGCGCGGGGCGGGGTGGAGTATGCGAAGTTTTTGCTGGCGAAAAGTTTCGAGGAAAACTCGTTCGAGGAGGAGGACGAGGAGAAGGAGGCGTTGCGGACGTTGTCGAAAAATCTGGGGCGGGGCATCGGAATCACGGGAGTGAACGTGGAGATGGGCGAGTCCAGGGCCACGGTGGATATTCTGCCGGAGGCGGGACGGCGGAATGTGAACACGCTGGGGGACGAGGATTGGGAGGAGTTGCTGGACCAGTCGGGCGTGCCGGAGGAAACCTGGCCGGATTTGATCGATTGCTTCATGGACTGGACGGATGAGGGGGATGAACACCGGCTGAATGGCGCGGAGGAGAGCGATTCGTTCTACAAGGACAAGGGGTATGTGCCTAAGAATGCGCCGCTGGACACGGTGGATGAATTGCTGCTGATCAAGGGATTCACGCCGGCGATTGTCTATGGAGGGCCGCCGCCGGATCCGAAGAGCGAGCCGCTGAGGGGGATTGCCCATTTGCTGACGACGTTCGGGGATGGCAAGGTGAATGTGAACACGGCGACGCGCGAGGTGCTGCTGACGTTGACGGTGGGCGACAAAATGATGGATGAGTGGGTGGTGGAGGATTTGCTGAAGTTCCGGCTGGGCGATGACGGGATTCCGAACACGAAGGACGACGGGTTCGAGAGTGTGCAGGACGCGATTTCGAAGTCGGGGATGGATGCGGCGCTGGCGGACCGGATTTCGGTGTCGGACCGGACGTTTGTGCGGGTGGTGTCGATTGGCGAAAACAACGGGGTGGGCTGCGGGGTGTGGGCGGTGTTCGAGGTGGGCGACAAGAAAACCACGCCGATTTATTGGCGGGAAGAGCAGATGCAGTAGTCGCAGGGGTGCGGTGGTTTCTCAAATTTGGGAAATCGTTTTGATGTTAAGGGGCTTCTGTGCCGCTTCGCGGGTGGGTCAACCGTTTTTGTTCTTCTGATTCAGAAATCGGCATGATTCTTGCTTTTTGAAGGCTGGATCGGAGTCGACTGAACCCGTGAAGACAACAGGACAGTGGTGGGGGGTGGGGTTGGCTGGATGGCTGTGGGTTTCCGGCGCGTGGGCGGTTGGAAATGTGCTGACGGGATTGTCGGTGCCGGGGCAGGTGGGGGCGACGATGGCGAACTTGATTTACGGTGGAAGTTTGAACGAGCCGATCTACACGTTCCACCTGCCGGCCGGGAGCGCGATGGCATCGCTGGTGCCGACGATGACGCTGGCGCCGGGGGCGACGGCGAATCCGGCCTCGGGTGTGGCGCGGGATTTCACGGCGCCGCGGGTGGCGGTTGCGGTGACGCACGGAGGGCAGGTCCGGACGAACTGGGTGCGGTGCGTGGTGCTGCCGCCGACGGCGGCGATGGAGGGGGAGAGCTACGACGAGGGGGCGCCGGTGCTGCGCGACATTTGGGTGGATCCGGTGGACGGAAGCGACAACACGGGCGATGGGAGCGCGCGCGGGCGGGCGTACCGGACGATCGACCGCGCGTGGGGAGATGTGCCGGCGCATGTGAGGTTTTCGGGCACGGGATACCGGCTGATGCTGTGCGCGGGGACGTATGCGAATGATCGCTCGTGGATGGAGCATCGCTATGGAACGTATGCGTATCCGCTGGTGATTCAAGCGGCGGATGGCGAGGGCACGGCGGTGATCGCAACCGACATGCAGTTTTTCTCCTGCCAATTCGTGTATGTGCAGGGAATCGTTTTCGAGCCCTCGAATGGCGGCGACGGGCTGCATTTGGATTCGTGCGAAGTGGTGGTGATCCAGCATTGCACGATCCGGGGCGGGCCGGGTTCGCAGCGGTTGGCGCAGGAGGCGCTGAAGGCGAACCAGAGTGAATATCTGTTCGTGGAGGACAGCGAGGTGGCCCATGCGTATGGCAATGCGCTGGACTACATGTGTTGCCACTACGGACATATTCGGCGGTGCCGGATCCACGATGCGGACGATTGGGCGGCGTATGTGAAGGGCGGGAGCAGCGATTTTGTGATCGATGGAAACGAGTTCTACAACGGCGGAACGGGCGGATTCG
The DNA here is from genome assembly GCA_964397035.1 of uncultured Verrucomicrobiota bacterium. GTDB lineage: Bacteria > Verrucomicrobiota > Kiritimatiellia > CAIQIC01 > Lenti-01 > Lenti-01. The sequence goes on from CAYNHA010000296.1 coordinate 11,616, forward strand.
TGGCGGGCCAGGGGGCGGGGAGCGAATTCCTGACGGCGCCGTGGATCCATTATCAGGCGTCGAATGTCCGTTTCATCAACAACATTGTGCGAGATTGCGATGGCGCGGGTTTCGGGGTGAACGGCGGGCACAACATTTTGTTTGCCTACAACACGCTGGTCCGGGTGGGCTCGCGGTCGCATGGAATCGAGGTGGCGTTTGGCAACATGAGCCTGGATGGCGCGGCAGAGGCGCCCATTGCGCAGACGTATGCGGAGTGGGGCGGATGGACGCACACGACGACCAGCGGCGACCAGCGGATTCCCAACCGGAACGTCTATATCTACAACAACATCCTCTACAATCCGATGCCGTACCAAAGCGCATGGCAGCATTTCGAGTTTGCCGGGCCGTGGAGCGGCAACACCAACACGAATATTCCGTGGCCGGCCACGACGGATTCCAATTTGCAGATCAAAGGAAACATATTGTGGAACGGGCCGCCGGATCTGGAGCTGGGAATCGGGGATGGAACGGCGTGCCAGCCGGCCAATCCAACGTGCAATGCCACGCTCCTGGAGACGCAGAACCACATTAACCAGTTCGAGCCGCAACTGGTGGATCCGGCGGGCGGGGATTTCCGTCCGGTGGTGTCGGGCACGGTGTTTCAGGCGACGGCGTTTGCGATTCCGGCATTTCCGGACGATGCGCCGTTGGCGCCGATGGAGCCGGTGGGCGTGTTGAGCAACGAGATTCCGTTGGATCGTATGGGGATGTATCGGGATTTGGGGAGTCCGCCCGGTGCCTATGCGAAGGAGCCGGGGGCGGGCAGCGGATGGGAGGCGGGTTTCCAAACCATCGGCGGCGGCTGGCGGCGCCTGGCGTGGTTCGGAGAGTATGTGCCGATGGAGAGCGACGGCTGGATTTGGCATGGAAAACACGGTTTTTACTATGTGGGGACGGGGGCGCAGCCGGAGAGCCTGTGGCTTTTCTCGGGCGACATGGGTTGGCTGTGGACCAGCAGCACGGTCTATCCGTTCCTTTACCGGGCGAGCGATGGATCATGGCTTTGGTACAACGGGCAGATGAATCCGCGTTGGTTCATGAATCTGACCCTGAACCTGTGGGAAAGCTGGCTGTAGGAGGTGGACCATGAAACGCTGGATCAGGTGGATGGGAATCGGCGTTTTGGGAATGGAAATGGCGGCGCAGGGAATGCCGACTTCGCCGGCAGAGGCGGCGCAAGCGGTTCGCGGATGGTTGCAGGCCAGTGCGGAACCGCTGGGGGAGAAGCTGGGCACGGCCGTTGGCGCGGTGGAAACGGTGGAGAATGAGTTTGGGGTGGTGTTGTTCCACGTGGTTGCGCTCGAACCGGAAGGATTCGTGATTTGTGCCGCCGACACCGAGGTGGAACCGATTCTGGTGTTTGCCGCCACGGGGCGCTACGACAACGACCCGAACAATCCGCTGGCGGCCCTGATCCGGCGGGATGCGCAGGGACGGCTGGAGCGCGCGAAAACGGCAACGAGAAAGGCCGGAAACGCGGTGGCGGCCCGGGCGGCAACCAAGTGGGAAATTCTGCGGAATCCGGCCTCAGTTGGAAATTCCAAAAAGGGGAGTGGATTGAGTTCGGTGGACGATCCGCGCGTGGACCCGTTCATTCAAAGCACATGGAGCCAGGGGACGGTGGGGGGAGTGGCCTGCTACAACTACTACACGCCGCCGTATGCGGCGGGAAGTTCGAGCAACTATGTGTGCGGATGCAACAACACGGCATTTGGACAGTTGATGCGCTATTACCGGTATCCGACCCGCGGCGTGGGAACCAAGTCCTTTTCGATCCAAGTGGACGGGGTGTGGACCACGCGCAGCCTCCGGGGCGGCGATGGGGCGGGCGGGGCGTACAACTGGGATTGGATGCCGCTGAAGCCGTCCTCGCCCAGCACGGCGGAACGACAAGCCATCGGGGCCTTGTGCGCGGACATCGGCGTGGCCAGCGGCACGAGCTATGCGGCCGATGGTTCCAGCGCGGGAACCTATGAATCCACGCTGAAGGAAGTTTTCTTTTTCGGAAACGCCCGCTACGTGTCGGGGCAAAGCTGTCTGATGGATGCCGTCCGGCCCAATCTGGATGCGCGCCTTCCGGTGTTGATGAGCATCTGGTGCAGCGAAGGAGGGCATGCGGTGCTGTGCGATGGATATGGGTTCAATTTTGAATCCGCGTACTACCATTTGAATCTGGGATGGGGTGGACTGAAGGATGCGTGGTACAATCTGCCGGACGTGGATACGGATTACTACGCCTTCGACACGCTGCGGGGGTTTGAATGCAACATCTACACGAATGGAACGGGTGAGATTCTGTCCGGGCGGGTGCTGGACGAGGGAGTGCCGGTGACGGGCGCCACCGTGGTGGCCGTGGGAGGGGGATTGACGAACAGCACGGTCACGGATGCGCGCGGCATCTTTGCATTCGCCCGGCTTCCTTCCAGCAAGAATTACGTGTTGAGCGCCCAGAAAAGCGGGCTTCAGTTCACGCCGGTGATGGCGGCGACGGGTCTTTCGCCCAGTTGGGGCAGCGAGACCGGCAACCGGTGGAGCAACAACATTTCGAGCCGACTCTCCGAAGAGAATCCCGAACTGACGTTGACGCCGTTGAGCCGCGCCGTGGGCACGGCCGCAGGAACCACCACGTTTGGAGTGACCAACCTGAACGCCGAGACGGTGGTCTATACGGCGAGCGAATCGGAACCTTGGCTGGCGATCACGGCGGGTGCCAGCGGAATCAATGGCGGGACGATCATGGTTTCCTACGAGGCCAATTCGGAGCCGGCAGCGCGCACGGGAACGGTGTGGGTGGCGGGCTCGCCCGGCAGCACAAGCACGGTGACGGTGGTTCAGGCGGGGAATTGTTGGGATTCGGGAAATGTGGACATTGGGGGCGGGTGGCGGCGACTGGCGTGGTTCGGAGATTATGTTCCGATGGGCGGGGATGGCTGGATTTGGCATTCCAAGCATGGATTCCTTTTCGTACTGCCCAGTGGCACTCCCCAGAATGTCTGGATGTTTTCAAGCGATCAAGGCTGGCTGTGGACCAGCAGCGCGCAATATCCTTTCCTCTATCGATCGGCTCCCGCCGCGTGGCTGTGGTACAACGGATCGACGAATCCGCGCTGGCTGATGAACATGACGGCCGGACAATGGGAAACCTGGCCATAGCCGGGATCTTACTGAATGCTGGTAGAGCGGGGCTGGGTGAAGTATATTCGCCAGGCATTCTCAATGAAGAAGTGGCCAAACAAAGCGGCTTGGGGAAGGTGTGGATTCATTCGAACCTTTCGGATGGGGATGTGGCTTGCCGTGATGATGGGGGCGTGGGCGGGGATGCCGGAGGCTCGTGCGCAGGGGGATGTTTCAGCGGTTTCCTTCCGCGTGGTGGAATCGGCGTCGGGGGGGGTGGATGTGGAATGGACCCGGGACGGAAGCTCTCCCTGGCTGCTGGGATGGCATGTGGAGGCGCAGCGGCCCGATGGGGAAGTGGTTCGCCTGACGAAGGAGCGGGTGGAGGCGGAATTGTTCGATTCGCCGTCGCGGGTCTATCGCTTTCACGATGCGGATTCCTCCGCGTGGGCGGGGAAGCGGGTTTCCTACCGGGTGGTGCGGGTGGATCCCGAAAACCGGGAATGGGCATCCGGGTTTTCCTCCGTGGAGGTGGAGGCGAAGGAGAAAATGGCGAAAGCCGTGGTGCCGGAATCTTCCCCGGCGAAAGAAGTTTCCCGCAAGGCTGATGTGGGCACGCGGGTGCGCATGTCCATCACCAACGACGGGCTTTACCGGGTGACGGCGGCGCAGTTGGCGGCGGTTCTCCAGGGCAGCAGCACCGCGCTGGTTTCGCAGGCGATTGCGCAAACCAACTTTGTCCTGACGTGCGGCGGCTCGAATGTGGCGTGGCGGGCGGAAGAGGGTGGGGCGGCGATTTTGTTTTTCGGCCAGGCCTATCGGGATGTGTACACCGACCGCAATGTGTACTGGCTCGATCCGGGGCCGGGTTTGAGGATGATCTCCACCGATGGAACGACCGCCTCGGTGGCGGAGAATCCGTGGTTCTGGGAAACCGCCCGGATGGAGAGGAACCTGAATTTTTCCGACTATCTTCCGGGAGGCGCGGAGGATGACTATTTTGTGTGGACGGGGCGCCAACTGACTACGCCCTCGACCAACTGGTTGTGGACGACGAATGTGCCGGTGGCGGACATCCATCCCAATGTGAGAACGGGAACGGTGACGGCGTACCTTGTCAGTGCGTGGGATGGTGCCGTTGAGTTGGACAACCACACGCGGTTGGCTGCCGCCGGGCAATGGCTGGACGACCGGAGGTGGGCGGGGGATGAGCGGATGGTCCAAAGCGGCGCGGCCACGAATTTGACGGGAACATCCATTCCGGTGACGGTTGAAATGCGGCGCGACGCGGATGTGACCACCACGACGGTGTTGATCGATGCGTTGGAGGTACGCTATGCCCGGCGCATGAAGGCGCTGAACAACCAACTGCTGTTCCGACCTGAATCCGGAACCAACACCCTGACCGTGCGTGGATTTTCCACGTCCGCCATCCGCGTGTGGGATGTTTCGTCTCCACTCCGTCCGGTGGAGATGGCCACCACCGTGGTGCAGGAAGGTTCGGAGTGGAGAACTTCGTGGTCGGTTTCGCCGGCATCCACGGGTCGGTACTTGGCTGCTTCCGCCTATTTGCAGCCGGAGCGGATCGATGGAGTCAGCGATGGCGGGTGGGCATTGCCGCAGGCAGGGGCGCCGCATCTGGTCATTGCTTCGCGTGCGCTGACGAATGCGGCGGCGGCGCTGGTGGAACATCGCTGTGGACAGGGGCTTTCCTCGCGGCTGGTCCCGTTCGAGGAACTGTGCGATTCCTTCGCCCATGGGCGGCGCGATCCACGTGTCATTCCCCGGTTTCTGGCCTATGCCCAAACGCACTGGACGGTGCCGCCGGTTTACGTTTGCCTGGCGGGCGATGGACACCTGGACTATACCGATTCCTTTGGACAGGCGGTCCGGCGGCCGAACCACGTGCCTCCCATTCAGGACCGCATCCCGTACAGCACAACGTCGGGAAGCACGCTGAAAACCATCGGGCTCGACAATCCCCTGGCGGACACGGATGGCGACGGATTCCCGGACCTGTCCATTGGGCGCCTGCCCGCGCAGACGTCCGCTTCGTTGGTCCAGATGATCAACCGGATCATCGCCCATGAATCCAGCGATGATTGGAAAAGCAAGGTACTGATGGTTTCGGACAAGGATGTGAACGATGCCTTCGGACAGGCAAGTGCCCGCTTGGCGGCCCATGTTTCGCCGGGGATGTCGGTTCAGCGGCTGGCTCATACGGCGGCGACATCGGAAACCGCGATGAGAACCAATTTCATCGTGGCGATGAATGCCGCGCCGTCCATTTCGGTGTATCTGGGCCACGCCAACAACGTGGGGATCAGCTCGCCGTACTTCTTTGAGCACAGCTATCTGCGATCCTACATGTCCACGCTGACGAATGCCGCCCGGAATCCGCTCTTGCTGGCGGGGACATGCATGCTGAACGATTTTGCGCAACCCCACACCAACAACCGGTGTCTTGGAAAGGGGTTTTTGGATACGGCACCGGGCGGGGCGGTTGCGGTTTGGGCGGCGGCTGCGGAGGCGACATTGCCCATGGCGGAGTCCACCACGGCTTCCATTTTCGACAACCTGTTCAGCACGCAGCAGCAACGGTTGGGGAACCTGATCCAGCCCGCGCTGGAGCTCCAGGCGGATAGCGCCTCTCCGTGGATTGCTCGGTCCAGCGTGTTGATGGGAGATCCGGGTACGCGGATCCGGACGTACCTGTTCACGGAAGCCTGGGACGAAGGCTATCAATCCCTCGGCGGCGGTTGGCGGCGGTTGGACTGGTTTGGTGACTATGTGCCGATGGGAAGCGAGGGCTGGATCTGGCACAATCAGCATGGATATTTCTATGTGTCGGGCATTTCGGTGCCGGACAGTGTCTGGATGTATGCGATGGACATGGGCTGGCTGTGGACGGGCGCCTCGCTTTATCCATATTTGTATCGATCCAGCGACGGGGCGTGGATTTGGTACAACGGCGCGACCTCCCCCCGGTGGTTTTACAACCTGACCGCGGGATATTGGGAAAGCCGGCCTTGAACCCCGGGATTCCCCTCCGCCTCCACTCCGCCAAGGCCGATCTTGACAGGCGGGTCCTGATTCTATAACTTTTATGAAAACGTAAAAGTTCAGGCCGTGAAAAATACCCACAAAAAAGAAACCGAAGGAGCGGCCATCAAATCGCGGCTGGTGGCCTCGGGGGGGAGGCTGGCGCAGGAGTTCGGCTTCAACCGGGTGGCGGGGGAGGCGCTGACCAGCCTCTACCTGACGGAGGGGGAAGCCTCGCTGGATGAATTGGAAAAGGAACTGCATCTCAGCAAGGCGGCGGTGAGCCTGGCGGCGGCGCAACTGGAGCGGCTGGGACTGATCCACCGGGTGAGGAAGGCGGGCGACCGCAAGCGGTATTACCGGAGCGCGGACGACATCGGATCGGCGCTGCGGCATGGAATCCTGAAATTCGCGCTCTCCAAAATGGCGGTGCTGGAGTCGGACCTGAAGCAGGCGGACGAAGCGCTGGCAGGGATGAAGAAGAATGCCGGGGAGCCGTTCCTGGCCGGGCGGGTGGCCCGCATGCGGCAGTTGAACCAGCGGGCGGGACGATTGCTGGACAATCCCCTGGTGAAGTTGTTTTCCAAGCTGGGATAGGACGGAACCATGTCAACAACCCACATTCGAGCCAATCATTCGTGGTGGAAAATCGACGTCCGGGAACTGTGGGAGTACCGCGATTTGCTCCGGATGCTGGTGCTGCGGGACCTGACGGCGGTGTACAAGCAGACGATGCTGGGACCGCTGTGGTACTTCATCCAGCCCCTGGTCACGACCGTCATTTTCACGGTCATTTTCGGGCAGGTGGCGAAGGTTCCGACGGACGGCGTTCCGCAGTTCATTTTCTACATGAGCGGCACGGTGCTGTGGAATTATTTCTCGGGCTGCATGACGCAGGCGGGGAATTCGCTGGTGGGGAACATGAACGTCCTGACCAAGGTGTATTTTCCGCGGCTGGTGATGCCGCTTTCGGCGGTGGCGACGAATCTGGCGCACCTGGGACTGAATTTCGCCATGTTCCTGGGATTCTATCTGTACTTCCTGTTCGTCCGGCACGCGGAGATGTCGTTGCAGTGGGCGGTGCTGGGTTTCCCTCTGCTGGTTGTCCAATGCGCGATGCTGGGGCTGGCGATCGGCCTGTGGATCGCGGGATTGACAACGAAATACCGCGATTTGAGTTTTGCCCTGCCGTTCCTGACACAGGTCTGGATGTACTTGACGCCGATCGTGTGGCCGGCTTCGCAGATTCAACATCCGGCGCTGCGGGGACTGCTTTGGCTGAATCCGATGGCGTTTCCGGTGGAGTGCGGGCGCTGGATGTTCACGGGGGCGGGTACGGTGTCGTGGGAGGCGGGCGTCACCAGCGCCGGGGTCACGGTTTTCCTGTTGGCGACGGGGCTTTTTCTGTTCAACCGGGTTCAGCGTAATTTTGTGGATACGATATGAGTGAAGCCGCTATTTCAGTCCGGGGACTATCGAAGTGCTACCGGCTCGGGACCATCGGGCGGCATACGCTGGCGGACGAGTGCCGCTATGCCTGGTGCAGGCTGAGGGGCCGGGATCCGTTCCGCGAAATGCTGGGGGTGGGTGACAAGCGGCGAGGACTTTCGGAAGAGGACCGCAAGGGCCTGTTCTGGGCCCTGCGCGAGGCCACGTTTGATGTGGAGCCGGGCGCCGTGGTGGGCGTGATCGGAAGGAACGGCGCGGGAAAATCCACCTTGCTGAAGCTGCTGACCCGGATTACGGAACCGACTTCGGGAGAGGCCATCATTCAGGGGCGCGTGGCCAGCCTGCTCGAAGTGGGAACGGGATTTCATCCGGAGCTGACGGGGCGCGAAAACATCTACATGAACGGGACGATCCTGGGAATGAAGCGGCGGGAAATCGCGGCAAAATTCGATGAAATCGTGGCGTTTTCGGAAATTGAAAAATTCATTGAAACGCCGGTGAAGCGATATTCGAGCGGAATGTACGTGCGGCTGGCCTTCGCGGTGGCGGCGCATCTGGAGCCGGAAATCCTGCTGGTGGACGAGGTGCTGGCGGTGGGGGATGCCGCATTCCAGAAGAAATGCCTGGGGAAGATGGGCGAAGTGGCGCGGGCCGGTCGCACGGTGTTGTTCGTGAGCCACAACATGGGGGCGGTGAAATCGCTGTGCACCTCGGGGCTGTGCGTGGAGGGCGGGCGGGTTTCCGAGAGAATGTCCGTGGAGGATGCCGTGGAGCGCTATCTGTCCGGCGTGGCCGAACAGACCAGTTTGACGCCGCTGCCGGAACGAACCGACCGGCGCGGTTCGGGGCGGGTGAAAATGACCCATCTGGAGATGGTGTTCGATCCGGCGCGGAAACAATGGGTGGTGAACATCGAATACCGCTCGGACTTGCCGGTTTGGAAATTCGCCATTTTGCGGGTGATGCTCAAGCGGAGCGGGGGCGACGTGTTGACGCGGCTGGACTCGTCGCTGATCCGGGGGTTGCCGGAGGATTTTCCACCGTGTGGAAAAATCACCATTGAGCTGGGACCGGACCTGCTGCTGTCTCCGGGGGAGTACATGCTGGATGCGTGGTGCCAATCGGGCAAGGAAATGCTGGATGCGGTCAGCGATGCCTTTGCGTTCAGCGTGCCGGATTTCGTTCCGTTCGACTGGAAGCGAATGCCGGATTCGAAGGCCCCCTGCCTGTGGAATCAGCATTGGACGATGGAGAAGGGATGAGCATGGAAATGAAAACGCGATGGATCGACCGGCAATACGATGCCTTTTTACGCCGCATGGGACTGCGGGAAGCCTATGAGCTCAAGCAAACCGGATATCTGAAGAACCGTGGATGGTTCCGGTCGTTCGAAGAGGGGCGGATGGTGGACGAGGAGGGTCGGCCGGTGCCGTGGATGAATTATTCGGTGGTGGATTTTCTGGAGGAGCGGATCCAGGGGGATTGGCGCGTCTTTGAATATGGTTCGGGAGGCAGCACGGCCTGGTGGGCGGCTCGGGTGGCTTCGGTGACGGCGTGCGAGCACGACGAAGCCTGGTTCCAGCGGATGAAGGATTCATATTCGGCGAACGTGAAGCCGATTCATGTTCCGCTGGATTACGACGGCGCCTATTGCCGAGCGATTTTGAAGGAGGAAGGCGTTTTTGATGTGGTGGTTTCGGATGGACGTGACCGGGTCCGTTGCGCGGCGAATGCCGTGCCGAAACTGTCGGGAAAAGGCATCGTGGTGTTGGACGATTTCGAGCGGGAAAAATACGCGGCCGCCCAGGTGGAATTGGCGAAGGTCGGATTCCACTGCCTTGTGATCGGTGGAATGAAACCCAAATCCTACGATGGAAGCCGGACGGCCATCTTCTATCGTCCATTGCAGAACGTCCTGGGGTTGTAGGAAGCGCCGGAGAAAAGGACACGTGACCGAGGACGGACCGATGGCGGCGAATGGTGATTTTGCCAACCGGCGGGTTTTGATTACCGGCGGACTGGGATTCATCGGCTCCAATCTGGCCCGGAGGCTGGTCGAGCAGGGGGCCGTGGTCACGCTGGTGGACAGTTTGATTCCGGAATATGGAGGCAACCTGTTCAATCTTTCCGGCTTGGAAGGACGGGTTCAGGTCAATATTTCGGATGTGCGGGACGAACACAGCATGAAGCATCTGGTCCGCGGCCAGGATTTCCTGTTCAACCTGGCGGGTCAAACCAGCCACATGGATTCCATGCAGGATCCCTTTACGGATCTGGAAATCAATGCGCGGGCCCAGTTGTCCATTCTGGAGGTTTGCCGCCAGTTCAACGCCGACATGAAAATCGTGTTTGCCAGCACCCGGCAAATATACGGAAAGCCGGACTATCTGCCTGTGGATGAAAAGCACTTGCTGAAACCGGTGGATATCAACGGGGTCAACAAAATGGCCGGGGAGTGGTTCCACATCCTCTACCACAACGTGCACGGCATCCGGACGTGCGCCTTGCGCCTGACGAACACCTATGGCCCTCGCATGCGCATCAAGGACATCCGGCAAACCTTTCTCGGGATTTGGATCCGGAGGCTGGTCGAAGGCCAGCCGTTCGAAGTGTGGGGTGGTGGGCAGCTGAGGGATTTCACGTATGTGGACGATGCGGTGGAGGCTTTGTTGCGGGCCGCCACGGACGAGAGCGCCAATGGAAAAGTCTACAACCTGGGTGGCCAGGAAGTCGTGAGTTTGCTCGATTTGGCGGAACGGATGGTCAACGCCAATGGCGGGGGCCGTTTCGACGTGCATGACTTTCCTGCCGGGCGCGAGCGCATCGACATTGGCGACTATTATGCCGATTGGAGCCTGATACGGAAGGAGCTTGGCTGGGAACCGTCGGTCCGGTTGGAGGAAGGATTGCGGAGGACGATCCACTACTATCGGCAACATCACAGGGAGTATTCATGAGCGGGGGTGGACAACCGATGATTCCTTCCGCCCATCCCGGGGCTTCCTATCTGCGGTTGCAGAAGGAAATCGACGGGGCGGTGGCCCGCGTGCTGGCTGGAGGGATGTACGTACTGGGAACCGAAGGGGAGGCGTTCGAACGAGAATTTGCCGCCTACATTGGCGTGGCCCATGCCGTGGGGGTGGCCAACGGGACCGATGCGGTTGAGCTGGCCTTGCGTGCCGCCGGGATTGGCCCGGGGGATCGGGTGGTGACCGTGGCGCATACCGCGGTGGCGACGATCGCAGCCGTGGAACGGATCGGCGCGCGTCCGTGCCTGGTGGATATTTCCCCGGACAGCTATACTCTGGATCCGGAGGCCCTGCAAAGGGCCTTGAACACCTATGCCCGCGGTGCGCGCGCCGTGGTGCCGGTCCATCTCTACGGACATCCCGCCGACATGGACGCCATCGGTGCGATTGCGCAGGCGCATGGGCTTGCCGTGGTGGAAGATTGCGCCCAGGCGCACGGTGCGGTGTATCGCGGACGGAAGGCGGGTTCGCTCGGGCATGTTGCGGCGTTCAGTTTTTATCCCACCAAGAACCTGGGCGCGTTTGGCGATGGAGGTGCGGTTGTCACCGATGATCCCGGCTTGGCCGATCGCCTTCGCCTGCTTCGCCAGTACGGTTGGCGGGAGCGGTATGTCAGTGAAATTCCAGGCGTGAATTCGCGGTTGGATGAAATTCAGGCGGCGGTATTGCGGGTGAAACTGTCGCGGCTGGACGAGGATAACCGGCGGCGGGGGGAGCTGGCCGTGGCCTATGCCTGCGGACTGGCCGGACTGCCGCTGAAGTTGCCGACCGTGCGATCTGGCTGCTTGCACGTGTTTCATCAATACACCCTTGAGCTGGACCAGCGCGAGGCGTGGCGGGACCGCCTGCGCCGGGAGGGCATCGGGACGTCCGTCCTGTATCCGGTGCCGGTCCATCTGCAACCGGCCTATCAGGGACGGCTGGCCGGGGCGGATCGCCTGCCTTGCACGGAGGCCGCGGCGGGGAGAATCCTGTCCCTGCCCATGTTTCCCGAGCTTCGGAACGATCAAGTCCAGCATGTTTGCCAAGCCATGAAAAAAGGAATGACATGCCCATGAACCTTGTTTCATTCGTCCAGGCCGTGACCCCTCCCGTTCTGCTGCATGCCGTGCGGCGCTTGCGCGCGCAGTGGAACCCGCCGGCCGAAAACAACTATGGCTGGTCCGGGGATTATGACAGTTGGACGGAGGCGCGGGCCTTGTGCACGGGATATGAAAAAGCCAATATCGCCGAGAAGGGTCTGGCCGCCGCCTTGGCGGTGAAGCGCGGAGAGGCGTTTTGCGAGCGCGATACCATGCTGATCCGGAATCCCCGCTATGAATGGCCCCTGCTGGCCTGCCTGATGCATGCTGCCGCCCGGAACGGTGGTGAATTGCGTGTACTGGATTTCGGCGGCGCGTTTGGCAGTTCCTATTTTCAAAGCCGGGCGTTTCTACGCACCTTGAGGCAGGTGCGGTGGGGAGTGGTGGAGCAGTCGCACATGGTGGCGATGGGACAGCAGCACCTTCAGGATGAACAACTGGGATTCTTCTACACGCCGGCCGAGGCTTGGGCCGCGGTCCGCCCGCAAGTCCTGCTGCTGTCGGGAGTCATTCCGTATTTCGAGAAACCTTACGACCTGCTGAAGGAACTGTTGGGCTATCCTTTCGATTTTGTCCTTGTGGACCGGACCGGTTTCACCGACGAGGACCGAGACCGGCTGACCGTGCAACGGGTGCCGCCGGACATCTATGAAGCATCCTATCCCTTCTGGTATTTCTCCATGACCCGTTTTGAAGCCTGTTTTGCCGATGCCTATGAGCCGATCTGCAAGTTCCGGGCGCTGGACCGCGCCACGATTCCGGCGGAATTCCGCGGCCTGTTTTATGCCCGGCGCAAGAGTTGAACCATGATGCAGTTTTGCACCTATTTCGACCGCCACTATCTTTCCCGGGGACTGTGCCTCTATGACAGCCTGACGAGGCAGGCCGGTTCCGGATTCCACTTGCACATTCTCTGCCTGGACGACGAGACCCGGCGCTGGCTGGAATCCGCGCAGCTTCCCCAGGTGACCCTCACGGCCCTCTCCGAAGTGGAAGCCGCCGAGCCGCGTCTGCTGGCCGCACGCTCCAACCGGTCGCTCATCGAGTATTATTTCACCCTGAGTCCGATCTGGCCGCTGCATGTGCTGACCCGGCATCCGGAAATGGATTCCGTGACCTATCTGGACGCCGACTTGTATTTTCTGGCTTCGCCGCGCGTTTTGTTCGACCGGTGGGCGGGAAGGTCCATCCTGATTGCGAGCCATGGGCTTTCCGGTGTGCCCGCCACCGAAGAACTCTATGGGCGTTTCAACGTGAGCTACCTGTCGTTTCGGAACAATCCGGAGGGCCGGCGGTGTCTCGAGTGGTGGCGGGAACGCTGTCTCGAGTGGTGCCACGATCGTTGCGAAGATGGAAAGTTTGCGGATCAAAAATACCTGGATGCCTGGCCCGCTCTGTTTCCGGGGTTGGCCGTGTTGGATCGCCTGGGCGAGATCCTGGCGCCGTGGAACGTGCCGGGGCGAAACATTTCCCGGAACGGAAGCGGCCTGCAAGTGGATGGAGATCCCTTGATCTATTACCACTTCCACGGACTGCGGATGCGTAACCGGTGGATTTTCCGGCCCTGTCCGGATGCGGAACTCGTTCCCTGGAGTGTCATCCGGCATGTCTATCTTCCTTATGTCCGCCATCTGCGATTCCGGGAGCGGGCTCTGAAGCAGAAAGTCAAAACCGTGCCTCTTCGTTTGGACAGCGAAAAAAGCATTTCCACCCTTTCCGGACTGAGAAAGCGGCAACTGATGGTGTCTGCTCCCGCGCCTGTGGTATGGCTGTACTGGCATCTGGCCGCCTATCCGGAGTCGGCAGCGGCCCTGCTGAAGGTGTTCCGCAGGGCGGGTGGAGGGAGAGTTCCTCGGTCTGCCCGGCGGCGTCTTCTGCTGCATCCCACGCTTTGGTGGCGCCCCGTTGTTCTTTGCGCCATAATGAGGGAATTCCTTCCAGAGGGCGCGCCATGAACAGGCCCATGTTTTCATCCTGGCGACAGGTCCTGCGGGATCACGTGCCGATGCTGGGGCATTTCCATCGCGCCCTGCACGGTGCCTGGGCGGCCGCCGCCCGGTGGCGGGCCGGTGTTGTGACTGGAATCAACCGTTTCCGGTTCAACGTGCTTTGGGAGGCGCGTATCCGCCGCGTGGCTGGCCGGGCTTCACGGACTCGCCTGGCGAAGCCGGTGGTGCATCTCTACGCGGTCTGCTGGAACGAAGAGAGGATTCTTCCCCACTTCATGGCGCACTATGGGCCGATGGTGGATCACTTCACGATTTACGACAACGGGTCGACCGATTCCACCCTGGAACTGCTGGCCACCTATCCCCATGTGACGGTGGTCCGGACTGGAAGGGGAGGCGTGTTTGACGAGGGAGCCAATCTCCGGATCAAGAATTCAGCCTGGAAAGAATCCGCGGGGAAGGCGGATTTCGTCATCGTGTGCGACATGGATGAATTCCTGTTCCATCCGAATCTCGATGTGCTGCTGTTCCTCATGAAGAAGCATGGGTTCACCGTGTTGAAGCCTCTGGGATTCCAAATGGTCAGCGAAAAACTGCCGGCCTACGACGGAAGCCGTCTGCTGACGCAGTTGATTCCATTGGGCGTGGAGGATTCGCACAACTATTCCAAGACGGTTTTGTTCGATCCGAACCTGTTGAAGGAAATCCGCTTTTCGCCGGGATGCCACCGGTCGCGTCCGGAGGGGCGGGTGAAGGTGTTCCGTTCCGACCACGCCAGATTGTTGCACTACAAATACGTGGACCGGGAGGAAATCCTGCGCAAGACGAGGGCTTACCGGCAAACCTTCTCGGAGGAAAGCCGCGCCAAGGGCTGGGGACGGCACTACCTGAAAACCGAAAAGGAGATGATGGAAATTTTCGACCGGATGCTGGCCGATGGGCGGAGGGTGGTGTAGGCATGGCCCCACGGAACTCCTCCATTCCACCGGTCCGTTTGTCGGTCGTGATTCCCACGTTCAACTACGCGCGCTTCCTGCCGGCGGCCATCCGGAGCGTACTGGATCAAACTGTTCCACCGCTGGAAATCCTGGTGGCGGACGACGGTTCGACCGATGACACCGCCGAGGTGGTCAAGCCGTTTGGGGAACGGATCCGGTATTTCCGGTTGCCGCATGCGGGGGTGTATGCGGTACGAACGCGGATGCTTCGGGAAATCCAAGGCGAGTGGTTTTTGAACCTGGACGCGGACAATCGGCTGGCTCCCGATTTCATCGCGCAAATGGAGGAAAGAATCCGGGCGAACGCTTTCGACGAGCGCTTTGCCTTTGCCTATCCGGACATGGAACTGTTCGGGGATTCCACAGGCCGGGTGGAGAGGCCGGAATTCGATGTGCAGCGGCTGAAGAGGGGGAACTACATCGACATGAATTCCGTGATCCGCACCGATGTGGCGCGGAAATTCGGGTTCGACCCGGCGTTCAATTCCGGGCAGGGGGATTACGATTTTTTCCTGACGCTGGCGGAAAACGGATACCGGGGGGAGCGGGTGGCCCGCGCGCTTCTCCACTACCGGACGCATGAGGGCAGCATTTCGCAGGTTGTCGGACAGAGGCGGAACCAGATGCACATCATGCGGAGAATGGTCCGCAAGCACAGCCGATTTTTCACTCCCGACGAAGCCCGCCAGGCGATTGCCGCGGCGGCAAACCGCTTGCTGGTGGGCCTGATCACGACCCGTTCCCCCTTCGCGGGCCCGGGTCGCCGCTGGATGGATGGACTCCGGTTTGCCGGCGCGGGATGGCGCCATGCCGAATTCCGCCGGCAACTGGCCTACGGGATTTGTCCGCAGCGGTATTTCATGGATGTGTCGAAACCGGCCGATGTGTTTTATTTGTTCCGCGACACAGCCGAACGACGTGCCATGGTCCGGCGTGTGCTGGAAGGGGAGACTGCGGGGCTGGCGGGGGAACAACTGTTTGGGTTCGACCGGCTGGCGGGGAGACACCGGGCTGTGGACTGCAATTTGCGTCTTCCCCGGGTGAATAGCGTGGCGCAGACGGTGCAGGATTGGATGGACCGGCGGCACTTGTCGCGTACGGGGATTGGCCTGGGGGATGGTTGTTCCCTGCATGCGCACCTCGGACTGATGAACCGCGCCAAGGCGATCGTGGCGACCACGGACAACACGGGATTTCCGGCGGCGCGCCTGAAGGCAGGCGGCCGACTTGTTCCTCCGCTGCTCTACGTGAGCGTGGGGTTGCCCGAGCGGATGAAGAAGGTGCAGGAAACGAATCCGGAAGCCGCAGAACGGTGCCGTCGCCAACTGGCCTGCGTGGACCGGTTTGCGGCCTATGGCTGGGAAGAGGCGATCTGGCTGCGGCATTGGCTGGGTGCCGATGAACAGAAGGTGCGGTTCATTCCGTTCGGCGTGGATACGGTGCAATGGAAACCGGTGGAGGGTGCTCGGGAAGAATTCGACGTGGTGAGCATCGGGAACGATTCCATGAGGGACTTCGGATTGTTAGTGGAATGCGCCCGGCGTCATCCCGAAATCTCCTTTTGCGTGGTTACCAGCCGGGACTGCGCCCATGCCCTGGGCCCCCTGCCGGAGAATGTGCAGCTCCAGGTTCAACTGCCTGTGGAAGAATTGAAGGACCGGATTGCCGGTGCCCGCATGGTGGTGCTGCCGGTCCGGGAAAACACCTATAGCGGAGCCACGACGACCCTGCTTCAGTGCCTGTCGATGGGCAAGACCGTGGCGGTGTCGCGGGTGGGAGCCATCCGGGAAGGCTACGGCTTCGAGGATGGAATCCACTTGCAATGGATGGAACCGGATTCCCTGGAAAGCATGGAGAGGGCTATTCTGCAGGGAACCGGGAATCCGGATCTGCGGGCGGCGCTGGGGCGGGCGGCGCGGCGGCATGTGGTGGAACGGCTGGATTGGGATTCCTATGTGATCCGGTTGTCGGACGTCTGGGCGGATTGGGTTGGGGGACGTTCGTCATGACGATTCTTCTTCACTCCCCGGATGAACGTCAGGATTCGGGATTTTACCGTTTCCTGTTCGACGCGTTGCGGGATCGGTATGGGGCGCGGCGGGTATCCGGGCGGCGCCCCTTGCCCCGCATGGAGCAGCCGCGCCAGCACGAAAGTGTCTGGATCGAATGGGAGGGTGTCCATGTGTTGTTGGACATGAGCGACCACGTGTTCCTGTTCGACGTGAAGGCACTGCGGAAATGCGATGTCTATCTGAAGGCCAACCTGAACAGGGATGTGGCTGAAAAGGTCCTAGAGAGAGCGGGAGCGAGCGAAGACCAGAAGAAAATACGGCCGTTTGTGTTCCTGCCTCCCACGCTGGCCAGTTGTGCTCGTTTGGAATGGATCACGCGACCCCTGAGAAAACAGAACGGCAGGCCCTTCGATTTCTGCCACATCGTGGGCGTGTATCAGAATCCGTTCATGGCCGGAATTCCGCCGGAAGCCGAGCAGGATATTGAAGCGGATCTGGGAACGACCCATTTCTGGGTGCGGTACCAGATCCAGCGGGCCTTGCTCGGGGCGGGGCTGAAGGGAATTTGCCGTTTGACCAACCGCGGCGATCCTGCGCTGCTGGATCCGAGGGGAGTGGTTCGTTGCAATTTGCCTCCGCCGGTTTTCCTGGCCTCCATGCTGGCGAGCCGGGTGACGGTGCTGAACACGTTGCCGCATGCCGTGTTTCCCTGGAAGGCGCTGGAGAGCGTGGCGCTCGGGATTCCCTTTGTTGTGGAGAGGAGACCCTTGATCTCCATGCCGCCGGAACTGGAGCTGGTTCCGGGAAGGCATTACCTGGAACTGTTGCCGGAACTGCCCGGATTCGAGACGGCGGCGGATGTGGAGGATCCGAAAACATATCGCCTGTTTCCGGAAATCCGCCTCGAGCGCCTGCGGGAGAGGGCGGACTGGCTCAAACAGGAAATCCGCAACCGGGACCGAATGGACGAGATGCGGTTTGAAGTGGAGGCGTACCGCCGCCGCGTGCTGAATGCAGGGTTCATTGCACAGTATGTGGCCGGGAGGGTGGCACAGGCCGCAGAAAAACGAGGTGAGTCATGAGTTGGCTGACGCGGAAAACGAATCCCCCTGTGACGGTTCGGATGTGGAACGATTGGTATCCCTATAAGAAGGCCTATGTGATCCAGGGGTTCTGGGAGCTGGCGCAAAAAGGCGAAGTGAAGCTGGAGCTGGTGGACTATGCGGAGCTGGAAAAAGAAGGCGCCCCAAAACCGTCGAATGATGTCTATGATTCACACAAGAACATGGTGGTGTTTCAGCTTTCGCTGGGCGGCGGCCGGCCCGTGAACGTGGTCTATGATTGCAACGATCTGTACTACAAGATTCCCGCGGCCCTGTTGAAGTGGGCCGACCTGTATTTCAAGTCGAACCATCAGCCGGAATACTTGCGAACAGGGCAATTGCTACAGGGTGCCTATTGGGATTCGCTTCGGTTTCGCCCAGAGTGCCTGCCCGAACCTCTGGACCTTGTGGAGGCAAGAAAGTGCCGGCCTTGTTCGTTTTCGATGCACCTGACGGATTCGCCGGAACGAAACCACCGCTACCTGCGCCGACTGGAAGGATTGTGGCAGCGAACGAGGCCGGAACAAAAAAAATACGACGTGTTTTATCTCGGCAGCTATTGGGGGCCCCGACAGCGTTTGATGGATGCCTTGGTGGCGGAACTGAAACGCGAGAACTTGAGCTGGCTGGGCGGTTTGGTGGAAACGGACAAGCCTTTGCCTCCGCCTGTGGCCTGTTTCGGCCATTCCTCCGTGGAGCAAAGCCAATGGGGAAGGATGGCGGCGGCGGCCCGACTGCCCCTGATGGAGCGGGGGCTGGATGGTTGCATGTCTTACAAGCCTGCTCACTATTGCCTGATCGGAGCCCCTTTTGCTGCGATGGAGTTCTTGTCCAATTTCTGGTTACCCATGAAGAGGGGGATTAACTATTTTTGCGTGGCCGAAGACATGAGTGGCGCCGGTAGGTTGTTCCGTGACGTTGGAAACGATCAGCTTGTCGAAATGGGAATGCGCAACCATGCGTTTTGGCACGAAGTTCTTTGTCCGGAAGCCACCGCACGGTATATGCTCCGGGAAGCCATGAAAGTGGATTATTGATTGCCAATGAAACAGGATGTCCATCCATCTCCGCTACCCGCCGCTCCGTTGGTGTCGGTCATCATTCCCGTGTTGAATGGCGTCCGCACGCTGGGCGATTGCCTTCAAAGCCTGATTCGCCAAACGTTCAGGTCGTTCGAGGTCGTTTTGGTGGATGGAAATTCCACGGATGGTTCGCAGGAGCTGGCGAAGAGGCTGTTGACGGAAAGCCGCATCACCTTTGTCCTGGAGAGCAAACCGGATTCAGGCGTGTATGAGGCGATGAACCGGGGCATTGAATTGGCAAAGGGAGAGTGGCTGTATTTTCTCGGTTCGGATGATCAGTTGTTTTCGCCGACGGCATTGGAGGAAATCGAACCCCATTTGAAAGAAGCGGGGATGGACCTGCTTTTGGCGCGTGTCACCACGGATGAACAGCCGGCAAGCGGGGCCAAGGCGGTCGACGTCCACTATTTCAAGAAAAGCAATGTCTGCCATCAGGGAATTCTGTACCGCCGAAAATTGTTCAGAGCGCTGGGGAACTACAATCCGCGCTATCGGGTGTATGCGGATTGGGATTTCAATTTCCGGTGCATGGTGGCGGGCGTTCCATACAAGTCGGTTCCGCAGACAGTGGCCCGCTATTCCAGAGGCGGATTGAGCAGCCGGGTGGGGGATCCCTTGTTTCATCGGGAAATGGGCCTGCTGGAATCCCAATACCGGTTTCGCTTTTCCAAGGGGCTCTCCAGATGGAAATGGTTCCCCGTGGTGATGTGGAAATCCTTTCGGCTGGCGCTGGGGACGAGGGTGACGGGAAAACTTCAGCCCTACCTTGAAAAGTGGAAATCGTAACACCAATGGAATGATCCAAATGAAAACAATCCTGACCATTTTGGGCACCCGGCCGGAAGCCGTCAAACTGGCCCCCGTGTTGCGAGAACTGGACCGGCGGAAGAAGGTATTCCGCTCGATGGTGTGCGTGACAGGGCAGCACCGTGAATTATTGGATCCTATGTTGGAGTTTTTCGGAATCCGTTCCGATTTCGACCTGCATGTGATGAAGAAAAACCAGAGGCTGGCCGGACTGACGGCGAGACTTCTTACGGCGCTGGATCCGGTTTTGGCCGATGTGAAGCCGGACTGGGTGGTGGTGCAGGGAGACACCACCACCGTGATGGCCGCCGCGCTGGCGTCCTATTACCGGGGCATTCGGGTGGCGCATGTGGAGGCGGGACTCCGAACGGACAACAAATATTCGCCCTTTCCCGAAGAAATCAATCGGAGGCTGGCGGGTGTACTGGCCGATGCGCATTTTGCGCCGACGGCGCGGGCGGTGCGCCATTTGCGGCGCGAAGGGGTTCCTCAGGAACGGATTTGTCTGTCGGGCAATACGGTGGTGGATGCCTTGAATTGGGCGGTTGGCTTGGTACGAAAAAATTCACCCGTGTGGCCATCGGATATTCCGGTTCTCAAGAAGGGTCGCCGGTTGATCCTCGTGACGGGACACCGGCGAGAAAATTTCGGGGAGGGAATGGAGCAGATGTGTCTTGCGCTGCGGGACATTGCGGACGAGCTTTCGGATTGTGAGTTGGTGTATCCGGTTCACTTGAATCCGAACGTTCGGGAACCCGTGAACCGCCTGCTCGGTGGACATCCCCGGATTCATTTGGCGGCGCCGGTGGAATATCCCGTCATGGTGGAGCTGCTGAAAAATGCGTGGTTGGTTTTGACGGATTCCGGCGGCATTCAGGAGGAGGCACCGACGTTTGGCGTTCCTTGCCTGGTGATGCGAGGGACCACGGAGCGGCCGGAAGGAATTGCGCAGGGCGTGGCCAAACTGGTGGGGACGGACCGGAAAAAAATCGTGGATGCCGTGAAGCGCCTGAACCGCGATGCGAAGGCGTATGCGCGGATGGCGCGGGGTGGGAATCCGTATGGCGATGGGCAGGCGTCGAAGCGAATTGCGGACTGGCTGGAAACCCGCAAATGAGATCGTTTCCCGGAAAAGGAATTGCCCAGCGTGCTTGGCGCCGAGCTTCCCGGCTGGCGGCTCGGGCCGCCGCGCCTTTCCGGCATGCGGATATTTCCATTTTTCACGATTTTGCGCCGCCACCCGCGGGCGGGGGGCACCAATTCCTGCGGGCCTTGAAACGCGAATGGGAACGGCGCGGGTTCCGCGTGGAGGTGAATACGATATCGGGAAGTACGAGGGCGTGCCTGCTGAATTCCTTCAACTTCGATGCCGAACGGTTCCGGTTTCTCAGGAGAGCAGGGTGCCGGATCCTTCACCGCGTGGATGGGCCCTTGGCGACCTATCGGGGTTTCGATGATGGCACGGACCGGAAAATCGCCGATTGGAATCGGGAATTCGCGCAGGGCACGGTGATGCAGTCGGAGTTTAGTTTGCGCGCGCATCAGGCCATGAATCTTGGATTCCGGGAACCGGTCGTGATTTCCAATGCCGTGGACCCGGAGATATTCCATCCGCCCAAAGCACGTGCGAATTTGGTGGGTCGAAAACTGCGGGTGATTTCCGCGAGTTGGTCCGACAACCGGAACAAGGGGGCCGATGTCTACGAATGGCTCGACCGGAACCTGGATTTCAGCCGTGTGGAATACACGTTTGTCGGGAGAATGGCTTCGGAGCTGAAGAATATTCGTGTGGTGCCACCCGTGCCTTCCCATGAGGTGGCGGATCTTCTTCGAGAAAACGATGTGTATTTGACCGCCAGCCGGAACGATCCGTGTTCCAATTCGCTGATCGAGGCGCTGAGTTGCGGACTGCCCGCGGTTTATCTGAACAGCGGTGGGCATCCGGAACTGGTTGGGAATGCGGGATTGAGGTTCGAAACGGCGGAGGAAATTCCTTCATTGTTGGAACAAATGGCATCGGATATCGACAGATTTCGAAGCCGCATTTTGGTGCCATCCATGGAAAATGTGGCCGGGCGCTATCTGGAAGTGTTGGGATTGAAATGAGGTCATTGGTCAGCAAAAAGGCATTGGTTCATTTGGAACGGACTCCAGCAGATGGAAATTGAAAAAGACAACAACGGGAAGCAGATCATCGGGCTGATGCTGGTGAGGAACGATGACCGTTTCGTGGAGCAGGCGCTTCGAAATGTTCTCGGGTTTTGCGACAAGGTGCTGGTTCTGGATCACGCCTCGACGGACCATACTCTGGAGAGGGTGGAGAAGGTGGCTGTTTCCTTTGGCAAACAGATTGAAATCCACCGGATAGTCGACGTGGAGGAAAGCCATGCCTTTGTGCTGCCGTTTGTGGGGAAGCCGGTGTGGTTGCTGGCGGTCGATGGCGACGAGATCTATGATCCGTCGGGGTTGGCCAGGCTTCGGCTTTGCATTTTGCGGGGCGAATTTGATGGATTCTGGCGTTTGTACGGGCATGTGCTGAATGTGACGCATCTGGATTCGGAACGGAAACAGGCGAAGGGATATGCCTCCCCACCTGGACACTCCATGACGAAACTATACAACATGGAGGCTATCCAGAGCTGGGTGGGTGCCCCGCAGCGGTTGCATGGAGGAACGATGGTTTTGAAGCCGCAATGGGATTTGAAAAACGGGATTCATGCGTTTTTTCACCGGACGGAATGGGATGAAAGCATGTTCCGGTGCTTGCACATGGTTTTTGTGAAGAGGAGTTCCAGGCAGATCACGACCTTGGTGAGGTTGTGTCCGGCCGATCTTCTCCACCACCGGTCCCTTGGGGTGAATCCGTGGGAACGGACCAAATTGTGGTCGTACTGGATTTGGATGGCCTTGCGCCGGAATTCCGGCAAGGACAAGGTGTACCGCAAGGGTCCTCTCGTAGCAAGAGATGCAGTTCCATTTTTTGTGGATGGAAATTTGCGATGAATCTCAAGACGGCCAGCATCCTGTTGAAGCGGATGACATTCCGTGCGGCGGTGCCTCTTTCGATGGGGTGGAGCAACTATTCGCGGTTGATTTTGGCAGGCGATGAAGGGGGCTGGGTGTTGGACGAAGAAATCCGAGACTTGCGCTCCACGTGCCAGAGCCTGGGCTTCCGAACCGTGGTGGGCGGATGGGAGCCGGTTGCCCGGCGGCAAGCTGTGTTTTATGCGAGCCAGTTTGTCTTGTTGAATCTGCCGGAGGATCGCGGCCACCGGGCCTGCTTTGCCTATTTTCACGGAAGACCCGGCAGCGGCCCGGCGGAGTTTGATGAAGTGTTTTCTAATCTTCGCAAGACGCGAGATCGATGGTCGCGAATTCAGGTCAGCCATTCGGAGATGCGCGATGTGGTGTTGTCGAGTGGGATTGGGCCGGAAAAGGTGCGAATGATTCCCATCGGCATTCGTCTCGGAATGTTTCCGATGCAAACTGCGGAAAACCGCGTGGGGATTCGAAAGAAATTGGAAATTCCGGAAAGCGCCTTTGTGGTGGGTTCATTTCAGAAAGACGGAAATGGCTGGGGCGAGGGGTTGGAGCCGAAACTCATCAAGGGGCCGGATATTCTGGTGGAGGTGCTGCGACGCTTGAAGACACGGATTCCGGAGCTCTTCGTGTTGCTATGTGGTCCGGCGCGCGGATATGTGAAGCGTGGGCTGACGGAAGCGGGGATTCCCTTTCGATCGATCTATACGAAAACGTACGCGGAAATTCCTACGCTGTATCACGCTTTGAATGTGTGCCTCGTGACCTCGCGGCAGGAGGGAGGGCCCAAGGCGGTGCTGGAATCGATGGCGAGTGGTGTGCCCTTGGTGACGACCCGCGTGGGGCAGGCGATGGATTTGGTGCGAAGCGGCAAAAACGGGTTCATGGTGGATGTGGAGGACGTGGAGGGTTTGGTTCATTCGGTCGAGCGGGTGAGGGAGCTGGATGGCCAGGGCCTGCAGTCGTTGGTGAGCGCAGGCCGGGCCACGGCGGAGGCGAACGCGTGGAATCGACAAGGCCCCCTGTGGAAAGATTTTTTTGATGGAGTGCTGGAATGAGGGGATGGGTTGGAAAAGGAATTCGGCGTTTGGCGGCGGAGGCACGTGAATTCCGTCGATGGGAGGCGTTGGAAAAGGCGGGGGATATTCGCGTCTATTACGGGATGGAGTCATTGCCGTCCCGCGAGAAGCCGATATCGGGCGGCATTGTGAAGTGCCTGGATCTGGCGGAACGTTTCCCCAACTCGCCCGACAAGGCCAATTTGCTTTATCTGGTCAGTAGCGCGTTGCCCGAGCGGCGTGAACTGTTGGCACGCGCCGCGCAACGGGCGGGGGGACGGGTTGTGCTGAATCAAAATGGGGTGGCGTATCCGGCTTGGGCGGGTCCGGACTGGCAATCGCAAAACGCGCCGAATGCGCACGTGCATGAGATGGCAGATGTGGTTGTGTATCAGAGCGAATTTTGCCGGCGTTGCGCGGAACGATTTCTGGGTCCTCGAAAAAAACAAGGGGAAGTGCTGTACAATCCGGTGGACACAAAGGTGTTCACCCCTCGGCAAGAGAACGACTGGAAAACGGATTCTCCTGTGTTGCTGGTGGCGGGAAGTCATCACGAAGGATATCGGGTTCAAACCGCAATCGAAGCATTGGCTCGCGTTCGGGAAAACGGAGTGAAGGCGCGCCTGCGGGTGGCGGGGCGGCTGGTGTGGAGCCGGGATGCCGAGGCTGAGGCCCGCCGATGGGTGCGCGAGGCCGGGGTGGAAAAAGCGGTGGAATTTGTGGGGCCCTACTCGCAGGCAGAAGCCCCGGCGTTGTTTCAGAACGCGCATGTGTTGATTCATGTGAAGGTGCAAGATCCCTGTCCGCGACTGGTGGTGGAGGCGATGGCCTGCGGTCTTCCGGTTGTGTATTCAGCGACGGGCGGTGTTCCAGAATTGGTGGGAAGAGAGGCGGGCGTTGGAATTCCGGGAAAGGAAGATTTTGAAGTCATGCATCCGCCCCCTGCGGAGGCGGTGGCCGAAGCCATACAGAATCTGCTGACGAATCGTGAAAGACTGGCGCAACAGGCGCGTGCGAGAGCCTTGCGGATGTTTTCCGCTGAGAGTTGGGTGGAGGCTCACGCGAGAATTTTTCAATCCGTTGTTCAGTTTGGGAAAACATGAGTGTGCCGCGTCTCAGCGTGATTCTTCCCGTCTACAACGGTTCGGCCTATTTGGCGGAGGCGATGGAAAGTGTATTGAATCAGACGTTTCGTGATTTCGAACTGTTGGTGATCGACGATGCTTCGACGGATGGGTCGGCCGCTGTGGCGGAACAATTCGGCGATCCCCGCGTACGGGTGATTCGGCAGGAGGCAAACCGGCGCCTGCCCGCCACATTGAACCATGGGCTGGACCTGGCCCGGGGAGAGTGGGTGGCCCGAATGGATGCCGACGACATCTGCCATCCCCTCCGGTTTGAAAAGCAGATTCGGTGGATGGAGAAGAACCCGGAAATCGGCATTTGCGGCACATGGGTTCGTTTGTTCGGCGGCGTGGCGAGCATGATTCAAGAGTATCCGGTTTCGCCGGATGCGGTGGAGGCATTCCGTCATTTTCATTGTCCTTTCGCTCATCCCACGGTGATGATGCGAAAGGCTCTATTGGAGGAGTACAAGCTCCGATACGATCCGGCGGCACAAGCGGTCGAAGATTTTGATTTGTGGAATCGGTTGCTCGTTCATACCCGTGGAATGAACATTCCCGAAATCCTGCTGGATTATCGCTTGCATGAAGCCAGTGTGACCACGCGTGATTGGAACACGATGGATAAAAATTCATCCAACGTATTGCGCAAGGCGTTGAAAGAATGTTGGCCGGATATCACAGAAGAACAATCGCGGTTTCATCGGCAGGTGAGCATGGCGGAAATTCCACCGACGGTGGACAGTTTACAACGAGCCGGAGATTGGCTTGGAAAAATTGAACCCGCTCTGAACCGAAATCGAGATGCGCGAGATGTGCTTCGGGAGGTGTGGTTTCGGCTCGCCATGCGGGTGGCCCCATCGGTTGGATTTGGTGCCATACAGGTGGCGTTTCATTCGGAATTCCCACGTCGGATTGGATTGGGTTTGCGGCAGCGGTTGCTGATTGTGGGGTCGGCGACCAAAGGCTGGGCTAGGGCGTCCAAATGAAGGTTGTGTTGGTCAACGCCTATGCGAAGAGCGGCGGTGCATCAGTGGCGGCGCGGCGGTTGTGCGCGGCGCTGAAGGACGTGGGCGCCCAGGCGCGGTTGCTGGTTCAGAACGCGGAAGGAATCGATGATCCGTCGCTGTTGGTGACGCGCGATTCGTGGGCATCGCGGCGTTCCTTGTTGGATGCGTTGCCCACGTTGGCGTGGAGGAACCGCCGGAGTCCCCATTGGGGCAATGCGTGGCTGAGCAACGGCGCGACAAGAAAAGCCATTCGCGATTTCGCACCGGACGTGACGCATTTGCATTGGGTGAACCACGGGATGCTGTCGTTGAGAGACATCGCGAAGTTGAAAAAGCCTGTGGTGTGGACGTTGCACGACTCGTGGGTTTTCACGGGCGGCTGCCACAGTCCGCAGGAGTGTCTTGGATATTGTAAGAGTTGCGGGCGTTGTCCGGAACTCCGCTCGCAGCGGGAGCAGGATCCAAGTCGATGGAACTGGCGCCGCAAGCGGGCCGCAGGGTCCAACGTGGAATTTACAGTGGTGACGCCGAGTCGATGGCTGGCGGAAATCGCCAGCCGGTCGTCTTTGCTGGCGGGGCGGCGCATAGAGTCGATTCCGAATGCGGTGGATACGTTCATCTTTCATCCAATGGATCGCGGTGCGGCTCGCTCGGCGCTGGGTTTGCCGCAGGGGACACCCCTG
>CAYNHA010000297.1:0-34254 GCA_964397035.1 uncultured Verrucomicrobiota bacterium
GGCACGTTCATGGTGAAGACCCGCGAAGGCGGAAATCCCCAGACGGCCTTGAACGCGGGTTCGATGGGTGCGGCTGTGTTGACGGCGGTAGCTTCTTACTTTGTGATTCAGAAACTGGCGCCCTCTTCCTTCTCGCTGACCGTGTTGCCGGGCATGGAAGCCCAGGTCTACAGCTCCATCGGAATCTTTTGGTCGACCCTTGCGGGCTGGGGCTCGGGAGTGGCGATCGGATTTCTTTCCGAGTACTATACCGCCGAAGGCAAAGGCCCCTCGAATCGCATCGCGGATGCCTCGACCACCGGCGCGGCGACGAACATCATCGCGGGCTTGGGCAATGGAATGCTTTCCACCGCCTATCCGGCCATCTTGTTGGCGGCGGCTACGGTCATCGCCTATATGACGGCGGGGCTGTACGGCATTGCCATCGCGGGTCTGGGCATGTTGGCCACCACCGGAATCCAATTGGCCGTGGATGCCTATGGCCCCATCGCCGACAACGCGGGCGGCTTGGCCGAAATGGCCCACCTGCCGAAGGAAGTGCGTGAACGCACCGACAAGCTCGATGCCTGCGGCAACACCACCGCCGCCATCGGCAAGGGCTTCGCGATCGGTTCCGCGGCCCTGACCGCCTTGGCGCTGTTCGCGGCCTTCGGCCAGACGGTCAAGCTCGACAAGATCGATGTGATGGATCCGAACGTGACCGCCGGCCTGTTGCTGGGCGCGATGATGCCGTTCCTCTTCTCCGCGTTCGCCATGAAGGCGGTGGGCGAAGCGGCCTTCGCGATGGTCGAGGAAGTGCGCCGCCAGTTCAAGTCGATCCCCGGCCTGCTGGAAGGCAAGGAAGGCGTGAAGGCCGACTATGCTCGTTGCGTGGATATCTCGACGGCTGCGGCCATCAAGAAAATGACCGTGCCTGCGCTGCTGGGCGTCTTGACGCCGGTGGTGATCGGCTTCGTGTTCGGCACCAAAATGCTCGGCGGCCTTCTGGCCGGCGTGACGGTGTCCGGCGTGATGATGGCCTTGTTCATGGCCAACGCCGGCGGCGCATGGGACAACGCGAAGAAGCACATCGAAGCTGGCGCCTTGGGTGGCAAGGGCAGCCCCGCTCACAAGGCGGCGGTGGTGGGCGACACCGTGGGTGATCCCTTCAAGGACACCGCCGGTCCTTCGCTGAACATCCTGATGAAGCTGATGAGCGTGGTGGCGCTGGTGATTGCGCCCATGCTGGTCAAGACGACGCCCTTGATTACGCGCATCTTCCCGAACTGGTAACCACCGGTTGATGCAAGCCCTCGCGTGGTTTCCTCGCGGGGGCTTTTTCGTTTTCCACTCTGTGGAAAACTTATTTCCACAGTGTGTTAAAACGGCGTTTTGCCGCATTGATGCTTGTGTTTCGACGGAATGGCGGTATTGTTTTGCACTTCCTATTTGGAGAGAAGCAGGAGTGAGTTCATGTCCAAAATGAAAGAAATCGGAGTGGCGGTGCTGGGTTTCGGCACCGTCGGCGCGGGCGTGGTCGAAACGTTGCAGAAAAACGGCGGCTTGCTGGCGGAACGGCTGGGCCTTCGCCTGGTGCTGCGCGGGGTCGCCGACCTGGACCTGAAGACGGATCGCGGCGTGAAGGTGGACCCGTCGTTGCTGACCACGGATGGCGCCGCGCTGATTGAACGGTCCGATGTCGACATTGTGGTGGAACTGATCGGCGGAACCGGGGTGGCCAAGAAATTCATCCTGCAGGCGTTGCGCCTGGGCAAGCCGGTTGTCACGGCCAACAAGAAACTTCTGGCCGAGTATGGCGAGGAAATCCACCGCGTGGCGGAAGAGCACAAAACCGAAATCCTGTTCGAGGCGTCGGTGGCGGGCGGCATTCCGATCATCAAGGCCCTGCGCGAGGGATTGTGCGCCAACCGCATCGAAAGCATCTATGGCATTTTGAACGGCACCTGCAACTACATCCTGACGCGGATGGAGAACGAAAAGCTGCCGTTCGACGATGTGCTCAAGGCCGCCCAGGCGGCTGGCTATGCCGAGGCGGAACCCAGCCTGGATATCGATGGCCACGACACGGCCCACAAGGCGGCCGTGCTGGCCTCGCTGGCCTACGGCTGCAACGTGCCGCTGGACAAGGTGCAGGTGTCCGGCATCCGCGGACTGGCGGCGGCCGACATCGAGTATGCGGCGGAAATGGGCTACCGGATCAAGCTGCTGGCGATCATCCAGGGCGGAGCCGAAGGCGTGGAGGTGAGCGTGCAACCGACGCTGATCGAGCACTCGCACCAGCTGGCCGCCGTTGCCGGCGTCTTCAACGCCGTGTGGGTCAAGGGCGATGTGGTGGGCACCACGCTGTATTACGGGCGCGGCGCGGGACGTGCGGCCACGGCCAGTGCCGTGACGGCGGATTTGGCCGACGCCGCGCTGAATCTGCGGGCGGGCGGGCGTCGGCGCGACCTGAGCGGCGTGCCGGCCAAAACCCCGGTGGTGTTCCGCAATCCGGGCGATATTGTGGCGCGCCACTATCTCCGGTTTTCCATGAAGGACCAGCCCGGCACGTTGGCGCGCGTGGCCACGGTGCTGGGCGATCACCAGATCGGCATCGATTCCGTGATGCAGAAGGAAGCTCCCAAGAACGCGGAATACGTTCCCGTGATCATTGTGACGGGGCCCGCGCAGGAGCGTTCCATGGCGGAGGCGCTGGCGAAAATCGCCGCGCTGAGCGGTTTGACGGACCGGCCGACGGTGCGGTATCGCATCGAGGATTTCGAGTAGGAAGAGAACAAAGGAGAAAACAGGCGATGGCCTTGTATGTGCAGAAATACGGCGGAAGTTCCGTGGCGAATGCCGAGTGCATGCGCCGCGTGGCGAAACGCATTCACGATACGCAGCTAGCCGGCAACCGGGTGGTGGTGGTGGTGAGCGCCATGGGCGACACGACCGACGACCTGATTGCCTTGGCCAAACAGGTGAACCCCGAGCCGAACGAGCGGGAGATGGACAGCTTGATGGCGACGGGCGAGATGGCGTCGAGCGCCATCCTGACGATGGCGCTTCACGCGCTGGGAGCGAAAGCCATTTCGATGACCGGCCACCAGGCCGGCATCAAGGTGGATGGCACCCACCTGAAGGCCAAGATCCAGGAAATCAACCCCAAGCGGATTCAAGAGCATTTGGATCAAGGTTGCGTGGTGGTGGTGGCGGGGTTCCAAGGAATGAATCCTGCCGAAGATGTGGCGACGCTGGGCCGGGGTGGTTCCGATACCACGGCTGTGGCCCTGGCTGCTGCACTGAAGGCCGACCGCTGCCAGATCCTGAAGGATGTGGATGGTGTGTTCACGGCGAATCCGAGGGTGGTCCCGTCCGCGCGGAAGCTCGACGAAATCACGTACGACGAGATGCTGGAATTGGCGAGCTGCGGGGCGGAAGTCTTGCAGTCGCGGGCCGTCGAGTTTGCCAAGAACTACGGCGTGGTGTTGGAGGTCCTTTCGAGTTTTGAAGTGAAGCCCGGCACGCTGGTGCGGGAGGAGGTTGAAGAGATGGAACAGGTGATCATTCGCGGCATTGCCGCAGACAAGAATCAGGCCAAGGCGACATTGCTGGGCGTACCGGACACCCCCGGGGTGGCGGCGCGCATCTTCAAGAGCCTGGCGGGTGCCAACATCAATGTGGACATGATCGTGCAGAACGTCAGCGCGGCGGGCATCACGGACCTGTCGTTCACGGTGGCGAAGGACGACATTGCCAAGACCAAGCGCCTGATCGAGCCGCTGGTGAAGGAAATCAAGGCCGCCGGACTCAACTTCGACGAGAGCATTGCCAAGGTGAGCATCGTGGGCGTGGGCATGAAGAGCCACTCGGGCGTGGCCTACAAGATGTTCGATGTGCTGGCGGTGAACCAGGTCAACATCGAGATGATTTCGACCTCCGAAATCAAGATTTCCGTGGCGATCCGCGCCAAGGACGCCGAGAAGGCTGTCCGTGCGCTGCACGATGCCTTCGGAATGGGATCGGCGCCGAAGAAGGCCGCAGCCAAGAAGGCGCCGGCCAAGAAAGCCGCCAAGAAGAAGTAGGATGCGGGGTCAAGGCCCCCGGGAGTTTCAAATGAAAAAGGTCACCGTCTACGATACCACGCTGCGCGATGGAGCCCAGGGCGAAGGCATCAACTTTTCGTTGCCGGCCAAGATTCGCATTGCGCGGTGCCTGGACGGTTTTGGAATCGACTACATCGAAGGCGGCTTTGCCGCGTCGAATCCGAAGGACATGGCCTTTTTCGACGAAATGAAGAACGTGAAGCTTCACCACGCGAAGCTGGCGGCGTTCGGAAGCACCCGGCGGGCCAGCCATACGGCGGAAACCGATCCGGGGCTGGCGGCGATCCTCCAGACCGGCGCCCCCGTGGCGGCCATCTTTGGAAAGAGCTGGCTGCTGCATGTGGAACAGGTGCTCAAGACCACGGCCGAAGAAAACCTGCGGATGATCTCGGATTCCGTGCGCCACTTGAAGGCGCACGGGAAGGAAGTGGTGTACGACGCGGAGCATTTCTTCGACGGCTATCTGGACAATCCGGACTATGCCGTGAAGACGCTGGCGGCGGCCCTGGAGGCGGGAGCGGATTCGCTTGTGCTGTGCGATACCAACGGCGGACGGCTGCCCTCCGAGGTGGCCCGGATCACGGCGGAGATGGTGGCTCGGTTTCCCCAGGCGGTGGTTGGCATCCACACGCACAACGACTCCGAGCTGGCCGTGGCCAATTCGCTGATGGCCGTGGAGGCCGGGGCCACCATGGTGCAGGGAACCATGAACGGATATGGCGAGCGGACGGGGAACGCCAACTTGTGCTCCATCATTCCCGCACTGGCGCTCAAGATGGGGGCCGACGTCTCGTGCGGACACCATTTGGTGAGCCTTCGAAGCGTTTCGGCCATGATCGACGAAATCGCGGACCAGCGTCCGCTGAAGAGCCGCCCCTATGTGGGCGATAGTGCCTTCGCCCACAAGGCGGGCATGCATGTGGATGCCGTCAGCAAGGTGTCCAAGAGCTTTGAGCACATCGATCCGGAGCGGGTGGGAAATGAGCGCCGCATTTTGATGAGCGAGCTTTCCGGCACCAGCAACGTGCGTCTCAAGGCCGCCGAGATGGGGTTGGGACTTCAAAAGGATTCCGCCGAGGTGAAGGACATCCTTCAGCAGCTCGAACAGATGGAAAAGAACGGCTATGCGTTTGAGTCGGCCGACGCGTCCTTCAAGCTGCTGGTTCAAAAAGTGATCAAGAAGCACATCCCCTTTTTCGAATTGGAAGGGTTCAGCGTGGTGGTCCAGAAGCAGGACGCCAAGAGCAGGGCCACCACCGTGGCCACCATCAAGATCAGCGTGAATGGCCAGTCCGAACTGACGGCGGGCGAGGGCGATGGTCCTGTGGATGCCTTGAACAGCGCCCTTCGGAAAGTGCTGCGCCGGTTCTATCCCGCCATCGATTCCGTCGTGCTGGAAGATTACCACGTGCGCATCCTGAATCCGGAAACGGCCACCCAGGCCACGACCCGCGTCTTGATCGATTCGTCCGATGGCCACGACCACTGGGGAACCGTGGGCGTGAGTGCAAACATCATCGAAGCTTCATGGGAAGCCTTGGTGGACAGCGTGGAATACAAGCTGCTGCTCGACGAACATCGTCGCCAGAACCAGTAAAGGACCCAGGTCGCTGACGGACGGGGTGGACTAGAGGCCGAGCCAGTCGGCTGCATGAAAGACAGGGCGGCCTTCCACGAGCGTGAGCAGGATGCGCGCTGAGTGGATCTGGTTCAGGTCCATTTCCAGCAGGTTCCCGTCGAGCACGATCAAATCCGCCTTCATGCCTTCGGAGAGGGCGCCGAATTCCTTCTCGCGGAACAGGGCGTAGGCCCCGTTCCGGGTGTAGGCATCCAGCAGGACTTGAAGGGAGAGGCATTCCTCGGGCGAGTAGGGTGTCGGATAATCGCCGGCCAGTCCCAGGCGAGTGGCCCCGACCTGAATGGCCTCCAGCGGCGCAAGGGAGGTGTCATCGCCGCCAAACGGCCAATCGCTGCCGCAGGCCAGTGTGACGCCGGAGCGGAACAGTGTTTGCAGGGGGTATAGGCGGGAGGCCCGTTCCTTGCCGAGAAAGGGCAGCGCGGAATCGAAAAAGGCGTGATCGACATAGGCCCATGCCGGCTGCACAACGGCCAGAATGTGGAGACGGGCCAGCCGTTCGATTTCGTGCGGCTGGACCATGTCCAGATGTGCGATCTGATGCCGGACCTGCGGGTGTCCGCTTTCCCGAATCGCGGCCTCCAGGGCATCCACGGCCAACTGGCTGGCGGCATCCCCAATGGCATGGATGTGTACGGGAATTTCCTGTCCATGCCACCAGGACACTTCCCGGAGAAAAGCCTCCTCCGGCCAGATGAGCGTTCCGTGATGGCGGGGCTGATCGGAATATGGATCTTTCAGCCAGGCGGTATGGGCCTCCACGACGCCGTCCAAAAACAGCTTCACGGACCGGGTTTGGAAAAATCCGCTGCCCGGCTGCCGGAGAAGTCGAAGGATCCGTTGGTGTTCCTCTTCGCCATCCTCCGGGCGGCACAAGGCCATGCCATGAATGCGGACGGATAATTCGCCGCGTTGGTCCAAGTCGGCATACACCCGCTGGTCGGACTCGGTCATCATGGCATCCGAAACCGCCGTGATGCCGGCCTGGTTGGCCTTTGTCATGAACGCGCGTGCGCCGTCCATCCATTGTTCATGGGTGGCGGCGGGGAAGCAGGATTCCACCAGTGCCATGGCGGACCATTCCTTGAGCCAGCCGGTGGGCTCACCGGTTTTGACATCCTTTTCAATCCAGCCTCCGGGCGGCTGAGGTGTCCCGGCGTGGATGCGGGCCGTCTGGAGAGCGAGACTGTTGGCCCACATGGAATGGCCGTCCATGGCCTTTAGGAAAACGGGCCGGTCCGAAACAACGGCATCGAGCAGTTCCTTGGTGGGGCGTTCATGGGGGAAGGCTCCTCCGCTCCAGCCACCGCCGCGAATGAACGGGACACCGGGATGGGCGGTGACATACGCGCGAATGGCTTGGTGATAGGCGGAGAGCGAGGCGAGGCCGGATAGATTGCACTCCAAAAGGCTGAGTCCGCCGAGCAGGGGGTGCAGGTGGGCATCCACGAAGCCGGGCAACACCATTTTTCCTTGGAGGTCGATGATCCGGGTGCGGGGACCGATCCAGGAGGCCAGGTCCGTACCCGAACCTACGTAGACAATATGGCCTGCGGAAATGGCCATGGAGAGAAGGGTGCCGGAGTTCAGGGAGGCCGGATAGAGCATGCCGTTCAACAGGGCGATGTCGGCCGCGCGAGGAGAGAAATCTTGTGGGGAAGCAACCATGTCCCATCCTTGAACAATTTCCATCGCTGGAAAAAGAAAAATCTTTATCGGGGTAGGTCGCCCGCTTATCATTTCCACGATTCGAGCTTGCAACCCCAAGGAAACAAATGAAAAAGAGCCACGCGATTGCGCTGACTGTTCCTGCCGATTTGGGATATCTCCGGGTGATTCAGCAGTGCGCCCATGCGGTTGGAGAGAAGTTTGGCTTTGACGCGGAGAGCCTCGGCAAGATCGAGCTGGGGATTGAAGAGGCGGTTTCCAACGTGGTCAAGCACGCCTTTTCTTCGGGCGAACGAAACACGTTTGACATGGTTTTTGAGCGCATTCCCCTGGGCATGCGCATTCGCATCAAGGAAAAGGGCATTCCGTTCGATCCCCGGCTGCTTCCGAACTATGATCCGGCCAAGACCGACGGGGAGGGGGGAGGCAAGGGCCTTGGACTCCATTTGATGAAAAGCGTGATGGACGAGGTTTCCTTTCACAACCTGGGGTCCGCCGGGAAGGAAACCCATCTGGTGAAGTATCTCTCGCAGCATGGCGTGCGCGAATCGGGGGCGCCGGGGGAAGAGGCGCCGGAGGATTCAAGCGAACCGAAGGTCATCCAGGAAAAAATCGAATACGATGTGCGTTCGTTGCAGCCGGCCGAAGCCATCGAGGTTTCGAGATGCGCCTACAAATCGCATGGCTACACGTTTTTCGATGAGCACATCTATTATCCGGAGCGCCTGATTGAACTGAACCAATCCGGCGAAATGCTGTCCGCCGTGGCCGTGACCAAGGAAGGCGTTTTCATGGGGCACGCCGCGCTGGTGTATCCGGAGCCGGGCGCCAAAATCGCGGAGCTGACGTTTGTTTTCGTCAATCTGGAATACCGCGGGCAAGGGTGCATGAACCGGCTCTGCGACTTCCTGTTCAACTCCAAGGCACACCAGTTGTCCGGCATTTATGCCTATGCCGTCAGCAACCACGTGTTCACCCAAAAAGTCATGATGAAGCACGGGTTTGGCGATTGCTGCATCGATCTGGCCACCAGTCCCGCCACGTGGGAATTCAAGGGCATGGAAGAGAACACGCAGCGCATCAGCGTGATCATGAGTTTCAAGTACCTGGTGCCGCCTGTGGCACTGACGCTGTATCCGCCCGCCCACCACCGCGAGATGATCGAGGCCGCCTATCGCAACATCGGCGCTTCTCACGCATTTGCGGTGCCTGCCGCGAAGGTGGATCTGCCCGCCGAGGAATCCCGGATCGACAGCCGCATCTTTGCCTCGGAGAGCTGCGGCGAGATCCATGTGATGAAGCCTGGTCAACAGGTGGTTCGGGAAGTCCGGGTGGCGTTGAAATCCATGTGCGTGAAGCAGATTGCCTCCATCTCGCTGTTCCTGAATCTGGCCGATCCGGCCACCTTCTATTTGACGGAAGAACTGGAAAAGCTGGGGTTCTTTTTCGCGGGAATCCTGCCGCAGGCCGCCGTGGGCGAGGCGCTGGTCCTTCAATATCTCAACAACGTGGAGCTGGATTATTCCAAGATCCAGGCCCACTCGGACATGGCGAAGCGGCTGCTGGCCTACATCCAGCAACGCGACCCGAACCAGGAATCCGCAACGGCATCGCGTTCCCCGTAATGCTGGCTTGAGGAGTCATGGAGAATCGCCAACAGTCGGGCCGGAAGCCCGTGGTGGCGCTGGTTCTGGCCAGCGGCGGATTGAAACCGTTTTCGGCTTTGCCGCTGATTGAATTCCTGGACCGCGAGAACATTCCGGTCGACTTGCTGGTGGGGGCCAGCGGCGGCGGGATTCTGGCGGCGATGCGGGCCTGCGGGCAATCCTGCGGGGAGATTCGGGCACGGCTTTCGGAGCTTTCCCGCTACAAGGTGTTTCAGCGCGATTGGCGATCCATGCTCAGCTTGTTCCGGTTGCCGGGGGGGCGGTTTGATAAATCGTCCGGCCTGTTCAAGCCGGACCGTTTTCGGCAGATGTGCACGGATTGCTTTGGGGAGCGCCGCTTGGAATCGCTTCCCCACAGGTGCATGCTTCAAACAACGGATTTCGACACCGGAGAAGGCGTTTGCTTGTCCAGCGGCCGTTTGGCGGATGCCGTCTATGCCTCGATGGCCATTCATCCCTTCCTGCCGCCCATCCAAATCGATGGCCGCTGGCTGTTTGATGGTTGTTTCAGCGCGCCCGTGCCCATCATGCCGGCCGTGGCCTTTCCGGCGGATGTCATCATTGTGCTCGAAGTGTTGGAACAGTTGAAAAGTCCGGAACATGGATTCCAGAATTTCATGGTGCACACGAACAAGATTCAGTCGCAGACGATGCTGCGCAGCCAAGCCTCCCTGTCTGTCCTGTTGCATCACCATGAGATCATTTTCGTGAAGGTCCGATTCGAGAAATACCTCCAGATCTGGGATTTCGACCAGTTGCCGAACATCATCGCGGCGGGCGATGCGGCGACGGCGAAATACGCCAGCGAAATCCAAAGCGCCATCCGAGACTTCCGGCCACATCCGGAGGCCGTGCCGGCGGGCGGACCATGAGTTTTTCCCGGAAGGCAACGGCGGCTGCGCCGCCACCGGGTTCCTCGCGCGAGCGTGCCGTTTTTTCCAGCATGGTCATGGGCCTGGTGAATCTGGTGCCCCGGATTGCGGTGGCGCTGATATCGGGCTCGGTGACGCTCTATACCGATGCGTTGCGAAGCGCAACCGAAACCCTGGCCAGTTTTTGCTCGTGGCAGGCCGTTCGGAAAATTGCGCGGGGCGGGCAGGATGGGTATGAATATGGACTTGGAAAACTGGAAAACCTCATCAGCATTTTGATCGTGCTGGCCACGCTGGTGACGGTGGCCCTCATGGGTTTCAACAGCGTCTTCCGGTTGATCCATCCGCAGGCCGTTCATCGCCTGGGACTGGGCCTCGTGGTGTCGTGTTTGTCGGGCGTTGTGAGCTGGCTGTTGTGGCGAAAAAGCCTCCGTGCGGCGCGGGCGGAACCCTCGCCCCTGATGGAATCCCATTGGCGGCTGATGAGGAATAAATTTCTGGGCAATCTCTGCGTCATCGCCACGCTGGTGTTGTCGATGGCCTTTCAAGGGCAACCATGGGTTGTCTACGTGGACCCCCTGGGTTCCTTGATCCTCTGCGCGTTCATTTGCCTTTCGCTATATGGAATGCTGGCCGGCGCGGTTTCCGCCCTTCTCGACAAGGCCCTGGACGAGAAATTGCAGATGGTGATCCTGCGGCATCTCGCCGCGTTTGAAGCACGCTACGAACAACTGCATGGAATCCGCACCCGTCGCTCGGGCAGCGATGTATTCATCGAATTGTTTTTGCAGTTCGACGGGCGCAAACTCATGGCCGAGGTGCAGGCCGACATGGACTCCATGGCTTCGGCTCTGGAAAAGGATATCCCGAACAGCCACGTCATCTTGATCTCCGCCCGCTGTCCGCCGGGCGCGTCGCGAACGGGTCCGCCCAACTGAAATGCCCAAGGAAGCCACACATTGGATTGCCGCGCAGAGAACGGCCGCCCTTTTGGAAGGGAGCGGTTTCGGAGAGGCCGCAGCGCGTTGTCCCCATGCCCTTCAACTGGGCGCTGTTTTTCCCGATCTGCCGTACTATCTGGCGGGGTCGGATTCCTTGGCGCGCGAGGCCGCCTTGCTGGGAAATCGCTATCACGGTGAAAAAGGCGAAGACACCTACGACTTGCTCCGGGCGTTGTTGTGGTCGCTCCGCGAGGAGGATGCGCCGACCCACCGGGCGTTTTTGGTGGGCGTGGCCAGTCACCTGTGCCTCGATGCCCATTTTCATCCTTGGGTGTATTATGAGACGGGGAACTATTATGATCCGACCCCGTCGCGACGAACCGTGGCCGTTCGCAACCATCGGCGATTGGAAGGGCTGCTGGATGTGGTGTTGTGCGGGAGTCTGCAAAAGGCGCGCGAATATCGTGCCCGCGGAATTTGGAATCAGGTGGAGACGCCGGTTTCAGCCTTGCTGGACTGGGCGGCGCGGCACCAGGAAACTCCGAACGTGGTTGCCATTTTGAAGGCGGCCAATGTTTCCTTTTTGAAAGCTCAAAACCTATTTGTTCAGCCGTTGGCCAGCGGTTTGGCCGGCGTGGCTGAACCGTTGCTGTCGACGAAACTGCGAGAACTGACAGCGCTCTTTTATCGGAACCCGACGGCGATTCAATGGGAACGGTTGAAGCGGCCGTTCGAGTTCCGGAATCCCGTGTCGGGAACGGTGCACAAGGCTACCGTCGACGAACTGTTCCGGCAGGGTGTCGAGGCCAGCGCAGAGTTGTGCCGCCACATGGAGAAATCCATCGGGGAGGGGGGCTTCGACCGGCATGGACCCTCGCTCAATTTCGGCCTTGTCGGCGCTGCGGTCTCGCAAGCCCGGTATTTTGCCGATCCGCCCTTTTTCGAACGCGGATGATATCCGCAGGATGCACCGTTGACACGATCCATGGGGCACGTCATCATGCCCGGCAATTCATCCTATGAACCATCCGGAGCCGCCGATGCATCCCATGCTGTACATGAGCAGTCCCATCAACGCCCTGCTGGAGGGCTTTTACCGCGACGACATCACCATCCGGACGCTGAAGGAAAAAGGGGATTTCGGCATTGGCACCTTCAACAACCTGGATGGCGAACTGGTGGCGTTCGGGGGGCAGTATTTCCAACTGGATTTGGATGGCAATGCCCGCCGGGTCTCGGACGACATGAAGACGCCGTTTTCGACGGTGTGTCCGTTCCACCCCATGCTTACGGACGAAATTGCAAAGCCGTGTTCCTATGAAGAATTCACGGCGCAGTTGAAAAACATGCTCCCGTCCGACAACATGTTTTATGCAATCCACATGGAGGGTCGCTTCCGGGCCGTCAAGACGCGTTCCGTGCCGCGCACCGAAAACTACCATCCGCTTTCCGAAGCCACCGATCATCAAAAGTTGCGGCACTTTCAAGATGTGGAAGGGCATTTGGTTGGTTTTTATACGCCGTCCTTTGTGCCCTCCGTCAATGTGCCGGGCTACCACTTTCATTTCATCGACAAAACCTTTTCGGCCGGCGGCCATCTGCTGACCTGCGAGCCGGAGCGTCTCGACATCCACCTGCAAATGTTCTTCAGCATGGAACTGACGTTGCCCAAGACGCTCGATTATCTCACCGCCTCTTTCACGCGCGACGCGAAGAAAGATTTGGAAAAAGCCGAGAAGTAGGGGCGGCAGGATGAGGACGAACCCGCACCGCAAAACAGTTTTCCACAGTGTGGAAAAAAGTTTTCCACAGTGTGGAAAACTGTGGGAGGCGCCATGCTCGGCCTCCTGAAAAACATCTGGCTGGGGCTGGCGCTGATTACGCTGGCCTCGGCGTTGCTGCTGGTTTCGGATCTCGATCGGCGTCAGGCGGCGGTCCCGCCTGTTGAAAACAAAAAGCTGCCGCGCCTGGCCGTCATGCAGTGGGTGTCGACGGATTTGCTCGACCGGACCGTGGCCGGGATTCTGGCGGGATTGAAGCAGCAGGGATTTGAAGACGGCAAGACGGCCCGCATCCGTTTCTACAATGCCGCCGGGGACATCGCCACCGCCAACATGATGGCGAAGGAAATGACGAGCGGCGGTTTCGACCTGGTGCTGACGGCGAGCACGATGGCCTTGCAGTCCGTGGCGGCGGCGAACCGGGACCGGCGGGTCCTCCATGTGTTTGGCGCGGTGACGGATCCCTACAACGCGGGCGTGGGCATCACGGGGCCCGCGCCCGACCAGCATCCACCGTACATGGCGGGCGTGGGCACGTTCCAGCCGGTGGAGGCGGCGTTTCGCATCGCACGGCAGCTGAACCCCGGTCTCCAGCGGGTGGGCGTGGTGTGGAATCCTTCGGAGGACAATTCCGAAGCGTGCGTCCGCAAGGCGCGGATCGCCTGCAACGAGCTGGGCATCGAGCTGGTGGAGGCGAATTGCTCCAACAGCTCGGAGGTGCCGGAGGGTGTGCGGTCGGTTCTGGGGCGGAACGTGCAGGCCATTTGGGTGGGCGGCGACACGGTGGCGAATGCGGCGATTCACAGCATTATCGCCGTGGCCAAGGAGGCGGGGCTTCCGGTGTTCAGCAACGATCCCAACGATGCGGCCCGTGGCGCGCTGTTCGGGCTGGGAGCCTCGTACCAGCAGGTGGGGGTGGCGGTGGGCGACATGGGCGGACAGATTCTGCGCGGGGCCAGCCCGTCCTCGTTTGGCGTCGCCAATCTGGTGCCCGAGGTGCTGGCGCTGAACGAGCCGCTGGCGTCGACGCTTCAGGGATGGACGGTTTCCGACGAGCTGAGAAAACGCGCAGCGGATTCGGCGAGGAAGGCCGGATCCGTGGCGCGCGCGCCGGAGCCGGGGCGTACGTATCGGGTGGGGGTGGTCTGCTTCGGACCCAATCCCGTCTTTGAAATGGCCACGGCCGGCGTGAAGGAAGGACTGGCTGAAGCCGGTTTCGTGGAGGGGGACAACTTGATCCTCCAGTCCGTGCATGCCAACAACGATGTGGGCATTTTGCGGCAGGCGGTTCAGCAACTGGAGAACAGCAAGCCCGACTTGCTGATTCCCCTTTCCACGCCTTGCCTGGCGGGGGTGCTGGCGGGGACGAAAAACATCCCCGTTGTGTTCGGCGTGGTTTCGGCGCCGTTGGAGTCGGGTGCGGGGGAGAGTTTTGAGCAGCATCTTCCGCATGTGACGGGCGCGGTGTGGTCGGCCCCTTCGCCGGAGGCGTTTGTGTGGATGAACCGGTTGTTCCCGAACCTGCGCAAACTGGGGGTGGTGTACAATCCGGCCCATTCCAGTTCGCAGGTGGAAGTGGCAGCCATTCGGGAACAATGCACGAAATATGGGTGGACGCTGGTGGAGCGGACCCTGTCGACCTCCAGCGAAATCGTGGAAGCGATGGCCTCCCTGCTGCAGGCGGAGCCCGACGCGGTTTTTGCCATCGGGGAAAACACGGTGGTGAGTGCGTTTTCCTCGGTGGCGGATGCCTGCCGAAAGGCGAAGGTGCCGTTGATTGCGGACGACAACAGCCTGATGGGGAGCGGGGCGCTTTTCAGCATCGGTGGCAGTCCGCAGCTCGAGGGGCGCCACACGGGGCAACTGGCGGCGCGTGTGCTTCTCGGGGAAGATCCGGCGGACATTCCCTTTGCACCCAGCGTGGAAACGGAAACAGCCGTGGATGTCGCCGCGGCCAAGCCGTTGGGAGTGGAATTCCCCGTGGAGTTTTTGAAGGAAACCGACATTTTTCACCATATGGGGCAGTTGAAGGAACGTACGTTGCGAGTGGCCATGATCAATCTGGTGCAAAGCCGGGTGCTGGATCTGGGCGAGGCGGGATTTGTGCGCGGACTGCGCGAGGCGGGCTTGGTGGAAGGGACCGATTACACGCTGCACCGATACAATGCTCAGGGCGAAATTTCGCAACTGCCAACGATCCTGGATGCGGCGAAAAACATTTCGCCGGACATTTTGCTGACGCTGACCACTCCGGCCATGCTGGCGGCCGCGAAACGGGAGCAGGAGATTCCAATCGTGTTCACCATTGCCAGCGATCCCATTGCATTGGGGACGTTCACCCGCCAAACGGTGCCCGGAAACCTGACCGGAGTCCATGACGATCCGCCCGTGGACCGATTGCTGGACATGGCGGTGGAACGGCATCCGGGCCTGGCGAAAGTGGGAATTGTGTATGATCCATCCCAGCCCAATGCGGTGCTGTCGGTGGTGAAACTCCGAGGGGCCTGCGCGAAGAAGAACGTGAAGCTGGTCGAGGCCACGGCGTCGGCCTTGTCGGAGCTGTCCGTGGCCGTTCAGTCGCTGATCCAGCAGGGCGTCGGTGCGCTCTTGCTGTCGGCGGACAATCTGGTGTGCACGGGGTTTTCCGTCATCCAGAAAAACATGTCGGCGGCAGGCATTCCCATCTATGTCACCGACATCAACCTGATGGAGGAGGGAGCCACCGGGGCCATTGGCGAGGACTACGGGGCTTGGGCCGCGCAGTCGGGGCGGATGGCCGCCAAAGTGCTGGCCGGCGTACCGTGCCGGGAGATTCCCCTTCAAACGGCGGAAGTCCAGCTTGTGTTGGCGCCCAAGGCCAAGGTCAGTGCTCCGCCCGTGGTGGAACCGAAACGCCCTGTCGAAATCCGGATCGTGCGCTACAACGACGCGGTGTTTTCCGAAGATACCACCCGGGGCATTCTGGATGGATTCCACGCGGCGGGTTGGCAGGAGGGGCGAGAGTTCAATATGCGTATTCTGAATGCGCAGGGCGACATGTCGACGCTGAACAGCATTCTGACGGCCGTGGTGGGCGAGCACCCGGATTTGATCATGCCGATTTCCACGCCCTCGTTGCAGGCGGCCTTGCGGCAGGCCAGCGCATTTCCCATTGTCTTTGCCAGCGTGGGCGATGGGGTGCGGTCGGGCGCTGGGGCCTCGGTCTCCAACCATTTGCCGAATGTGACGGGGATCACCACGAAGTCGCCGTTCGAGGGCATGGTCCGCCTGATCCGCGCCACCCTGCCCGGCGCCCGGAAAATCGGTACCCTGTTTGTTCCGGCGGAGGACAACAGCGAGTTGTATCGGCGGTGGTTTGCCGAGGCCCTGGAGGCGGAAGGGCTCCAACTGGTGGCGGTGCCGGTGGCCACAAGCGCGGAGGTTTCGGAAGGCACGACGGCGCTGCTGCGCTCCGACATCCAGCTCATTGCGCAGATTTCGGACAATGCGACCCGTCCGGGATATGGCCAGATCATCAAGCGGGCGAATGAGGCGAAGATACCCTTTTTCTGCTTTGACACGAGCGGTGTTCGCGAGGGCGCGACTCTTGCGTTGGCGTGCGACTTCTATGACACGGGTTTGGAGGCGGCCCGCGTGGCCATCCGGGTGCTGCAAGGGGCCAGTCCGGCGGACATTCCGTTCGCCAATACTCCAACGGAAAACTTGATGGTGAATCCGAAGCTCATGCAGGGTTTTGGCCTGGTTCTACCGGAGGAATTCAAGGCGCGGATGGTGGAATACCATGAAGATTGAAACCGAACACATAGGAAAACACGTTGTCCTGCATGTGGAAGGGCGGTTGGACGTGGTGTGGGCCGATACGCTTGTCAAACGCGTGCAGGATGAACTGCGGGGCGGGCGCCATGGCGTATGGGTGGATGCCGCCGGAGTGGTCTATTTGAGTTCTGCCGGAATCCGGGCCCTGATTCAGCTGCACCGGGAAGTGGCGGCGGTACATGGCGAATTCTTCGTTATCCATCCTTCGGAATTCGTGGACCACACGTTGCGCATGTCGGGGCTGGAGTCGCTGATGGCCGGCGACGACCAGATCGCGGCGATTCATGCGCCGGGCAAGGAAATGGCGGGGGCGTCGCTGCCGTCGGTCTGCATCGAAGGCATGGCGGTGGAGGTGTATCCGCTTAACCATGCCGGGATGCGCTGGAGCGTTCCGGCCCGATGGAAGCCATGGGAGACGGTGGAAGACAGCGATGTTTGCCGCGTCCGTTTTCCCGTCCAGTCGGTGGGGCTGGGGATTGGCGCCGCCGGCCAGGACGTGAAGGATGTCCGCGGGCGGTTGGGGGAATTCATGGCGGCAGCGGGTTGCGTGACGCTGCAGCCGGCAGATAGCGAACAGCACCTGCCCGATTTCGTGACCCAGGCGGGCGAGTTCGTGCCCGAAGTGAACACCATCCAAGCCTTGGTGGCCGAAGGAACGTTTAGCTCCTTGCTTCGTTTTCAGCCGGAAACCGAAGAGGGGAGGGTGGCCTTTTCCGACTTGGCGGGGAGCGCCCTGCAGGCTTGCGGGGCGGATTCCGCGGTCATGGTGGTGCTGGCCGAAACGGATGGTCTGGTGGGCATGGCCCTGTCGCGTTCGCCCGGAATGGTGGATTCCGCAAGCCAGCCGGGGGCCTTTCCCGAAATTCGAAACTGGATGAATTTCTGCGGTGAGCGGGTGCATGCCGGAAAGAGCGTACTGCTGGTTTCATTTGTCTCCCGCGGCACGGCCCCTTCGCTTCTGGAGCCGCTGCTTTCCGCCGTGCCTTCTCAGCCGGGTCTCTTTGCCCATTCCCATGCCGCGGCGTTTCCAT
The DNA here is from genome assembly GCA_964397035.1 of uncultured Verrucomicrobiota bacterium. Lineage (GTDB taxonomy): Bacteria > Verrucomicrobiota > Kiritimatiellia > CAIQIC01 > Lenti-01 > Lenti-01. Next base: position 17,498 of record CAYNHA010000297.1, read on the forward strand.
TCCTGCCGTTGCCGGATGGAGTGATTTCGCTGAACGAGCAGGTGAAGGCGTTGTTCGATGCCCACGATCCGGTGGATTTGCTTCATCTGGTGGAAGATGACCGGCCGCTGACGGGGCTGGGGCAGAGTATGTTCATCCGGGGTGCCTGCTGGTGCGCGGCCCTGCACGGCGGGCAGGAGGCGGGGTCATGACATTGGTTGTGGGTGCGTTCACCATCGGCTTCATCCTGGCCCTGCTGTCCATCGGGGTTTGGATCAGCTTCCGCGTCCTGCGATTCACCGACATCACCGTGGATGGCACCATCACGCTGGGCGCGGCCGTGGTGGCGGTTCTCCTGATCAACGGGTGGTCGCCGTGGATGGCCACGCTGGCCGCCACGCTGGCGGGAGGGCTGGCGGGCTATGTGACGGGACTGCTGCATACGAGATTCAAGATCCAGGAACTGCTATCGGGCATCCTGGTCATGACGGCGCTCTATTCCATCAACCTTCGCGTGATGGGGCGCAGCAATCTGCCGTTGCTGAACACGCGCAATCTGGCGGATCCGGCGACCCGGTGGTTGACGCAGTGGGCCGGTGATGAATCCGTTTTGCTTTTCGGATGGCGTGTTCCCTCGAGCGAGGTGGGGATGCTGTTGACGGTGGCCGTTCTCACCGTCGGGGTCGCGATTCTGCTGAAGTGGTTTTTGGTCACGCATCTGGGGACCGCCTTGCGGGCCACCGGCGAAAATCCGCAACTGATCCGCGCCCAAGGCGTCAACAACCGGTCCATGCAGGTGTTCGGTCTATTTTGCGCCAACGGATTGGTGGGCCTGTCTGGGGCGTTGCTGGCGCAATACCAGGGTTTTGCCGATGTGCAGATGGGCATCGGCATGATTGTCTGGGGGCTGGCCAGCATCATCATTGGCGAAGCCCTGGTGGGCAAGCTGTCACCCGGCATGGCGTTGTGCGGAACGATCATGGGGACCATCCTGTTCCGCCTGCTGATTGCGATTGCCTTGCGCTGGGGGCTCAATCCGAATGATCTGAAACTGGTGACGGCGCTCTTCGTGTTTGCGGCGCTGGTTTTTCCGGATCAAATCAAGCGACTGTTCGAAAAGTGGAAACCGTCCGGGCCCGCCACGGCCGCCGGAAAGGCGGTCCGTCCATGATCAAGCTGCGCCATGTTGGCAAAACCTTTTTTTCGGGAACGCCCAACGAAGTCCGGGCGCTGCGCGGGGTGGATTTGGATATTCCGGATGGACGGTTCGTCGCCATCATCGGCACCAACGGTTCCGGCAAGAGCACCTTGCTGAATGCCATTGCCGGCACCTTTGAATTGGATGAAGGGTCGGTGGAGATCGACGGGCACGACATTACGCGATGGCCCGAATACCGGCGCGCCCAATGGATGGGCCGAGTTTTCCAGAATCCATTTGCCGGCACGGCGGCGCAAATGACGATTGCCGAAAATCTGGCTCTGGCGATGCGCCGAGGAATGATGCGGGGGCTGGGCGGGGCGCTCTCCCGGAAAAGCCGCGAGCAGATGGCCGATCGCGTGCGGACGTTGGGCATGGGCCTTGAAGACCGTCTCGACAATCCCATGGGTACGCTTTCGGGCGGGCAGCGCCAAGCTTTGACGCTCCTGATGGCCACGTGGTTGAAACCGAAATTACTGTTGCTGGATGAGCACACCGCGGCGCTGGACCCCAAGAGCGCGGCACAAGTGGCGGAGCTGACGAGGGAGATCATTCACCGCGACAAGCTTACGGCCTTGATGGTGACGCATTCCATGCAGCAGGCCGTGGATTTGCCCGACTGCATCGTCATGATGCACAAGGGCCAAATCGTGCGGCAGGTGGAGGACGAGGAAATGAACCGCGTCCGGGTGCCGGACCTCTTGGCCGCGTTCGATCGCGTGCGCCGCCGCGAGCTGCTGGACGAAGCCGTGGCGGAATTGATTCGCGTTCAATATCGGTGAAAGAACAGTCGGTTATGGAACAACGGAAATGGCAGGTTGTGCCGGGGATGCCGCAGGCGTTTGTGTATCCCTATATTCGCAGGCCGGATGTGCTCTCCTGCAACTCCTATTTGATTCATTTCCCGGATGCGATGGTGATGATCGATTCGGGTGCTCTTCCTCAGCAGACCCTTGACCTGCAAAAGATCATGACGGATCGGATGGGGGAGAAGGTATTGCCGTTGGCCATTTTTTTGACCCACTGCCATTTTGATCACAGTCATGAAGTGTGGGCCTACTTGAACAATCCCGCATGTCCCGCCTGGCTGGCGTCCCACGAAGAAGGGGCCAAGGCGCTGGCGGAGGCGGACGACCAAAAAACGGCTGCGGAATTGTATGGCGTGAAGTTGAAATCCGTGCAGGCCCAGATTCCGCTGTTGACGGAAGAAGATCTGCGCGGGAGAAGTCCGCGGCGCATTCCTCTTGCGGATGGATTCCATGTGCAGATCCGCACGGAATCCGTGGAGGCCGGGGGAGTGGTTCGGCAACTCCTTGAATTGGGGGGAGGACAGATCGAAGTCGTGGCGTGTCCGGGGCATAGCCCCGACAGCATTTGCTACCGGATGGGCGAAATCCTGTTCATTGGCGATTTGCTGCTGGCGCACCGTCCCTTGGTGGCGGGAATTTGCGGATGGGACAATCGGCAACTGAAGCAGTCGATCGACGGGATGATCCGCCTTTTGGAAGCGGGTGGCATCTCCTGGTGTTGCCCGGGGCATGGCAATCCGCTGCCGGCGGAAAAAACGCTGGGACTGCTCCGGCGCCAGCGCGACAAGGCTTCCCACTACGACCATGTGGAGGCCATGAGCTCGCAGCGGCTGTTCCAAGCCGTGGACATGGCCTTGGAATTGATCGACGAGGCGGAAGAGGTTTTTTCTGCCATCGCGGGCCGGCTTCTCTATGTGGCGGATCGGTTGGAGATGCTCGAAGAAGAGGGGGCCGCCCGGCGTTGCCGGGAGGCGATGGACATGGATGCGATCGATGCCCTGCTGCACAGTTTCCGGGAATTGTGCCGTTCGCTTTCCGCCGGAAACGTGCTGCAGGTGTCGTTTGCGGTCGAGGCGACGGGACTGGTCGAAAAGCTACGGCAGGGCTTTGACCCGGACGCCCTGGGCGCGATATTGCCGTCCTCGCTGATCAACCGCGGGAACCGTTTGCTGATGGATTTCATGGGAATCGCCCAAGGGACCCGTAATCTGGAGGAGTTTGTTCCCGTTGAAATGGGCGACTTGCTGGCGGATGCGGAGCAGGCTTGGCGAGCCAGTCCCCATCTGGACTCGTCGATTGTCGAGAGCTCAGACCGGGAAGATTTGTTCTTGGCGGAGCTGGTCCGTCGCATCGGACATCCTCCAATGGCCCAGCGGATCCCGGTGCGTTTCGGGATGACGTCGGGTTCGCAAATGCGGCAAGTCGCGGTGGTTCGCTTTGGCGACACGATGATCCAGTTTTTGGAATGGCTGGCCTTGGCGGGGGCGGAATCGGCTTTGGTGGAATGTGTCGGGGACGGCATGGTGGAAATTTCAACGCCCGGCTGGCAGCCGGATTCCTCTCCTCGCGTGCAGGCCAAGATTCGATCCTTTTCACGGCGCTTCTCTTTGGCCGGATTTGAGCTGGTTTGCGAAGGTATTTTCCGCCTGAAGCAGAAAGGGGCGGTGGTTTAGGTCCGTTTGCTTTGCGATCGCCGGTAGAGAAGGCTGGTGGAAAAGGCCAGTCCGCCGCAGAGCAGGGTGAAGGTCGCCAGGGTGGTGATATCCCTCTCGGTTTGTTGGAGCCAATGGCCGACCGCACTGCTTCCAACCGCCGTGGCTCCCAGCGTGAGGCAGCCGAACAAGGCCGAGGAAGTTCCCACATATCGGGGAAACGCGGAAAGACCGGCCTTCATCCCGATGGGCAGAACCGCGCCGAAGCCGAGGCAAAAAACGGAACAGGCGATCAGGAGAGGCACGGCGGAATTCCAGCCTAATCTATTTTCCAGCCAGAACAGAATGCCTCCCAGAAAAGCCAGAAGCCCGCCGGTGACAAAGGCCGGAAAATCCCCCCGCCTTTTCAGAATGGCCAGGCATAGAAAGCGGCCGGTCAGCAAAGAAGCAACCGGCAACAGGCTGGTGGCACCGAAAACGGCCGGCGATAGGCCAAGCAGATGAATGAAAATGAACGGAGAGCCCACCAGATAGGCCCCTTGGGCCGCAAAGCAGAGCATCACGGGGAGAAGCGGAACCAGGAAGCTGGCGGCCCCCAGCATGGCGGCATAGGCACGCAGGGTTTGGGCAATGCCGAGGGAGGGGCGGTTGCCGTGCGACAGGGTTTCGGCGGAAAATTTGTGCGTGCCCACTCCCACCAGCAGCGTTGCTCCAATGAGCAGATAGAAGTTGGCACGCCAACCCCACCCCTGGGTAATGAACCCGCCCAGCACAGGCGCCAGGATGGGGACCAGGCCGGTGATGACGCCGATCCAACCCACGACCCGGATCATCTGGTGATCATCGAACGCATCCCGGCTCATGGCGCGTGCGGCCACCTGCACGGCGGCGCCGCCAATGGCTTGGCAGACGCGGCCGGCCAGCAAGTAGGCGATGCCGTTGGCCACCGCGCAGAACACGGAGCCCAGCAGGAAGACGGCGATGCCGCCTCGGATGAGGATTTGACGGCCCCAGCGGTCGGACACGGGGCCCAGAAATATGGAGGCTCCTGCAAACGCGGCCAGATAGGCGGTCATGGTGGAAGAGAGAAGAGGAGCCGAAAGCTGCATCTCCAAGCCCATCCGAGGCAGGGCCGGCAAGTAGAGGCTGGTTCCCAGACGGACCAGGGCCGTGATCAAAACCAAGTAGCCGCCGAGGGCCAGAACGGAGCGGGGCGCCATGGAAGGGGAGGGTTGGGGCTGAACCATGGACTCAATTTCCGATGGTTTGCCCGGCAAATTCCGGCAGGGGAAGTTGTGCGCAGACCACGGGAAGTTTGATCTGGGCGGTGGTGACGCCGGGGCGAATCCTCGCCGCATAGAGGCGATCCTGCCAGCCTTGCTTCATCAAAATGAGACTGGGCGGCTGGAGCAGGTTCCGTTTGCGGTACAAGCCGTAAAGTGGATGCGTTTGAATCAACTGCTGATCCACTTCCTGCCTCCACGCGTCATCGGGGCCGTCCGGCCCCTCCGGCTCCACGCAGAATTCGTAGCGGTGCAGGTGGGGATTGGCCACCACGCAAAAATGCCGCCATCGAAGGTTGCGGAGGGCGAGGGTTTGCTGAAGGACGTTGGCAAGGAACGTTCCGGTGACTTTTTCGCCCGAAAGGTTGGCGATGTCCTGGGTCTTGCTGATGAACGCGATGTTCGGGTTGTTTCCGGTGAAGCCGGAAACCCTTACGACATCGTGAAGGTCATAGCGATACAAACCGGAGTAATTCGTGAGGATCAGGCCGTATTCCTCGCCCTCTTTCAACTCGTGGGCCATGAGGGGTTCTCCGCCTTCCGTGGGCCTGAACTCGAAAAAGTAGCCAAAGGTGGCCAGCGGCCCTGCGGCCGTTCCCGGTTTCATGGGGAGGTTGATTTTGCCCTCGCTGGCGCCATATCCCACATCGGCAAAGAGCATGTTGTCGGGAAGCCACGGTTTGAGCCCATCCAAATAGCGGCCAATGGTGCCACCCAGCCAACAGGCCATCATGTTGAGGCCGGGCCAATAGTCACCGGGTTCGAGACGTCCGCGCGCGGCGACCATCTGCCGAAGGGTTTGGGCCCGGTCCGGATCGGGAGCCAGATCTTTTTCCAGCGTGCGGAGCAATCCTTCCGCCAGCACCAGTTCCGGAGAGAGGGTGCCGCGTTCGATGTCGTTGATGAGCGCGTCCCGGCGCTGGTTGGCCGTTTCGATCAAGGCGGTCATTCGTCCGGGGTTGTTGCCCACCAGCATCCGCACCTGCGGCTGGGCTACGGAAAAGCGCATGATCAGATAATTCAACGTGTCCGGATCGGTGGCTTTCATGACGGCTGGAGGGAACGCCATGCGTTTCAGGATTTCCGGAGAACTGTCGGAAAGGGTCAGTCCGGAGGCATAGCCGATGGGAATGCCGCAGGCCGTTTTTCCCATGGAGGCCACGCTGACCAGCGGGATGAAAAATCCATTCATGATTTCGGGAGCCATTTTCACGAGCAGGGCCGTGCGCATGCGGCTAACGATGGATTTCACCGCATGGCCCTCCGCGCTTTCGGGAATCAGCTTGGTGGCGCCGGTGGTTCCGCTTGTGGCGATGAAGTGGGTGGGCGGGCCGGAAAAGAGCAATTCGTTTTCGCCGGTTTCCATCCGCTTGGCATAGGGTTCGAAAGACGTCCAATCGCTGAGGGGGACCTGTTTTCTGAAATCCGCCACGGAGCGAATGGATTCGAATCCGTGCTGCCTGCCATACTCGGTTTGAGCGTTGCGCCGGACGATGTCCAGCAGCACGGTTTGCTGGATCATCTCGGTGGCCGCGCACATCCCCATGAAACACCGGAGGCACTCGATCTCTGTTTTTTCACGCCAATCATCGATCGAATGGAACGAATCCAAAGGGGAAGGGGGCTGTGTCATGGAGCATGAACCTCGGCGTCCATCTCCACGATGTGGTCGATCCATTCCGGCGGCGGGAGAGCTTCTGTCACAACGGGGAGCTTGATTTGGCTTGTGGTTGTGCCGGGCCGAACGCGAGACGCGTACAAATGATCCAGCCAGCCGCGTTTCATCACCAGCAGCCGCGGATCCAGAATCATGTGTTGCCCCCGCAGGATCTTGTAGGGCAGCGCTTGGTTCATGAGAGCCTGATCCACGGCATGCAACCATGCGGGACCGGGAGCTTGACCTCCTTCCGGCTCGATGCAGAAAACGTAGCGGTGTTCCTGGCTGTCGGCAACCATCGCGAAATGCTTCCACGGCAGATGTTCCGCCGCGAGCGTTTCCCGGATGATGTCCGCGATGAAAGAGCCGGAGAGTTTTTCGGCGGCCAGATTCGCGATTTCCCTGGATTTATTGACGAATTGAATATTCGGGGTTTTTCCGGTGAAGCCTTGAACCCGAATGATGTCGTGCAAGTCATAGCGATACAGGCCCGAGTACGTCGTGACCAGAATGGCGTACTCTTCGCCGTCTTTCAGTTCATGCGCCAGCAACGGCTCGCCGCCGGACAGGGGCTTGAACTCGTAAAAATAACTGAAGATGCCGAGGGGGCCTGCCGAGACGCCCGGCTTCATGGGTACGTTGAACTTGCCCTCGCTGGCTCCATATCCGCAATCCACGAAGCCAACGGTTTCCGGCAGCCACGGTTTGAGGCCATCGAGGTAGCGGCCGATGGTCCCGCCCAGCCAGCAGGAGATCAGTTTGAGCCCGGGCCAGAAATCGCGGGGTTCGAGGCGGCCGCGTGAGGCCACCATTTGGCGAAGAACATGCGCACGTTCCGGGTTCGGCATCAGTCCTTTTTCGAGCGTCTGCCGGAGCCCGGGTTCCAGTTTCAAGTCTGCCGAGAGGGTGCCATGCTCGATGTCGTCGATGAGTGAATCCCGGCGGCGATCCGCCAATTCGAACAGGGCCGTCATGCGGCCGGGATTGTTGCCCACCAGCAACCGCACAAGGGGCTGTTCCACGGAGTAGCGCATCGTCAAGTAGTTCAGGGTTTCGGCATCGGTGGCCTTCAGGATATCCGGAGGAAAGGCCATGTGACGGAGCATTTCCGGCGAAGTGCCGGCCAGCGCCAGACCTGATGCGAATCCGAAAGGAATTCCTCCCGACGTTTTGCCGATGGACGCGACGTTGGAAAGAGGGATGAAGAAGCCCGTGGCCAACTCGGGAGCCATCCTGGCCAGCATGGCGATGCGCACGCGGCTCACGACGGATTTGGCCAGGCTGCCTTCCTTGCTTTCCGGCAGCAGCTTGCTGCTGCCGGTGGTTCCGCTGGTGGCCACGAAGTGGGTGGGGGAACCTGCGAACAACAAATCCTTTTCGCCCTCTTCCATGCGCTTGGCATAGGGTTCAAAGGTCTCCCATTCGGCAACGGGCACTTGCCGCCGAAAATCATCCAGGGAGCGGATGGTGTCGAACCCGTGTTTTTTCCCGAATTCGGTCTGTGCATTGCGGCGGACAATATCCAGCAGGACGGTTTGTTGGATTCTTTCCGGCGATGAGCAAGCTCCCATGAACAACTGCACGAGTTCGATTTCGTTTTTGCTCCGCAGTTCCTCCAGCGTTTGGATGCTTTCCGCCAGGGCTTTCATTTTGGCGGCGGCGCGGGCCTTGAGCTGTGCCCCGATGCTTTTGATCACGGCCACCGGCACATTGAGCGACGTGCAGGATTCAATGCCCTGAAAACCGGGAATGGAATTGGTTTCGCCGACCACGAATCCGCCGCCCTTGAACAGCAGGTCGATTCCGCCGATGTTCAGGCCGATGATGGAGATGATGCGTTCCGACAGTTCCCGGATGGCGTCGCTCATGGGATATTCGGTTGCGCTTCCGCCTGCGGAAATGTTCGACTTGAACCCCTCGGCCGAACGGTTCTGCCGCAGCATGCACACCTGCGGCTTGCCATCGATGACCAATACCCGCAGATCGCGGCCGCGGCTGTCGGCGATGAATTCCTGGGCCAGGATTCCGGAGGCGGCCCGGGCCGCTTCCAGCATTTCCAGCAGGGTCTCGACTTCCTTTTCCGAATGCACGAGCGACACGCCATGGCCCTTGGATCCATCGATGATCTTGATGACCATGGGCAGTCCCAATTGCTCCCGCAAGAAGGCGGCCGACGTATTGGGCCGGACGAGGATGGTCTTGGGAACCGGGATTCCCTGGGCCGCCAGGAGCTGAAGCGTCAGCAGCTTGTCCCGGGTCCGCTTGAGGGTCTCGGCCCGGTTGACGCACAAGACGCCTTGCGTTTCAAGCTGCTGCAGCAGGGCGAGGTTGTAGTCATCCACCTCGCCGACCATGGCGGCGATGGCGAACTGGGGCAAGGGGGCCTCGATGCCCTTTACAAACACTTTCGTGGGTTCCTGGGCGTTCAGGACCAGATCGACATCATCCGGAGAAACCACTTCCAGGTGGACTCCCGCCGCGCGGGCTTCTTCGAAGGAGCGTGATAACTCCTTGATTTCGCCGCCCGAATACAACACCCAACCATGCAGGGCCGGCTTTTCCATCATAGTACAGACTCCTTGAAACAAGTTTCCACGTAGGTTCGCAATTCCAGGGCAAGGGGATCGCACAACTGAATCCGGTTGAAGTCGAAGCGCTGCGCGTTGAAACGGGTATAGAGGAGCCACCAGCGGTCGGGGGCTTCCGCGACCCAGCCGCTGAAGAATATCCGCAAGGGACGGGCCTCGTCTTCCAGCGTGCCGGGCGGGGGGAGCCATCCCGGAAAACGGACAAAGACCGTTTTCATGCCATCGCATTCCAGGTCGAACAGGCGTTTCCGAAGGACGGTGGCGAAGTCCAGGCCGGGCTCGCGAACGGACAGAATCGCCAGGGCGGATTCGGCATGAACCTCGGTTTCCAGAACGGTGTGCCCGGGAAGCGAAGGGACGGCCGCCGGAATTTCCAGCGGAATGTCCGCCTGATGAAACAGGCGTTGCGTGATTTCGGCATGACGCGATGGAACAAAGAGAGGGACGGGTTTTGAAGGCCGGGTGAGGACGATGGCGTGGAGCAGGCTTTCCCGTTGACCGTCGTCTTCCGCCAGTTTGAGGAAGTTGGCGCGGTCATGCACGGAGAGTTTGAGAGCCATGGGCTTGAACTTGAAGACGCTGCACACTTTTTGCGAGAGGGTGTGGGTGGTCACCAGATTGCTTTCGCCGATCTGGGGAGCTCCGGGCATGTTTTTGACGTGGTGGATGACGGACTTGATGAGCTGGAGAAGGCCCATGCTCCGGCGGTATTCCGGTTGCACCATCACGGCTCCGATCTCGGCGACGTCCGGGCTCAGGCCGGAATACAGGATGGCCATTTGCCCGACGACCTTTCCGGCCGGATTCAGTGCGATGAAGGAAATGACGCGTCCATCGGCAAGGGCTTCGCGAAGCGGATCGGCGAAGTAGAACAGCTCCTTGCTGTACGTGTAGCCGTAGGTGCGGTAGGCCAGTTCGACAATGCCCGGGACGTGGGACTCGTCGGCCTGCAACACACGGAGTTTTTCCCCGGTGGGGGAGGCATTGGCGGCGGGCGGTTCGGGAACGGTGGTGGAGCTTGTCAGATGCTGGATTTTTTTGACGAGAAGCGTTTGCCAGCCCTCGCGGCCCCGATTGATGAACTCAAAATGGTCGACCAGCTTTTCAATCAGGAAAAGACCCAAGCCTTCCAGTGTTTCCTCGGGATGATCCACCTCGTACTTGGGGAGAGCCTGCGGATTGACGGGGAGTCCCATGTTGCTGAACACTACGCGCAGGGAATCCGCAGCGTTTTCACAGACCACGTTGAACTGCTCGTCGCTATCGCCGCGTGGATATCGCTCGATGATATGGAGACCGGCCTCTTCGGAGGCGATGGCGAGAGCGGATATTTCTTTCGGCGTGGCGCCAAAGCCTTTGGCCACTTCGCTCACGAAGGAAACAAGGAGCGGCAAGAATTCTGTACGATAATGCGTCCGAAGTTCGAATTTCATGGGTGCGGGAATCCTATCGGAAGCGTTTCCCCGGGGCAAAAGGAAATCGGGCTTGGACTGGTTTTCTTGCCGAGCGTTGGAAGGGGCGGTTGACCGCCCGGTGAAAACGGCGTTTTCTTGCTACCGAGAGTGCCCTGTGCTACAAGGGTGCCTTCAAGAAAGGCAGGAATCATGGCACTGACAGTCAAAGTTGTGGAGAGCAAGCCGCGCGTTTTTTTGGTCACCCTGACGGGATCTCTGGACAGCAGCACCTATGCCGACTTGGAGAAGCGAATCCTGAACTTGATCTCGGAGGGCTGTGCCAAGGTGATTACCTTCGACATGGCGGCTCTGGATTTCATCAGCAGCATGGGCGTGCGGGTCATTTTCAAAACAAAGAAGGAACTCGCCAAGACTTCCGGCTCCCTCTACTTGGTCCATATTCCGGCGCATATCCAGAAAGTGCTGGAGATCATCGAGGCGCTCCCCTCCATGAAGATTTTCACCAACATCCAGGAGCTGGACGCCTACCTCGCCAAGATGCAGCAGCACTGATCGGAATCAGCGGGGGAGGGCGGGCAGGACGTGCTTCCTGCGAGGCAGGAAGACGAAGAGCAAAATGCCCGCCAGAAGCAGGGCCAGAGAGGTGCCCTGCGCGACATCGATGCTGAGCAGGGATTGGCGTTCGTCCCCGCGAAGATATTCGAGGAAAAAACGGCAGGGGGGATAGAGCATCAGGTAGAGGGCGAACACGTCTCCATCTTTTTTGCGCCGGGGATAGGCGTAGAGAAGGATGAGCCAGATGACAAGCAGGCAGGCGGATTCGATGATCTGCACGGGGTAGAGGGGAATACCCGCGAAGAGTTTTCCGGGTTCGCAGATGGGCGGATACGCAATTCCGCAAAAATGGTCGCCGGCCGGCCGACCGTAGCAGCACCCGTTCAGGAAACAGCCGACGCGGCCCAAGGCGTGCCCAATCGCAAGGCCGGGGATGGCGAAGTCGGCGGCATGCCACAGCGGCAGGCGGTGGTAGCGCGCAAAGACCGCCAGCGTGGCGGAAGCCAGCAGGAGCCCACCGTAGAAAATCAGTCCGCCCTGGTCGATGCGGATGATTTCAAGTGGGGCCGCCCGATAATGGGACCAGTTGGCGATCACGTAGGCGAGCCGCGAGCCGACAATGCCGCTGGTCATGAGCCAAAATCCCAGATCGGCCGCAAAGCCGGGAGGGCGTTCTTGGCGGCGTTCAAGCCAGAGCCACGTCAAAATGGAACAGAGAAAACCCGCCGCCGCCATGATGCCGTAGCTGTAGATTTCCTTGCCGAAAATATGGAACAAAACCGGGTGCATGGCGGGAGACCCTAGCAGGAGGTATTGGCAAAATCCAGTCCCGAAAGGGGCTTGTGGCAGCGGGTGAAAAACGGTGATAGGTTTCCCGCATGAAAAGAGTGGCAGATGTATTCGCGGAGATCCTGAGCCGGACCTGGACGGTGCTGGGGGAAATGTCGCCATGGGTTCTGGGCGGTTTTGCCATGGCGGGCGTGGTGTCGTTGTTGCTGAACGCTCGCGTAGTGAGGGAACATTTCGGTCGGGGTCGCATGGGCGCCGTCCTGAAGGCCGTTGCGCTGGGTGTCCCGTTGCCGGTGTGCTCATGCGGGGTCATTCCGCTGGGTGCGTCCTTGCGCAAGCATGGCGCGGGCAAGGGTGCGACGGCGGCTTTTCTGATGAGCACGCCGCAGACCGGTGTGGACAGCATCGCCGTCACCTTTGGCATGATGGGGTGGCTTTTTGCTCTGCTACGCCCCCTGGCCGCCCTTGTGTCCGGCGTGGCCTGCGGATTTGTCGTGGACTGGATGGATGGCGACGACTCCTCCGCCGAGCAACCGGAGCCGGAGCTGGAATCAGAAAATCGGCCGTGGTGGAAAAAAGTCCTCGCCAATGGGTTTGTGGTCCTGCCCCGTTCTGTGGGAGGGGCACTTCTCGTGGGAGCCTTGGTTTCGGCGACGGTCATGACGCTGGTGCCTGAACACTATGTGGCAGAAAAAATATCGAGCCCGTTGCTGCAAATGGTGCTGACGCTGCTTTTTGGCATTCCGGTCTATATTTGCTCAACGGCGGCAGTGCCGTTCGCCCTGGGATTGCTGGCGGCGGGACTCTCGCCGGGCGCGGTCATGGCGTTTCTGATTGGAGGCCCCGGAGTCAGTGCTTCGACCTTGTTAGCCGTATGGAAGCTGATGGGCCTGCGGACCACCATCGTGTATGCCGCAGTCCTGATTATCTGCGCCCTTGTCTTTGGCTGGGGTGTTCAATCGCTGCTTCCTCCGGGCTGGCAACCCGATGGCTTTCAGACCATGGCGGACCGCATGCATTGCGAGGGTTCCATTCCCTGGCGGATTCATGTTCAGGCTGCGCTGCTGCTGGCGGTGGTGGCCTGGGCGAAGTGGGGTCCACGCAAGAAGGGCCGGAATCCGATGCCCAGGGCGGTTCCCGGGCTTGCAATGGAAAAGGAAAATTGAGAAAACAAGACCGGAGGCAGAACATGAGCGAAATCAAAGTGCGGCATGCAACAGCGGCCGAGTCGGTCCGGATCGCGGACTTCAATCGGGCAATGGCGATGGAAACGGAAGGGTTGGCCCTGGATGAGAAGACGGTGGCTGCGGGCGTGGTGGCCCTGATGGGGCATCCCGATCGCGGTTTCTATCTGGTGGCGGAAGTGGATGGGGCCGTTGCGGGCTGCCTGTTGATCACGTACGAGTGGAGCGATTGGCGAAACAAGATGTTCTGGTGGATCCAAAGCGTGTACGTGAAGCCGGAACATCGCGGCCATGGCGTGTACAGCGCCATGGAAGACAAGGTGCAGCAGTTGGCTGCCCATGCGGGAAATGTCTGCGGATTCCGTCTCTATGTCCACAAGGACAACACCCGTGCGCAGGAGGTCTATCGCACGCTGGGCATGCACGAAACAGAATATCTTGTGTTCGAAGACATGCTGTGATTTCTGCGGCACCGGCCGCGTTCCTTGCCGCCACCTTCATGGCCGGGCGGTATGAATCGGTAATGAGAGGGCTTGGCATTTTGCGCCTCGACGATCGTGCTTTCCGTTTGGCCCTTGAACTGGCAATATCCGGATCCAAATAAGGAGAATACATGAAGAGGTTTCTACTTGCAGGTGCCCTGGTTTCACTGTGCGGCCTTTCCGCGTTTGCGCAGGCGGAAGGAGAAGAGGTTTTTCCCGAAAACGCGCAGGCCACCGCGGCAGTGGCCAAGACCCTGGGCCAGATTGCGGTGGAAATGAATGCGGTTTGCACGCAGGGTCGGATCCAGGATGTGTTTGATCTGTATCGCCTCATGAAGGAATTTGGCGTCACCTATCAGCCGACGCTGACCGCTCCCCATCACTTGAGCGGACTTCTGGAACCCGAGCAACTGCGCATGTATGCCGGCGTGAAGCTGTTCGATGCGCTGTACGCGGCCACCTTCATGCAGCGGCAGGATGTGGCCGACTGCGTGGCCACCATCGAACAGATTCAGGATACGCTGGAATTGAGGTCCTATGCCGACATCAACAACTACTTCCTCCACACGCTGAAAAACGCGGCGGACCGTCCCGAAGAAGTGGATGTCCAGCAATTGATCGAGCAGCTTTCTTCCGATTATGTCCGGGAACTGCCCGAACTGCTTTCCAGCAATCCTTCGGCCGAATATCTTATCGAAAGCCTGTATGGATTCTATGTGGAAATGAATTTCGTCACCAGTTCGCTGATGGCCACGCCGGCCCGCGAGCAGATGGAAATGGGGTTCAGTCAACTCGACACGACGGACACCTATAAGCTTCTGCTGGATGCCTTCGAGGCGTTCAACCGGATGGACGAGACCATCCGCGTGGAAGGCGAAGTGGCCGAGAAGCTAGCCGTCATGCGGGCCATTCACGGGCTGATCCTTGCCGAAAGCAATCAAACGATTTCAGATGAGGATGCCAATCCTCAGTGGATCCCGCTGGCCCGGACCGTGGCGTCCATCCGCGCTTCCATTCTCACGCCGCCGGTAGAATAGGCGCGGGACGGGCTCGGTGCCTTCCGCCCTTTGCTGAATTGTAGCGCGAATGATTTCCGAATCCCTGCTCAATGCCATCCTGCATCTGTATGCGATGCAGGTTTCGCGCCTGGACGGTCCGGACCGGGAGGAGGCGCGCGGTCGCGTCCGCACCTACCTGAACAACCATGTGGGGTTGTCCCATGCCGAAACGCACATGGGTCTCTTCGATGAGCTGGCGGAGATTCACCAGGCCGAGGGGGAAGAGACCCTGCTGGCACAGGCCGTTCCCATCACCGAGCGCCTGAAAACCTCGCTGATGGGCTTTGAGCGTTTTGCGGCCGCCCTGCGCTTTGTGGAGATCGCCCGGAACTCTCCCGAACAGGCGTTCCCCCGGAAAATGGCCCGGATTCTGGCGGGCGAACTGGGCATGTCCGACGCCACCATCGGGGCTCTTTTCGACTTCCTCCGGGAGCCCGGCGGCGTGGCACCGACGGGACGTATTTTCGAGACGGGATTACATTCGTTTCACAGTCGGTTTTCTGCCCTGAGGATCGAAGGCGAAGATCTTTTTTTGGTGTCGCCGGTTGACGGGGATGCCATCCGGGTGGAAGGGCGCCCCGTGGGGAAGGGCGAATGCCAGCCGCTTCGTCCGGGGCAGGTGATGCGGGATGCCTGGGGAAACGAGCTGATCTATGCGCAGGTGGCCCGGGCTTTCGGTGGAGGCGCGGTCGAGACGGGTGCCGTTTCGTTTTGCGGGAACCATCTGGATTTCCGCTTTCCCGGAAGCGAAAACGGACTTCATGATTTTTCGTTTTCCGAACAAAGCGGAAGACTGGTTGCCATCATGGGCGGGAGCGGTGCGGGAAAATCCACCTTGATGGCGATTCTGAACGGAACCCTCCGGCCCGATTCAGGCGAGCTGCGGATCAATGGACTCGATGTGTATTCCCAGGCCAAGGATGTTGAGGGGGTCATGGGTTTCGTTCCCCAGGACGATTTGCTGTTTGAAGATCTGACGGTGTTTGAAAACTTGTATTACGCCGCCCGGCTCTGCCTCGCGCATTTGTCCGAGGAAGAGCGAGTCCGGCGTGTGAAGGGGCTTCTGGCCGATCTGGGCCAGTCCGAGGTCGCCCATCTGAAAGTGGGTTCTCCACTGAACAAATCCATCAGCGGTGGCCAGCGCAAGCGCCTCAACATCGCACTGGAACTGATCCGGGAACCGACCATCCTGTTCGTGGATGAACCCACCTCCGGGCTTTCCTCCGCCGATTCCGACATGGTGATGCGCCTGCTCAAGGCGCAGGCGGCTCTCGGCAAATTGGTCTTCGTGGTGATTCACCAGCCGTCCTCCAGAATCTTCCGATCCTTCGATGCGCTGTGGGTGTTGGACCAGGGCGGGTGGCCCATCTATTCCGGAACGCCGCTGGAGGCGATGGGATATTTCCGTTCCCGCGGCGGCCTGCCGGGCGAAGAGGAGGCCATCTGCTCCGGATGCGGCGGGGTGAATCCCGAACAACTCTTCGAGATCATCGAGGACAAGCTGGTCGACAACGAGGGCCGTCCCACCCGCGAGCGGCGGATTTCGCCCCGGGAATGGCATCGGCTTTTCCAGGAATACGGCGCACATCGAAAAGGCGGCGAGTTTGTTCCGGCGCAAACGGCCTTCCCCGAAAAGAACCTGCACCGACCTGGACGGCTGGGACAATGGATGACGTTTCTGGCCCGGGATGTCCGTGCCCGCCTAGCGAATGCCGCCTATCTGGCCATTGCCATTTTGGAGCCTCTGGTTCTGGGGTTGTTGGTCGGTGCCGTGTCCCGCGGGTCGTTCGGGGGAGTCTATTCGTTTTACGAAAACAGCAACCTGCACGTATTCTTCTTCATGAGCGTCATGGTGGCGCTTTTCCTGGGGCTGACAGTCAGCGCGGAGGAAATCTGCCGGGATGGCCGCATCCTGCGCCGGGAGCGGTTCCTTCATTTGAGCTGGTGGAGCTATGTGAATTCCAAGACGCTCTACCTGGCCATGGTCGCGGCCCTCCAATCCCTTTTGTACACCGCGGTGGCGCTTCCGCTGGTGCAGGTGCCCGGGCTGTTCGCCAAGATGTGGGCCATGCTGTTTGCCTGCGCCTTTTCCTCCAGCCTGCTGGGCT
>CAYNHA010000298.1:0-14803 GCA_964397035.1 uncultured Verrucomicrobiota bacterium
TAGGCTTGTTTCAACGGTTTGGTTTTGTATTTCAGATTCAGGTGAGGTTGTTCAATAAACGGGATGCCTTGGTCCCACAATTCCACAGCCAGACATTCCTGATAGACGGCTTCCAAAAAACCGGGGCCCATGTGGTTATAGACTTCAAAGCAGGCGCCGATGATTTTGTAGCTTTCTTCTTTGAATATGATTTCGGTTTTCATTCGTGAAATTCGAGCAATTCGTAGTTTGGCTCGGCTCAGCAGTGGGCGAATTCGGAGGGGCGGTCGGGGTGGGTGGGGAGGACGCGGATGTGGCTGAGGCCGGAGGTGGCGAGGTGGCGGCGGACGGTGTGGAGGGCCAGATCGAGGTTGTTGCATTCGCGGCTGAGGTGGGCGAGGAAGACCTGCTGGAGGGTGTCGCCCGCGATCTCGGCGAGGAAGGCGGCGGCGGTTTCGTTGGAGAGGTGGCCTTGGCGTCCGAGAATGCGCTGCTTGAGGGACCAGGGGCGGTGGGAATTCTTCACGAGCAGTTCATCGTGATTGGCTTCGAGGACGAGGAGATGGCATCCGCGCAGGCGCTCGCGGGCGAGCTGCGTGGGCATGCCGAGGTCGGTGGCGATGCCGAGGCGGGCGGTGCCGCAGGTGAGGACGAACCCGACGGGAGCGTAGGCATCGTGGGGGAGGGGGAAGGGGAGGATTTCAATGTCGCCGATGGCGAAGGGATTGCCGTCGGCGAAGAGGTTCCAGGGGAGCGTTTCGGCGCCGCGGATGGCGCGGGCGGTGGCGCCGTTGGCAAAGAGTTTCATGCCCAGCTTTTTGTGGAGCTGGACGACGCCGGTGGTGTGGTCGGTGTGTTCGTGGCTGATGCAGATGGCGGCAAGCTTGGCGGGATCAAGGGCGGCCAGCTCCATGCGGCGGAGGGTTTCGCGCGCGGAAATGCCGGCATCGATGAGGAGGGCCGTTTGTGGGCTTTCCACATAGATGCAGTTGCCGCTGCTGCCGGAGGCGAGGATGCAGACACGGAATTGTGGGGAGGAAGACATGGGGGCGTTGAGGACAGAATATTCAATATCCAATATTCAATGTCCAATATCCAATCATCAAGGAAACGGTCAGGAGGGGGCGACTTCGGCGGAAGCGTCGGCAGCGGGGGGGGCGTCGGAAGATTTGCGGCGCTTGAGGAATTCGCGGGCGAGCTGGCGGTAGGCGGCGGCGCCGGTGCAGTTGGCGTCGTAGGCGATGATGGGGAGGCCGTGGGAGGGGGCTTCGGCGAGACGCACGGAGCGGGGAATGAGGGATTCGTAGATTTTGTCGGGGAAGTGGGTGCGGTTTTCGCCGCCGAGCTGGTGGGTTATGTTGGTGCGCATGTGGTACATGGTCTTGTCGATGCCGTCGACGGCGAGGCGCGGGGCGGCCCCGGAGTTGTGCAGTTTGGTGACGAGATTGAGAATCACGCTGATGCCTTCGAGGGCGTAGTATTCGCATTGCATGGGGATGAGAAGGCCGTCGGAGGCGCAGAGGGCATTCATGGTGAGGATGCCGAGGGAGGGGGGGCAATCGATGAGGATGAAATCGTAGACTTCCTTCGCGGCGAGGGGTTCGATTGCCATGGTGAGGCGCTGGAGATAGTAGTCGGCGCGGGCCACATCGATTTCGGCGCCAGCGAGGTCGACCTCGGAGGCGATGAGATCGATGCGCTCCGTGGAGGTTTTCTGGATGATGTCGGTGATGGGCTTGTCGCCGAGGAGGATGTTGTAGATGCTGGCGCCAGCGGTTTTGGCGACGCCGAGGCCGCTGGTGGCGTTGGCCTGGGGATCCAGGTCGATCAGGAGAACTTTCTTGCGCCGCTCGGCTAGGCAGGCGACGAGGTTGACGGCGGTGGTGGTCTTGCCGACGCCGCCCTTTTGATTAGCGATGGCGATGATGGGTGTGGGCATGGGGAATCCTTTTTGAAAATGTTGGGCGCATTATAGCGGCTGGAGGCGGCAGGCAAACCTTTTTCGGAAGTATTTGCGGGCGGAAGGGAATAGGTTTCAAAAGGGGTCATGTTTTATAAAACATGACCCATAACAGGCGGATGGGAACGGGAGTGGGGGATATAGTTTTATAAAACATGACCCCAAACGGATTGATTGGAAATGGGAAAGGGATACATTTTTATAAAACATGACCCCAAATGGGTAGGGAGGGGTGCGAGTTGTTCGGGGGGGGCGGAAGGGTCAGCGGACGAGCAGGACGGGGGTTTTGCCGCGGGAAACGACGTGGGCGGCGGCGCTGCCAATGAGGCGGTCATAGATCCAGCCGTGGCCGTGGGAGCCGAGGATGATGAGGTTGCATCCGATTTCATCGGCTTTTTCAAGGATGCAGGTGGCGGGAGCGCCTATGGCGGTGATGGCGGCGGCCGCGCAGTTGTGGGCCCGGGCCAGGCTGTGGGCTTCTGTCACGTTTTTTTGAGCCAGCGACAGGTCGCCTTCGCGTTCGGCGACGGAAAGAATGACGAGCGGGAGGTGAAGGGCGTTGGCCAGTTCGGCGGCTTCGTGCAGGGCGCGGGAGGCGGAGGGGGAGCCATCCACGCAGGCGAGGATTTTTTGGATGGGCTGAAATGCGGCGGGCGTGATGAGGCAGGGGCGGCTGGCGCGCCGGATGAAGCGTTCCATGGTGGAGCCGGTGAGATCGGGGGCGTTTTTGGAGTGTTCGCCTTGGCGGCCCAGAACGACCAGTTCAGTGCGGGCCTGGATTTCGAAAAAGACCTGGGCGGGATGGCCGAATTCCAGTGCGGTGACGATGGGGATGCCGGCCTTTTCGCCGTGGGCGGCCGTTTCTTTCAGAAGGGTTTCGCCGCGGGAACGCAGGGCCTCCTGCAGGCCGTTGAAGGCGCTGGGATTCCAGGTGACGCATCCGGCCTGCGGGGCCACGAGCGGGAGTTCGAGCATGCGGGAATCAACGATGTGGACGGCTTCGAGGCGTGCGTCGAGGCGCAAGGCCAAGTCGATGGCATAGTCGCGGGCGACCTCGCCATAAGAGGAGCCGTCGACGCCAAAGAGGATATTTTTGATCATGGGCTCACCTCGTTCCTGTTGTGGATCAACAGAATGACGTGTCGGACCGCGCTTGGCAAGGGCGGAGGCAGTTAAAAAAGACGGGTCAAGGCGTGGCGGAGAGACTCGGGAGTCCACGTGCGGTAGAGGAAATCCGCGCGGGGAATCAGGGGGAGTCCGGAAGGGACGGGAAGGTGGATGGGTTTTTCCAGAAGAGTGTAGAAGCGGCAGTTGCGGTTGACGGTTTTGACGGCTTCACCGGCTTTGGAGGTGAACGACTGCTCGGTGAAGTCGCAGTGTGTCGGTCCGGGACAGCGGCCGAGGCGCGCGGCGTGGGGACAGGATTCGGATATGAAAAGAGGTGGATCGCGGTGGAGGATCCAGACGCCTTGGTGGGGATGGCGTTTGGCCAGGATGGAAATGTTTTCGGTGGTGTCCTCGGGGGAGAAGGTGAAGCGGGAGAATCCGCGTTCGGACAACTCGGAGATGGCGGCGGAGTTCAGCGTGTACAGGGGCCAATCGGCGGAAAGGTCGAGATCGGGGGAACTGGGAATGAATTCCAGTGCGGAGAGATTGGCGGCTTCCCAGCGGAGGTGGCCTGCATCAAAGAAATGGCGGATCTGGGCCGACAGGTTTTCCCGGTCCCAGGAACGTGTGATCATGGGAAGGGCGAGGCGAACGGAAATTTGCGGGGACAGGCGGGCGAGCAGGGCTTCGATTTGTTCGACGGATTCGCGGCCGAGTTTAAGGATGAGCTCGGTGATGCGGGGGATGTGGCCGTCGGGGAAGGCGGCGAGGAGGGTGGAGGGCTGGTCCGTCTTCAACAAAAATGCAGGCGTATTTGTTGAAGGATTCAGAATGCAGGATTCAGAATTCAGGGTGGAGAGGACACCCTCCACTTGTTTCTCCCGACTCTGCCGAAGGGAGTGTTCGAGGGTGGAGGTGAGATCGCGGCGGAGGGTATTGAGTTGCGAGACCGGGATGAAGAGTGGCGGGCCATTCAGGGAAAATCCGTGCAGCTCGAAGGGGGTTTCGCCCAATTTGGAGAAAGCCGTTTGGAGGGTGGTGGGTACGGCTTCGGCATTGCGCGCCGAAGAAAAGGGGCCTTCGAGTGTGGCGGTCGCCTGAAGGGATTGTCCGTCTGCCGTGGTGGTGGCGGTGGCTTCGGCACGGGTTTCGGAGAGAACGAGGCGAACGTCAATGGGGAAATGCCTGCGCAAGTTGCGTGGATTGGGAATATCGAAACGATATCGCCGCTTGGCGCCCTGCGAAGAGGCGAGAAACAACTCGGTGCCGTTGGGAATGCGGGGAGCTTCGCGCGGGAGCGAAACCTGCACGGAGCTTCCACGGGGGGCCTCGAAGACGCGTTGCCCGTTGGAAAGGAGGATTTCCTCGACAGGAAAACCGAAGGGGCGGGTTTCGCCGGGCAGTTCGATCTGGAGACCATCGTGAACTTCGAGCGGTAGCAGGGTGCGGAATTGAATGAAGTTGCGGCCGGCGTTTTCGACTTGTCCCACCGGGGTTCCGCGGTGTCCCGTGGTGTCGGGATCGATGACATCGCGGTTGGCGCGCGATTTCAGGTAGAGGCCGGTCCACGGACGCGAAAAAATGGTGCGCAAGTCGTGGGCGCACTGTTCCTGTTCGCCCGCTTTGAAGGAACGGTCGAGCAGCTTGCGGTGGTAGTTGACGGCGGCGGCGACGTAGAGGGGGGATTTTTTCCGGCCTTCGATCTTGAGCGAGGCCACGCCGGCCTGGGCAAGATCGTGGATGGAGGTTCCTCCGGCGAGATCCTTCATGGAGAAGACGAGGCCGGGACGGATGGGGGCGGCCCCCGGTGCGCGGGAGGGGCAGAAGGCATCGCGGCAGGGATAGGCGCAGGAGCCGCGGTTGCCGGAGCGGTCGCGCAGGAGGGCGGAGTAGAGGCAGAGGCCCGAATAGGAGTAGCAAAGGGCGCCGTGCAGAAAGGCTTCGACTTCGGCGGGCGCGTGTTTGGCGATGGCGCGGATTTCGTCGACCGTGAGTTCGCGGGCGAGGGTGATGCGTTTGAATCCAAGCTGCGATGCGGCGCGGACGCCTTCGAGGTTGTGGAGGGCCATTTGGGTGGAGGCGTGAAGGCGAAGGGATGGAAAGTGTTTTCGCGCGAGGCGGGCCACGCCGAAGTCCTGCACGATGATGGCATCCACCTGGCATTCGGAACAGAGGGCGAGGGAGCGGACGAGATCGGGCCGTTCGGCTTCGCGGACCAGCGTGTTGAGCGTGACGTAGACGTGGCGGGGATGGGGAAGGGCGTGGGCGTAGGCTACGATTTCTTCGAGCTCCTGGGGCGTGAGATTGACGGCTTCGGCTCGTGCGGAAAAACGGGGAAGTCCGGTGTAGATGGCATCGGCGCCAAAGGCAAAGGCGGCATAGGCGGCGGTGCGCTCGCCGGCGGGGGCGAGGAGTTCCGTTTTAGACAAGAAGGTGCTCATGGATGTTCCTGCGCATCGACGGCCATGGCCTCGGCGGTGTCGCGGGCGATCTGGGCGGTGGCGGTGGCGGCATCGGGGAAGGCCATGTGTCCGCGCAGGCGGCGGGTGAAGGAAATGGAAACGTCGAGATCATAGAGATTGCGGGAAAGACCCGGAATGTGGATTTCAACCACCTTGCCGAAGTGGGCTTGGGAGGGATCGGCCGGGTCGGGCACAAACGCCGCGCCGGGATGGGGTCCATCGTGAAGATGAAGCCGGGCCGCATAGATGCCGGGGGCAGGGCGGATGGGAAGCGTGGGGCGGATGTTGGCGGTGGGAAAGCCCATGGTGCGGCCCACGGCGCGCCCGTGCACGACGGATCCGGCGAGGAAAAAAGGGCGGCCGAGCATGGCCCTGGCGAGGGGCAGATCGCCGGCATGGATGGCGGCGCGGATGCGTGAACTTGAAATGGGTGCGCCATTCAATTCGACATGGGGCACGATGTGGGCATCCAGCCCGACCTGCCGGGCGAGCACAGGCAGGGTATCGCGATTTCCGCCGCGGTTCTTTCCAAAGGTGAAATTTTGGCCGACGACGATCTCGGCCAGCTTGGGGAATTCCATTTTCAGGAGGACCAGAAATTCCTCGGCACCCATCGCGGCGAGCTCGCGGGTGAAGGGAAAGGTATGGATTTGCTGGATGCCGCAGTGGGTGATGAGGGTCTGGTTGGTTTCGGGATCGGCAAGCAACAGCGGGGCGTTGGCGGGGTTTAGCAGTTGCGCGACATGCGGCGAGAACGTGAGGCAGCCTGGAATTCCGTTGCGGCGTTTGGCCGATTCCACGGCCGCGCCGAACACGGCCTGGTGGCCAAGATGCACGCCATCGAATTGGCCAATGGCCAGTACAAGGGGGAAACCGGAATTCGGACTGTCAGATGCGGATTGCATGCGTGGAAACTTACCACCATCGATCCCAAGAGGAAAGGGAAAGGACCGCTACGTCAGGAGGGGGAGGGCTGCGGCGAGCGGGATGGTCTTGCCTTCCAACGAAGAGAGGGAGAGCAGTTCGTCGAGAGTCGATGCGTTGGCTACATCGAGCTTGCCGATTTTCGTTCGGCGAAGCTGCGACAGGTGCGCTCCGACGCCGAGGGCTTGGCCGATGTCATGCGCCAGAGTTCGCACATAGGTGCCCTTGGTGCATTCGACCACGAAGCGGGCCTGGGGCGGGGTGAAGTCGAGAAGATCGAACCGGTAGACGTGAATGAGCTTGGGCTGGCGTTCGACGGTTTCTCCCTTGCGGGCCAGTTTGTACAGCGGAACGCCTTTGATCTTGATGGCGGAAACCATGGGAGGGGTTTGCATCTGATCCCCGCGACGCAGGCTCATTTGTTCGGTCACTTGCTCCGCGGTGATGGAGGAAGAGTCGATTTCCTTGACGATCTGGCCATCGGCATCCTGCGAGTCTGTTTCAACGCCGAGGCGGAGGGTTCCCTCGTAGGTTTTGTCGTGGCCCATGACGCGCTCCGAAATCTTCGTGCCCTTGCCGAGCAGGATGACGAGCAAGCCGGTGGCCATGGGATCCAGGGTGCCGCCGTGGCCGACTTTCGGAATGCGGAAATGATGGCGAAGCTTGGCAACAATGTCGTGCGAGGTGGGGCCTGAAGGCTTGTCCACGAGCAGGAGTCCGTCGTTCAGGCCGAGAGCGGGAAGAGTGGGATTGGGCATGAGGGGGGTCTCAGGCAAGTGGCGCGGAGGGAGGGGGAGTTTCTTCGTCCCCAACCGGATCGGTGTCCGCGGCGACTTCGCCGGAGGATTCCATCTGGTTGAGGATCTGGAGAATGTGGTCGCCCTGCTCGACGGAATGGTCGAGGACGAAATGGATGTGGGGCGTATAGCGCAGGACGATGTTCTTGTGAATGGCCTCCTGGAAATCGACCCGGTGGCGCTTCAGGATGGTGAGCATGCGCTCCTGCTCCGGGAGTTCGCCCAGGATGGAAACCAGGACGCGGCAACTGCGCAGGTCCACCGACGTGAGCACGTGGGTGAACGTGACCGCGGCCGTATTGAAGTCCGGCCGGTTCACCACGCGATAGAGCTGGATGCCCAGCTCTCGGCGGATGAGCTCATTGACGCGGGTGATTCGGTCGGCTTTCATGGGAAGGGGCGTTGGCTGAAGGAGGATTGGGCTTTCAGGGGGAACCTTTGAACCGCGGATCAGAGCTCCTGGGCGACCTTTTCGATTTCGTAGGATTCGATGATGTCGCCTTCGACGAAGTTGGTGAAGCGGTCGAGCACGATGCCGCACTCCTGGCCTTCGCGAACTTCGGACGCCTCGTTCTGGAAGCGGCGAAGGGTCTGGATCTTTCCTTCGTAAAGGACCTCGTCCTTGCGCTTGACGCGGGCGCGGCCCTTGAGCGTGACCTTGCCCTTCATGCACATGCAACCGGCCACCTTGCCGCGCTTGCCCATGTCGAAAATCTGGCGGACGGAGGCGTGGCCATTGACGTGTTCCTTGAGGATGGGGTCCAGCAGGCCCGTCATCAAATTCTTCACATCGTCCAGCATTTCATAAATGATGGAGTAGAGGCGGATTTCCACGCCCTTTCGCTTGGCTTCGGCGCCGGACCCGCTGTCCTTGCCCACGTGGAAGCCGAGGATGATGGCCTTGGAGGCGGAGGCGAGCAACACGTCGTTGACGGTGATATTTCCGGCGCCGGTGCCGATGATGGCCAGCTCGACCTTCTCGCTCTTGATGCTCTCCAGCGAGTTGCGGATGGCTTCCAGGGAACCGAGCACGTCGGTTTTGAGGATCAAGTTGAGCGTACGCTTGTCGCTGCCGGCCTTTTCCTGCAACAATTCGTCCAGCGTCAGCGGAACCTGGGGTGCGGCGGGGCCGGCCAGGCTTTGCAAGCGTTCGGCGGCGGTGCGTTCTTCGGCCACTTGGCGGGCCTCGCGGTCGTTCTTGTAGACGTGGAATTCGCTGCCGGGCGAAGGAACGCTGGTCAGGCCAAGGATTTTGACGGCGGCGGAAGGGCCTGCCGTGCGTACCTTGTTGCCCTGATCATTGATCATGGCTTTGACGCGGCCCCAGGAAGAGCCGGTGACAAGAGCATCGTTGAGTTGGAGCGTGCCGTTGGTGATCAGCACGTTGGCCGTGGGGCCCATGCCGGCTTCCAGGCGCGACTCGATCACATAGCCCTGCGCCTTGCGGCGCGGATTGGCCTTCAGTTCGAGAACGTCGGCCTGCAGCAGAATCATTTCGAGGAGATGGTCCATGCCCGCGCCGGTGCTGGCGCTGACGGCGCAGCAAATGAGGTCGCCGCCCCAATCTTCGGGGGCCAGTCCCATCTGCTGGAGCTGGCGTTTGACGCGGTCCGGATTGGCCGACCGCAAATCGCACTTGTTGATGGCGATGATCATGGAAACCTTGGCCGCCTGCGCGTGCTGGATGGCTTCCTTGGTTTGCGGCATGATGCCGTCATCGGCGGCAATGACAATGACGGCAATATCCGTCAGGTTGGCGCCGCGCGCCCGCATGGCCGTGAAGGCTTCATGGCCGGGCGTATCCAAAAACGTGATCAAGCGGCCCTGGTGCTCGACCTGGTAGGCGCCGATATGCTGCGTGATGCCGCCATCTTCGCCGGCGGCGACATGCGCCTTGCGGATGAAGTCCAGCAGAGAGGTTTTGCCGTGGTCGACGTGGCCCATGAAGGTGACCACGGGGGGGCGCGGCAGCAGATCGTCCTGGACATCGGCGGCGCCTTCGGGCTTGGGTTCGGGCTTGGGCGGCTGGGGAGGGGGAGCCACCTTCTTTTCATGTTCAAGAACGAAGCCGAATTTTTCGGCGACCTTCTCGGCCGTCTTGAATTCGATCTTCATGGCAATGGAGGCAAAGATGTTCAGGCGCATCAGCTCGGTGATGAGCACGTTGGGCTTCACGCCGAGCATTTCGGCGAATTCCTTCACGACCACGTGGCCCTTGATGGCCAGGGTCTTGGGGCCTGCGGGCGGTTCTTGCGGCGCGGCTTCCGGTGCCGGAGCGGCGGGAACCGGCACAACCGGTGCAGAGGCGGGTGCCGGTGCGGCGGCCGGAGCCGGCGCCGGCGCAGCCGCTGCGGGGGCGTGCGGAGTGGACTCCGCGGCGGCTGGCGCGGCGGGCGGGGGGGGCGGCGGTTCAACGGCGGCAGGGGTTGCCGGCGTATAATAGATGCGCTTGATTTCGTCGCGCAGATATTGCTCCAACTCGGGCGTGAGGTTGGCCTGCGTGCTGCGCACGCTGCAACCGCGGGTTTGCAGGAGCCCAAGCAGCTCCTTCCCCGTGGTCATCAATTCCTTGGCTAGATCGCAAATTCTCATGGTCACTCGGCAGCCTTTCCGTTTTCGCGCTCAAACGCCGCATCGGCTGCGGAACGCACCTTTTCGGCGATGTCGGCGTCAAAGCCTTCCACATCCACCAAATCCTGAATATCCGCTGCCAAAATGCCTTCCAGGGTGAGGAATCCAGCCCCGACCAGCTTGGTTGCATTTTCGCGGCCGATGCCTTCGATGGCCGCCAACTGGTTGGTGGCCAACGTAATTCTTTCCTCAAACGTGATGTCGTTTTCGTCCTTCTGGATGTCGACCTTCCAGCTTGTCAGTTTGGCCGTCAGGCGGGCATTTTGCCCCTTCTTGCCGATGGCCAGCGACAGTTGGTCGGCTTCGACGATCACGCGCACCGTGTTTTCGGCCTCGTCGATCTCCAGGCGTAGCAACTTGGCGGGCGCCAGGGAGTTGGTTACGAAGGTTTTGATGTCCGGGCTCCACTTGACGATGTCCACCTTTTCGCCCGACAACTCGCGAACGATGTTTTTGACGCGTTGGCCGCGCAGGCCCACGCAGGCGCCCACGGGATCGACCTTGTCGTCGTTCGAGTGAACCGCGATTTTGGTGCGGAAGCCGGCTTCGCGGGCGATGCCCTTGATTTCGACGGTGCCATCGGCGATTTCGGAAACTTCCAGCTCAAAGAGTTTCTTGATAAATTCGGGGTTGGCGCGCGACAACGTCAGTTGCGTGCCCTGGGACATGGATTCCAGGTGGAGCAGCAGGAAGCGGATGCGGTCGCCGATCTGGTATTCCTCGCTCGGAACGCGTTCCTTGTTGGGCATGATGCCTTCGGCATCGCCGAGGTCGACGACGACATCGCTGCGGTCGAAGCGGCGGATGGTGCCGGTGACGATCGCGCCCATATGATCTTTATATGCGGAATAGACCTTGTCCTTTTCCGCCATGCGCAATTTTTGGATGATGGCTTGCTTGGCCGTTTGGGCGGCGATGCGCCCGAAGTTGCGCGGAGTGACTTCGATCTCGATGAGATCACCCAGTTGGTGGTTTTTTCCGGGATACTTCGCCTGGGCTTCGCCGAGCGAGATTTCCTCCTCGCGGTTTCGCACAAAGTCCACCACTTGGATACTTGCGAAGGCTTTGATTTCCAACGTCTTGCGATTGATTACCACCCGCAGATCCCGGACGCGGCCAATGCTTTTCCGGCCGGCCACCTGCAAGGCGGACTCCACCAATTCGGCGAGAGTTTCGCGGTCCAGCTTGCGTTCCCGCTCCATATATTCAAATACAGCCAGCAATTCGTTGTTCATATTTCAAACCTCCTCCCCAAGCGGGGGAAAAGCCAATCACGCCACAACTCCCGATACGCAAAAGAGTGGGAAAAACCCACTCTCACAGAACAGCCGGAGTTGTACCAACGGCGGGGAAACTACCCCAATCGGCCCCGGACCGTCAACCTTAATTGTCGGGCATTAGTACGGGTCGAACAGCTCATTGTCGTCCGGGCCAAACCAACCCAGCGCATGGGGAGCGGATGGTCCATCTGAACGCGCGAGTATTTCCTCCGAGACATGCCCGTCCGCCCATGCCACATTGGCTTTCCCTCGGTGACGGAAATGGATGGAGGGCCAGGGAACGCTTCCGTCGGCAAATCGTGGTGGTTCGGCGAAAGAGTATTCAATCAATTTGGCCTTGGCGCCGCTTCCGCTCAGGAACGCCGCATCGGCAAACATGACTGTTTGCGCCGGGTGGACGATGGCCCCTGGCCGCATTCCCACTGTGGTTCCCCCCCCGCCTCCCGGCAAGCAAACTTCGGAGCCAACCCCGAGGGCATTGTAGCCGTATCCCCCGCAAGACGTTTCAAACCCGGTTGCTTGTGGGCGAAAACCCGGGCAACGCCGTACCCAGGCGCTTGAGCCTCCTCCGCCCAGATAGGGCGCCAAGGGGCCCTTTGAGCCATCGAATCCTTTGCTTCCCGAGCGAACCCCATGCCAGCGAATGGTGTTGGCCGATCCGCCTTGGATGTCTTCCGCAGATGCCACAAAGCGCAAATGATCAACGGCATACGCAAGATTTGCCGCTGCCAGCTGCCGCAGATTGGACTTGCAGGTTGCCGACTCCGCCGCCGCCCTCGCCGAAGCCCATGCGCCCGCCGCGATGGCTGCCAACACGGCAAGGCAGGCGACCACTACGACTAGCTCAATCAGGCTGAACCCACTATTTGAGGGAAAGGCTTCCTTGGAATGAATCCAACCTGACGGGGATACATTTTTATAAAACATGACCCCGTTTGGGCGGAGAGGGGATTGGACGGATAGGGATATAGTTTTATAAAACATGACCCCATTTGAATTGCGGTGAAGACGGAAATGGGAGGATACATTTTTATAAAACATGATCCGGAAGTTTTCCACACCGTGGAAAAAAGTTTTCCACACTGTGGAAAAAACCGGAATGGGGCTGGGCCGGCTGGGGATCATTTGACGAGGCGATAGCGGTAGAAGCCGGGGATGTTGGTTTCGGGGAGAATGTTGGTCCAGACGGCAGGATACAGAGTGGGGGTGTATTCCTTGATCGTGACATAGCCGGGAATGTCGGGAGGGGGGGCGGCCGGATCCGCCGAAATTTCGATTCGGGCGTTCAGGACGCCAATGGCGTCGAGGTCGAAACCGCCGGAGCCCCAGGTGGGCGTGGGGTCGTAAATGGGATTTCCATAGGAGTCGTGATTCGAGCCATCGCCGAGAATGTCCACCACGCGCACATGGGTGATGCGGCGGGTGTCGAGACCGGGGAAGCCAGCGAGTTCTTGCAGGTCGAAGGGGGTGCCGAAGCCTTGGAGGTGCTTGCCGGCAAGATTTCCGTAGGCGTTGGATTCCGTGGCATTGGTGCGGGCGTAGGTGTCGACGGGGTTTTTGCCCAAGGTGTGGGAGGGGAAACGGAAGAAGTGATCGCCGTCGGAGGAAACTTCCACGTAGGCCAATTCGAGGAAAATCTCGGAGAAGGCATTTTCAAAGACGGCAAAGTCGGGGCCGGGGCCGTCGGTGATGGGTGCGGGGAAGGTGAGGGTGATGGAGCCGTTGTCGCCAAGGCTTTTGACGGCGAGCGACCCGTTTTGGCCGTCGCCGGAAAAGGCGGGACCGAGGGCGTTGGTGACGATGAGGAATTGGTTGCTGACGTTGGGACCGTTGGTACAGGAGGCGACGCCATTGGCCCAGCAAAAGATGGACGGGTTGGTGGAGGCGATGCCGGAATCCAGTTCCGCGTAGGCGTAGGCGAGGTCGGCGAGGGCGACATAGGTGGGCGTGTTGGGGCCATAGGCGCCGACATCGGTGGTGGTGAGGGTGGCCCGGAGAGTGGAAACGGTGGGGGGCATCCAGGAAAGATCGAGTTTCGTCCAGTTGGTTTGGATGAAGGATTTGCCGTCGCGGAAGTCGGCCAGATAATGGTTGGTGACGGCGATGACGGTGCCTTCGATGTTCCGCGCGGTCAGGGTCAGGATGAACGTATCGTCCGCGTCGAAGGGCTGCGAGAAGCCGTATCCATCGCCGTTTCGGATGGTGAGGGCGGTGTAGGTGGTGTTGTTGACCAGAATGGATTTTGGTGCGGCGGGGATATCCAAGGCGATTTCGGGGGCAATCTGCTGATAGTAGTCGTGATAGCCCACCGCGTAGGCGCGCGGGAGGGCCTGGGCAGCGGCGTATTGGTTGGTGAAGGAGTTGGCGGTGGTGTTGCTGACGGTGGAGAAGGCGAATCCGGCCCAATAGAGCGAGCCCCAGGATTCATAGGTTGTGTTTCGAAACGTGGCGGCTTCCACGGAGACGCTGGCGTCTTCCACATGTTGGTTGGAGCCGGACAGAAGGGCGTCGAACGAGACAACGGTCTGGGCGGCGTGGATGGAAAGGCACGGGAGCAAAAAACAGAGGAACAGCAAACGGCGCACGGCAACATCCTTTCGGCCCCAACTGCGAGGGCACACAAGGTTACATTTCGTCCGGCCACTCGTCTTCTGGCTTACGGCTCGTCTACTCTTCCGCCTTCTCCCGCGGACAAACGCGGAATGGCTTGCTGGAATTTCGGAACCGTTTACAGCGGCGCGACCGCGCGGGATTCCCACCCGCTTCCGTTAGTCGCCGGATGCGTCTCCATCGTTGAAAACGCGGACGGCACCCTAGCACGCGGATGCGGGAAAAGGCAAGGGGCTAGAAGTTGTGGATGAGGCCGATGCGGACCATTTGGCGGGGCGCGATGCCGGTTCCGGTGGTCAGAAGGGTGATGATGTCGTTGGTGAGGGTGTAGTCGGCGCCTTCGGTGAGCGGCTGCCAATTCCAGTCGCCGGAGGGGAGGATGGAATCGGCGCCATAGACGGCGTGAAGGGAATAGCTGAAGGGGATGGTGAAAGTGAAGCTGGCGGCCTCGGGGGCGAAGTCGACGTTCTGAATGGAGGGAGGGGAGTCGGGTGGCGGGTCGGGGTACCAATTTGTGTTGGGATCCAAAATCTGTGTTATGTTCAGGCAAACTCCTGACGTGGGCACGGTCTCGCTGCCCGTTTCGATGGGAAGGACCGTGGCGAAACAACTCAAAACAGGATGGCTTTCGGCATCCTCGGGCCACACCAGTGGCGAATCATAATACCAGCTCGATATCGTGGGCGTTTCGTCTTGATGAACCCGCACGAAGACGGGTTTTTGGGCGGAATTGGTGGAGGCATAGGGAGGGGGTAAAGAAGAGGTGTAGCCCCATTCGTCGACGCCATTGATGCCGGCCTCGATGATCCGGCTGTCGAGCACGACGTCGTCGCCATACACATAATCGCCAAGAGAAATAGAAAATTCTGGATGAGCGATGATTCCATCGGGACCGGCCCAAATGAGTTGGATCAGCGTGCGATGGGTTCCATTGCGGGCGAGCAGGCCTTCGCCAGGCGTGGTGGAGGCGGTGTTGGTGGCAAATGGATAATAGAGGCCGTAGCCGACGAAATACTGGACTTGGTAATCGGCGCGGGCGGGCGTGGTGGAGAG
>CAYNHA010000299.1:0-4246 GCA_964397035.1 uncultured Verrucomicrobiota bacterium
CTCGCCTCCGCCTCCGCCGTCCAATGGCTCCTCGCCTGCCTCTCCCATCTCGACCCCGCCCAAAAACCCGCCCTTGAAAAATTTCTCGCCGACCTTCACCAGCGCGACGCCCAAGCCGCCCCCCTCCTAACCTCCGCCCCCGCCCCCTCCAGCGAAATCCGCGCCGTCTGGTCCCTACCCATTCCCGCGCGCCTCCGTGAACCCACGCTCGACACCCTCTCCCGCCACGGCATCCAAACCCTCTTTGAACAACTCGCCACCCTGGCCGACAACCTCCCCGAAAACAAACCCCTGCAAACCCGCCTCGCGCGAACCGTCGCCCTCGCCCGAGCCCGCCACATTCAGCTCCACGCCTGGCTCTACGCCCTCAACGCCGAACCTTTCGCCGACCGCCTCCCCTCCCTTCGCATGCAGGGCCGCCTCATGAAGGACGCCGACGGCAATACCCTCCACTGGCTATGCCCCCTCCATCCGGACAACGAAACACTTCTCTTCGCCACCCTCGACACCCTCGCCCGACTCGGCCTGGACGGCCTCCATCTCGACTACATCCGCTATCCCGGCCGCAACGGCTGCTATTGCCCCCTCCACCGCATCGCCTTTGAAAAAGACAAAGGCCACCCCATTCCCAACTGGCCCGCCGACGTCCTGCCCGGCGGCCCCCTCGCCGCCGACTACGACACCTTTCTCCGCACCCAGTTGACCGCGCTCGTGGCCAGACTCTCCCGGCAACTCCGCGCCGCTCATCCCTCAATCCGCCTCTCCGCCGCCGTCTACCCCACTCCCGCCTCCGCCGCCGAAAACGCACAGGATTGGCCCTCTTGGATCCGCGATGGCCACCTCGACTACGTGTCCCCCATGCTCTACACCGCCGATGCCGACCGCTTCGCCTCCATGCTCGATCTCGCCCTCGCCGCCGCACCCTCCCCTTCCATGATTCTCCCCGGCATCGGCACCGGAGCCGACGAATCCCAGCTCGACGCCCTCTCCACCGCCCGCCAAATCCAGGTCACCCGCCAGAAACAAACCGCCGGCTTCGCCCTCTTCCAGCTCGACTCCGACCTCGCCACCCGCACCCTTCCCACCCTCTTTTCCCCCTGAAGCGGAAGCTATCACTTATAATTATAAGTGATAGTCCGCGTTTTCCACACCATGGAAAACTTTTTCACGATTTTTCCACACAATGGAAAAAATGTTTCCACACTGTGGAAAACCCGTCCTCCTCGCAAAAGTGTTCGGCTGGGTTGACAGGGAGGCCCCTTCCCGTTATGTTGCCCCCCGACATGAATGGCGCGGTAGCCAAGTGGTAAGGCGAGGGTCTGCAAAATCCTTATGCATCGGTTCAATCCCGATCCGCGCCTCCAATTTCCGTTCGATGTCCGGCGCCGAAGGGCGCCTTTTTTTATGATCTAGATTCAGGAAGCAACACATGAATGTTCCCCACATGCAGAAACCGGAGGAGATTCTCTCCGGACTCCGTTCCTCCTCCGCCGGCCTGACCCTGACCGAGGCCGCCGCTCGCCTGGCCGCCAACGGCCCCAACGAATTGCAGGAAACCATCTCCCGGCCCGCCTGGAAAATGCTGCTGGCTCAGTTCATCGAACCCATGATCCTGATCCTGATCGCCGCCTCGGTCCTGTCGTTCCTGCTGGGCGACATCACCGAGGGCATTGCCATCCTGGCCATCGTGGTGCTGTTCGGAGTCCTGGGCTTCATGCAGGAATACCGGGCCGAAAAGGCCATGGCGGCCCTGAAGCAACTGTCGAGCCCCGTCGTCCGGGTCCGCCGCGAAAACACTCTGCGCGAAATCCCGGCCCGCGAACTGGTCGCCGGCGACGTGGTCCTGCTGGAAGCCGGAAACATTGTCCCCGCCGACCTGCGCGTGATCGAGGTCGCCAACCTCGGCATCATGGAAGCCGCTCTGACGGGCGAATCGGAAGCCGTCCGCAAACAGGTGGACGCCTTGGCCGGCGAGAAAATCCCGCTCGGCGACCGCAAGAACCTCGCCTACATGGGCACGATCGTCGCCCAGGGACGCGGCACCGGAGTGGTGATCGAAACCGGCATGCGAACCGAACTGGGCAAGATTGCGGGCATGATCCAGGACATCGGCGAAGGGCGCACGCCGTTACAACGCAAACTGGCGCAGGTGGGCAAGCATCTTTCCATCGCCGGCCTCGTTGCCGCGATCGCCATCTTCGCCGTCATCGTCATCGATGGCGGAAAAGGCCGGATCGGCGAAGCGCTCCTCACCGCCGTGAGCCTCCTCGTCGCCGTGGTGCCCGAGGGCCTCCCTGCGGTCATCACCGCCACGCTCGCGCTGGGCGCACGCCGCATGCTGAAACGCCACGCCCTGATCCGCAAGCTGCCCGCCGTGGAAACCCTCGGCTCCGTCACTGTCATCTGCACCGACAAAACCGGAACACTGACCGAAAACCGCATGACCGTCACCCGTCTGCATACGCTTCATCGGGATATCGTCCTCTCCAACGACAACACCAAGCCTCCGGTTCCCTCCGGCGAAGGGGAACCGGAAGTGTTCCCCCTCCTGCTCACGGCCTCGCTATGCAACGATGCCCACCTGGTCTTCGAGGAATCCGGAAAACCGCCCCGCATGATCGGCGACCCCACCGAAAGCGCCCTCCTCATCGCAGCCGAACGCTTTGGAATCGCGACACAATCCCTCGGCGAAGAATTGCCCCGCATGGCGGAATTTCCGTTCGATTCCGACCGCAAGCGCATGGCCACGATCCATCGCGGAAACACCGGCGATTTCCCCCTGCCCGAAGCCATGGAGACTCCCGTGCTGGCGGCTGTGAAAGGCTCCCCCGATGGCTTGATCACGCTGGCCACCCATGTCCTCGACCAAGGCCGCATCGTGCCCATCACCGACGCCGCCCGCCGCAAATTCCACGCCGACAACGAAGGCATGGCCAACGAAGGCATCCGCGTACTCGGAATGGCGTTTCGCTGTTTCGATGCCGCGCCCTCGCCTCATGCGAAACACCATGAGATCGAAACCAGCCTCGTCTTCTGCGGCCTCATCGGCATGATGGACCCCCCGCGCGAGGCCGTCCGCGCCGCCGTCGCCAGCAGCCACGCCGCCGGCATCCGCACCATCATGATCACCGGAGACCACCCCCTCACCGCCTCCGCCATTGCCCGCAATCTGCACCTGCCCCCCGAAGGCGAAACAGTGAGAATCATGACCGGCACGGAGCTCTCCGCCATTTCCGATGCTGAACTGGAACAGCAGGCAGAGGCCGTTTCCGTCTATGCCCGCGTCTCGCCCGAAGACAAACTCCGCATCGTCACCGCCCTCCAGAAGCGCGGCCACATTGTGGCCATGACCGGCGATGGCGTCAACGACTCCCCCGCCCTCAAGCGCGCCGAAATCGGCGTGGCCATGGGCATCACCGGCACCGATGTCGCCAAGGAATCGTCCAAGATGGTGTTGCTCGACGACAACTTCGCCACCATCGTCGCCGCCATCGAGGAAGGCCGCATCATCTACGACAACCTTGTGCGTTTCATCAAATATTCGTTCGGTGGCAACTTGGGCAAAGTGCTCATCATGATGCTGGCCCCTCTCGCGGGAATTGGCGTCATGGCGCTGCGGCCCCTCCACTTGCTCTGGCTCAATCTGCTCACGGATGGCCTGATGGGCCTGGGCCTCGGACTGGAGTCCGCCGAGCCCGATGTCATGTCCCGCCCGCCCCGGAAGCCCGATGCCGCCATTCTGGACCGCCCCACCATCCTGCATGTCAGTTGGATGGGCCTCTTCGTCGCCTTTTCCTCCCTCTTGCTGGCGGGCATCTGGCACCGCTACCAATTCGGCGGCGGGGAATGGCAAACCGTATTATTCTCGGCAATCGGCTTTGCGCAGATCGGCCAAGCGTGGGGATTGCGCGCGCTCACCGACAAACCCTTCTGCTTTGGTCGCAATCCCGCGCTCGTCGTGCTGACCCTGCTCACGCTGATCCTGCAACTGGGCGTGATCTACATCCGCCCGCTGGCCCACGCCTTCAAGCTCACCCCCCTCTCCCGCGAAGGACTCGCCGCCACCGCCGCCCTCGGCGCCCTCACCTTCGTGATCGTCCACCTCGAACGCCGCCTCCACCGCAAACGCAGTGGAACAAAACGCTGCAAATCCAACCCTTCCTGAATCGGCCGACTACCTCTCTCCATCGCTCACCACGAAATTTCAAAAAGAATAGACAAATGTCGCCCCCGTGAGAGTCTTTCT
>CAYNHA010000300.1:0-2528 GCA_964397035.1 uncultured Verrucomicrobiota bacterium
CGCAATCCGTCGCTGAACGAGCTTCGTCGCAAACGGGCCAAGGCCGATCCTTCCGACTGCACGAGCACGCGCACGGCCATTCAGGACACCTATTGGCCAACGCAAGCGCTGTCGATACGGGTTGTTGTCCACGTGATCCACAGGGAGGACGGAACGGGCAACGTGGACGACGACCGCATTGCCCGCCAGATCGCGGTTCTCAACGAGGACTATGCAGCGCTGGCCGGGTCGCTCGGCGAGCAGGGCTTCGACGTGAAAATTCGGTTCGTGCTGGCCGGGATCACACGCACCGCGAACGACGCATGGCACGAAGATTCGGACGAATCGGCCTACAAGGAGGCGCTGGCGTGGGATGTGTCGCGCTATTGCAACGTGTATGTGAACACGGCGGGCGGCTATCTTGGATATGCCTATTTTCCGCAGGACGACGTGGGCAAGCTCGACGGCCTGGTCATCAGCTATGACGCTTTCGGCGGCCGTGACGAAGGAAGTAATCCCTACGACCAGGGCCGCACGACGGTGCACGAAATGGGCCACTATCTGGGGTTGTACCACA
The DNA here is from genome assembly GCA_964397035.1 of uncultured Verrucomicrobiota bacterium. GTDB lineage: Bacteria > Verrucomicrobiota > Kiritimatiellia > CAIQIC01 > Lenti-01 > Lenti-01. Next base: position 557 of record CAYNHA010000300.1, read on the forward strand.
CGTTCGAGGGGTATTCGGATTGCCTGAACACCTATACCAACGGCGATTTGATCGTGGATACGCCCGCGGAATCCACCGACCACTACGGCTGCGAGCCTTCGACGACGTGCGGGACGGACGATCCCATCCACAACTATATGAACTATACCGATGACGCCTGCATGCGCGAATTCACCCCCGAGCAGGCCAATCGCATGGTCTGTGCGCTGACGTCGTACCGAAGCGGCCTGATGGAGACGTACCCGTTCGATGTGCAGCCTTTGGCCATCTGGAAAAGCGCGGGTCCCGTCGGCGGTCCCTTTCTTCCGACCGGCACGGTTTATGCGGTCAGCAATGGCGCGGCGGTGTCCATTGAATGGACTGCCAGCGCGACTCAGCCGTGGCTGGCGGTCACGCCGGCTTCGGGGACGCTGGTTTCCGGAGGCGTCGCGCAGGTGAGTGTCTCCGTTGTGGCGTCCAACGTGCCCGCCGAGGTGGGGAGCCATGCGGCCTCGGTGGTCTTCAGCAACGCGACTGCCGGCGCAGCGCTGGAGCGCGGGGTGAACCTGTCGGCCTACGCGATTCTGCCCGCCGCATCGGGCCCCTTGGCCGGCGGCAATTCCATCGTCGTGACCAACGGCCACTTTGGCGCGATCACGAACGTCCGGTTTGGCGCGGTGGACATCATGCCCTCCGAATGGGGTAGCAACTGGTTCGGCCTCGTTGTTCCAGCGGGCGCGGCCACCGGGGCGGTGGATGTCGTGGTCCAGACTTCCGACAACGGCGAGACGAGCCTGTTCGGCGCGTATGAATACGAGGCTCCGATTTCGGACGTCGAACTAACGATCGTGTCGGCCTATGGCGTGGGCGATCCGCCTCCGGGGAACTACACGAACCCGGTGGACACGGTCGCGACCAACACCATGGACCCGTTCGATACGCGCGGCACGACGCAATACGTTTGCTCGGGCTGGGCGCTTGCCGGGCATGAGCCCGCCGTGGGCACGGGCACGTTGGTGGTGCTGCGGCTGACGAACGACGCCGTGCTCACATGGCAATGGACGACCAATTATTGGCTGGAGACGGAATCGACGACGAACGGAGCCATTGATCCCGCGAGCGGTTGGCTGCCTGCGGGGAGCTCAGTGTGGGTCGAGGCGCAGGCCGCGACGAACTATCGGTTTGCGGAATGGACAGGCGACGCGAGCGGGACGAATAATCCGGTGGAAATCGCGATGGACGGGGCGAAGTCCGTGGGCGCCATTTTTGAGCTGGTTCCGGTCCAGGGGTGGGACAGCGGATACCAGGATTTGGGCGGCGGCTGGCGGCGGCTGGGATGGTTTGGCGACTATGTGCCGATGTCGGTGGACGGGTGGATTTGGCACAATAAGCACGGCTTTTTCTACGTGGCGACCAACGCGACGCCGGAGAATGCCTGGATGTTTGCGCTCGATATGGGCTGGTTGTACACCGGCAATGCGCTCTATCCGTTTCTGTATCGCAGCGGCGACAGCGCCTGGCTGTGGTACAACGGCGCAACGAATCCGCGCTGGTTTATAAACTTTTCAACCGGCCAGTGGGAATATTGGCCTTGAGCGGATGCCGACCTGAAAAACTCCACTCTCCAGTCTCGCGCAGCGACAGGCGGAAAGTGGAAGAGACCGGACAGATTCAAGCGTCAAAACATTAATTCATAGGACTGATAACCATATAGAGGTTCTTTGAAATAGGCTTCGGTCGGATGCAGAATATTCCTTTGGTCTACCACAACGAAAGGAACACAGATGCAAACGACCGAAGCAGGGAAACTATATGCAGGAGCGGACCTTCATGGGAACAACGTATTTCTATCGCTGATCGATGGCGGCGGGAAAGAAGTCTATCGGCGGAGGGTCAAGGCGAACTTGGAAGCCGTCAATGAAGCGTTGGAACCCTATTGGCCTCGGATCGAAGCGATAGGCGTGGAATCCACCTTCAACTGGTATTGGCTGGT
>CAYNHA010000301.1:0-11858 GCA_964397035.1 uncultured Verrucomicrobiota bacterium
GCATGAATACCGATCGAGGACATGAACCCATTATCCCTGCAAGGTCATCAGGAATTCAAGATTTGTCTTCGTCTTCTTCAAGCGTCCGATCAGCAGTTCCATCGCCTCGACCGGCGGGACGCCGTTCAGCGCCTTGCGCAGGATCCACACCCGGTTGAGTTCATCGGGATGCATCAGGTTTTCCTCCTTGCGGGTCCCCGATTTCTCGATATTGATGGCGGGGAAGATGCGCTTGTCCACGAGGAAGCGGTCCAGGCAGATTTCCATATTGCCCGTGCCCTTGAATTCCTCGAAGATCACTTCGTCCATGCGGCTTCCGGTGTCCACCAGCGCCGTGGCAATGATGGTCAGGCTACCGCCGCCCTCGATGTTGCGGGCCGCGCCGAAAAAGCGCTTGGGCTTGTGCAACGCATTGGCATCCACGCCACCCGACAGGATCTTGCCGCTATGCGGCTGGAGCGTGTTGTACGCGCGCGCCAGGCGCGTGATGGAGTCCAGCAGGATCACCACGTGCTTGCCGGCCTCGACCTGGCGCTTGGCCATTTCAATGACGATCTCCGCGATCTGCACATGGCGCTCGGGCGGCTCGTCGAAGGTGGAGCTGACGACTTCCGCCTTCGTATTGCGCTCCATGTCCGTCACTTCCTCGGGACGCTCATCGATCAGCAGGATGATCAGCTTCACCTCCGGATTGTTCTCGGAAATGCTGTTGGCCATCATCTGCATGAGAACCGTCTTGCCCGTGCGGGGCGGAGCCACGATCAACCCGCGCTGCCCCTTGCCGATCGGCGTCAGCAGGTCCATCACGCGCATATTGACATTGTTGTTGCTCTTGGTTTCCAGCACCAGACGCTGGTTGGGGAACAACGGCGTCAGGTTTTCAAACGGAATGATTCCGCGCTGCCCCTCGGGAGGGCCGTCGTTGATGCTGTTCACCTTCAGGAGCGCAAAGAAGCGCTCCTTGTCCTTGGGCGAACGGATTTCGCCATCCACGATGTCGCCTGTGCGCAGCGCAAACCGGCGGACCTGCGAAGGCGACACATAGATGTCGTCGGGGCAAGGCAGATAGTTGTTGTTGGTCGAGCGCAGGAACCCGAAGTTGTCGGGCAGGATTTCCAGCACGCCGCGGACAAACATGGTGCCGTTGCAGCGGGCGTTGGCCTTGAGAATCTCGAAGATCAGCTCGTGCTTCTTCAAGGCGCCCAGATCCACCAACTGGTAGCTGTCCGCCAGCTCCTTGAGCTGCGGCACAGAGAGCTGCTGCAGTTCGGTCAGGTGCAGCACACGGGCCATCTTGGCGCGCTCGGCGGCGGCGGCTTCCGCGGCCGCGCGGGCGGCGGCCTGCTGGGCGGCGCGGGCAGCCTCTTCTTCGGGCGTCAAGGGCACGCGCGGGGGACGGTTGTCGTGGAAGTTCTGGCCTCCTCCGCCACCGGGACGGCGGTCGCGGTCGCGCCGATCGAAGCGGCGGTCAAAGCGTCCGCCACCGCCCTGCTGCTGTCCCTGGGGATAGTTGGGGCGGTAGTTTTGCTGCGGATGGTGGGGATGCTGCCCCCCGCCGTTGCCATGATTACCGCCGCCCGGCTGGGGTGCGGGGGAACTGGCCGGGACCTCGCCGGATTCCTGCGCCTGGGGAGCCGCCGCGGGGGGCGGAGGAGGCGCGACCTGCTCGTTGCCATGCGTATCCGGTGCAGAGGCCGCCGGGGAAGCGGGAATCTGCTCGTTTCCTCGCTCGGCGGCATCCGGGGCCGGGGTCTCGACGGGCGCGGGACGCTCCGCGGCATTGCCAGGGCGGTATTCCTCTCCATCGGCAATCGTCGTATCGAGCAGAGAGGCCGGCAGCGGCATGTCCATGCGCTTCTTGGGCTCTTCCTCCTGCTCTTTGCGGGGCGGACGCCCGCGGCGGGGACCGGTGCCTCCGGCATTGGGCTTGCGAGGCTGACGGGGCGGTTTCGGATTCGGATTCGGGGTCATCGGTTCACTCTCCTTGTTCAACTAAATCATTCCATACGGCCCGGCACTGGACTTCCAGTTCGGCCAGGCTTCCATTGTTCTCGATCCCATGGTCAACGCGCGCCATTTTTTCGCGCACCGGCCATTGGCTGGCCATCCGCTCCTTCGCCTCCCGGGGCGAAAGACCGCGCTGCTCCAACCGTTCCAACATTGTTTGTTCGCGGGAGGCCACGCCAATCACGGCGTCCCAGCCATTCTCCATGCCGGCTTCGAACAGCAGCGGCACCACGGCCACTCCGACCCGGCCCTCCCGGCGGACTTTCTCCGCCCAGCCCTGCATCCGCCGGATCACGACCGGGTGCAGAAGCGCATTCAGCTTTTCCCGCGCGGCGGCATCGGCAAACACGATCGAACCGAGCACCCTCCGGTCCACTCCGCCCTCGGCCGCGCGCACGCGTTCTCCGAACGCCTGCACCACCGCCTCCACGCACTCGCCGCCGGGAGCGATCAAGGCGTGGGCGACATGATCGGCATCCAGCACCTCGGCACCCCACCGCCGCCAAAAGTCGGCCACGGTGCTTTTTCCGCAGGCAATCCCGCCGGTCAACGCAACACAAATTCCTTTTCTCATTCCTTCACCACGGACAGGCCGGGGCCATCCCCAACGCCTCTTCCATCATCCCATCCTCCACTCCCGCCTCGAAACCGGCATCGCGGAGGGCGCTCGCATGAATCAGCACGTCCTGAGCGGTCCCGTTCTCGGCATCCATGCGCAAGGCATGGGCGGCCTGAATTTCCGCCGCTTCCAGCTCGCCGTTTTCCAGGGCGGACTGCGCCTTCTCGGCCAGGGCCTCCGCCAGCCGGACCGCCACCGTGCTTTGTTTCAGGCGAAACACGCGGTACTTCCGATTGGCGAACTGCGACACAAAAAACTTCAACTCCTCGGGCCGCTGTTCGAACAAGCGGGCGGCGGCATTCGTCGCCGGTTCCATCGCATCGACCATGTAGCGCATCTGCAGCCCGGGCTGGATCTCCGAAAACTCACCCATCGAATACACCAGAACCGTGGCGCCCTGCGCCTCCATCCAGTCCCGGAACTCCGCTTCGTCGCCCTTGAAGAGCGCCTCGCCATACCCGCGAACCTTTTCGCGGATTTCCGGCGATTCAAATTTCGGATGCAGCACCACGGGACATCCGCCATACGCGGCGATGCTCGCGCTGATGCCGAAGTTCGCCAGCACCGGCTCCGGCGCGACATACTTCCGCAAATGCTCCATCAACGCCTCCGTTTCGGCGGCATACACATTGGGTCGGCCCCAGAACAGGGGGCCATCCCACTTCTGCGCCTCGGGTGCCACCACCTCGGGACGGCTCCATTGGATGGGCCCCAGCCAGGGCTGGCTCGCCTCCGCCAGCCAGCCCATGGCCAGAAAGCCCACCACGGACCGGCGACGCCACCGGCCGGCGCCCTCGCCCTCCAGGCCGGCCCACAAGCCAACCAGCCCGCACGCCCACACCGCCACCCACACATGAAACCGGAAAAACAAAATGAAAGACAAAAACGACGCCAAAAGGAAAAATAGAAGGGGTGGAAAGTCGGCGTACGGGCGCCGGTTGCGTACGAATGCGCGAATCAAAGCCGAACCGGCGGCCGCCGTCAACACCAAAAGAGCGGGAAACCACCGCCACAGCAAGCCCCAGGAAGTCGAGTTCAGGGCCGGCACCCACAGAATGCGCTGGTCGAACGTCAGCCGCGCCGGATCATCGGGGCGGATATTCAGGAAACGCAGCTTGGCCGCCAGCAGCGAGGCAAAGTGGCTGTAGGACGGTAGAAAGAAGCCCGACAAAATCACAAAGAGCAGGAGCGGAACCAGCGCCAGCAATCCGCGTGTGACCGCGCGCTGCTGCTGAGCCAGCGGCGCCCCGGCAAACAACAGCGCCCACCCCAGGGCCATCGTGGGCGACAGCCAAAAGGCATGGGCAGCCAGATACGGATTGCGCAGGCCCGACGCCAGCAGGACCGCCATCATGGGCACATAGCGGGTCCACAACAGCTCCTTGGAGAGGCGTCCGCGCAAGGCGGTCGCCAGTCCCCACGCCATGAAGAGCATCAGGTAGAACTGGACCAAATCCCAGGCGCACAGCGCCAGGGCCGCCAGCGCCGCCGAAACCCATCCCCATGCCAGCCGGGAGCGAAACGTCCGCGCCCGGTTCAACGCCCAGGCTCCCGCCGCCAAATGCCACAACAGAAACGGGAGGGCATTGTTTTCATGCGAGAGCTCCTGACCGGTCGACCGCGCCACGGCGCTAATGGCCACCGAGTAGAAGGCCGCCGCCCAGAAGCCGCCGCGGACTCCCCCGCCCATCCACTTCACCCAGAAAAACATTCCCGGAATGGCCAGGCAGAACCACGCCAGATGAAGCCACCGGACTTTTTCCGCCAACGCCAGCGTGCCCGGCCATGCCCGGGCCACGCGCGCCACCATGCCCTCCGCCCCCAGGGTGTCCACCTCGCGCGTAACCACGCCCCGGGGATATTGAATGCCCCGGTCCACCTGCGGCAGCACACCGTCGCGATACACCATCTGGATCCGGCGGAACGCCAACGCGCTTTCCAGCGTGAACGGGATCGAACCGTCCGCCGTCAGCTGCCGCTGGGCATTCAGCACGTGGCGGCGCGTCCCCACCGCTCCCGCCACCAGCAGCAGGAGCAGAATCGCCTGCAAGGCGATCCGCGCGGATTTGGGAATGGCATTCATGGAATTCACGGAACCTCTGAAAAGTTTTCCACACTGTGGAAAACTTTTTTCCACACTGTGGAAAACTTTCCGGCTTGGACATTCATTTTTTGCGGTGGGTTCAAAACAGATTGAGTTGCCCGTCGGTCGAGCGGGGCGCGGGCGGCGGCACCTTTTTCTTGGGCGCGGAATCCAAGCGGTGCAGTTCGTATTTTTCAAAAAAGGCGTTGAGCCGCGCCTCGTCGGCCACGGGCGCCGGAATCTCCGCCCAGGCCGGTACGCCGGGCACCTGGACATCCAGTTTCATCAGTTCCACGTTCAGTTCCGCCGTAGCGCGGCCGGCCAGCAGTTTTTCGCGCACGCTGGCCGAGTCGATTTTCTCCGCCTGCTCGAAACAGGCCGCCAACGAGCCGAATTGCGAAATCAATTTTGTGGCGGTTTTGGGGCCGATGCCGTTCACGCCGGGGATGTTGTCGGCCGTGTCGCCGATCAGCGCGAGCCAATCCACGATTTGCGACGGTTTCACCCCTGTCTTCGCCTCGACTCCGGCGGCATCGAGTTCCTCGTCCGCTTTGGTCGGTGGCACGATGCGAACCCGGTCGCCCACCAGTTGCATCAGGTCCTTGTCGCTGGTGGCCACGCGGACGGCCATGCCCTCCGCCGTCGCCCGCACCGCCAGCGTGGCGATGATGTCGTCGGCCTCCTGCCCTTTGATCAGAATCATGGGAATGCGGGCCGCCTCCAAAAATTCATTGATCATGCCCAGTTGCGCCCGCAGCTCGTCCGGCATGGGCGCGCGCTGGGCCTTGTAGGCCGGGCACTTTTCCAGACGGTGGGCCGGCGATCCACCATCGAACGCCACCACGATCCGGCCCGGTCGCCAATGGGACTCCAACTGGCGGACCATGCGGACAAAACCAAAGAGCGCATTGGTGGGCCGCCCATCGCGGGTGGAGAGCCCGCGCACGGCATAGAACGCGCGGTAGGCCACGGCCGTGCCGTCCACAATCAATACGGAGGCGGAAGAAGATCCGGGGTTCACAGTTCGAAGTTCAGGGTTCAAGGTTGATGGAGTCGGTTGATCCGCGACTGAAAAAGGCATGGACGCCGCATCCACGGCGTCCAGTCGAATTTATGTGAACCGGGGACGGTGCCGGGCACCGTCCCTTCCCTCATCCGGGACGCACAGGTTCTTTACGGCGCCGCCTCGGCCGGGGCTTCCGCAGTGGCTTCGATGCCGGAACCCGGCAAGGCCATGTTTCCCTCGCGATGGATGGGCCGGCCGGCCGGATCGACCAGACGGGCGGTCACGAAGATCAGCAGGTTTTTCTTCTTGCTGTACTGTCCTTCCGAACGGAAGAGCCAACCCAGCACCGGAATATCGCCCAGGATGGGAACCTTGTCCTTGATGGTGGTGAGCTCTTCGCGGATCAGGCCGCCCATGACCACCGTCTGGCCGTCCCAGATCACGATGGAGGTTGTGACGTTGCGGCTGGTGAAGATCGGCTGCGGCATGTTGAACAAATAGGTGTTCTGCTGGCGGGCGCCAATGATGCCGGTTTCAACGGTGATTTGAGAACCGTACTGAATCCAGTCCACCAGCTCGGCCACTTCTGGGGCCATGACGAGGTCGATGGTGTATCCATCGGGACCGACGGTGGGCGTCACGTTCAGGATCACGCCCGTTTCGCGGGTCTGGAAGGTGCCGGGGGTCACCACGGGCGACATCGTCACGTTTCCATCCGAATTCATGGTGGGCTGGGTCACGTCGAATTCGGTCGGGTAGATGATTTCCTTTACGACCTGGATCTGAGCGTTCACGCCGCTACGGGTGGTGACGCGAGGGGCCGAAAGCAGGTCGCTTCCGCCGTGCTGGGAAAGGGCTTGGAGTACAATCGTCACTTCGGGGTTGGTCAAAACGCTGGAGGCGCTGAGGATGCCGCCGAGCATGGTCTGGTTGGCGGTCTGGGTGATCGCCGAGGCCGGCGAAATGTTCAGGTTCCCGGAGTTATAGCTGAAGAACCGGTTGCCCTGGGTGAAACCATTCTGATTGGCATTGACCTGCATGCGCTGGCCCGAGCCATCGTTCTTGGTGGCAAACTCGTAGTTGTCGTTCAAGATCCACTGCAAGCCGAGTTCTTCCAGATCGGTCTGATCCACTTCGATGAAGCGGGCTTCGATTTCGACCTGATTGGGCACCACGTTCAACTGCTGAAGGATGCGTTCAAAGGTTTCGAGGTTGTCCGCCGTATTCGCCACGATGAGCTGGCTGATGGTGGCATTGTAGGTGATGGAAGCGCCCGAGGGGAACTTCACGCCGGTCTTCTCGAAGAAATCCTTCACATCGGACTTCGTCACGCTGACGCTGCCACCCATGGAGGTGAATTCGGCATCCTGCCGGTCGGCATCGCTGGCTCCCTGCCGCTCCACGATGACATCCATGAAGGACGGCTGAACGGGATACATGCGGGTGATGATGTTGCCCACGGGAGCATCGATGGGGGTGATGATGACCGCACTGTCTTCAATGCGATACTTCAGGCCCGCCACTTCGGTGATGTACTTGATCGCGTCCAGCATGCTGATGCGGCGCAGGTTCAAGGTGATGTCGCGGAGGTTTCCACCGCCGCCGCCACCCACGCCCGCGGTGGCCATTTCGGAACCGAACTCATCGCCGCCCAAGCCCCATTCATCCCCGCCGGCCGGAGCCTCGGCCACAGGAGCCGGAGCCGGAGAACCGCCACCGGACTGACCCAAGTTCAAGATGATGTTGACCCCTTCCTTCTCGGGATCGGCCGCCAGACTGGCATCCACCAGGAACGTGACGACATCGTTGATGTTGGCCTGGCGGAATTCCACGGCCGGGATGATGATGCTCTTCATCTTGTCCTGCAGGCGAACGGCCGCCGGCTTGCTATCCACGGCGCCAGAGGGATTGAAATCCTCCGGGACGGAAATCTGCGCACGGATGGGAGGGCTCCAGCTCCGGCGAACATCGGTCATCATCCCCTGCACGCGGGCATCGCGCTCATAGGTGGCCAATTTGTACTTGTCGGCTTCGATCTTCCGCAGGTAGCGCATGGCGCTCTTGTGATAGGGATCCTTCACCAGGATCTTTTCGAAAAGCGCCGTCGCGCGGTCGTAATCCTTCAGCATGTACCATTGGCGGGCTTCGTCATACATCTGATCGATCGTCTTGGCCTTTTCGATCGTCGCCGGCTGGTCGCCGGGATCCTTGGGCTGGGCCGCGATTTTCTCCAGCTTGGCAAGACGGATGTTCAACGCCTGCGCGCCGCGATGGGTCGGGGCCACCTTGAGGGCGGAATCCACCAGCTTGCGGGCTTCCTCCAGCCGCTCGTTTTTCTGCACCATGGCGCGGGCCCGCAGGTACTGGGCTTCGGCGAGACCCCAGGAAATCTGTTCGCGAACGGCCGCATTCTGGGCGCGATCCGGCAGGCCCTTCAAAGCGGAAGAAAACGAATTTTCGGCGGTGACCAGATCTCCATCGCTCAACGCACGGAATCCCACTTCGGAAGCCTTGAGGGCATCGGCTTCGGCGGCTTGGCGGCGGACTTCTTCCTGCTGGGCGGTTTCCTTGGCAATCTTCTTGAGTTCCTTCGCGGGAAGCTTCTCCCCCTCTTTCCCCGCCTTTTGATCCGCTTCGGGAGCGGCAAACGCGTCGTCCCCTTCCACAACCGAGTCTTCCGCAACGGTCGAATCCATGCCATCCAGAGTCTCGTCCACGGCCACCACAGCCGCTTCTTCCGCAGGCGCGGCGTCTGCCGCCGGGGCCGACTCATCGCCAAACAAATCACCCAGCACATCGTCTTCGGCCGGTGCGACCACCTCTTCCGCAACGGCCGCTTCTTCCACCGGGGCGGCTTCTTCCACGGGAGCTACTTCTTCCACGAGGGCTTCCTCAACGGGCGCTTCCATGGCGGAGTCGGCAAAGGCATCGGTCTCGGCCGCGGCTTCGGCAGGCACTTCCGCAGGCGCTGCGAATTCGTCGGTCGCCGCGACGGCTTCCTCCACCGCGGGTTCTGCAGGAGCTGCCGCTTCTGTCGCGGGAGCCGCCGCCGTATCCATGTCGCCCAGCAGAGCGTCCAGATCAAGATTCTCCTCTTGGGCTCTTGCCGCACCGCCAAACAAGAGAGACACCGCCATTGCCGCGACCATGCACCATTTCATCTGGAACTCCTCTTTGGAACTGAAACAAGGACGAAAATGCTTCTTCGTCCCTCCCAACACCTGTTTATTGTCATCCATCATTTGCAAATCAATTCCCGGCACCAGAGCCTGCAGCGGGAGGTTGTGCGACCGGACGGCCCGAAGCAGACGAACGCTCTTCGCTGCTCATCATGGGAACGGTCACTTTCTGGCCAGTTTTTACGCTCTGAATTATCACGTTCTCTCGGCGGATGTCAACGACCTTGTACTCGACACCGCGCAAGGCAAACACATCGTTCAGGCGCTGGACCGGCAGAAGACTGCGGTCGACCAGAAAAGCGAACCGGATGGCCAATTCCTGCTCGGTGACTGGGCGGCCCTTGACCAGCACCACGTTGCGCTTGTCGGACTGGCGGACCATGGTGAGGGTTTCGCCGGCCTTGGCCTCCGGCTCGTATTTCTCCACCTTGTAGCCCAGCACCACATCTCCCAGCTTGACGAAGTAGGTTCTCTCCAAAGTTTGCAGATTGAGCTGGAAGCGGGTGGATCCATCCCCGAAGAGGGATGTGCTGACGAAGCGCAGATAGAACGGCACGGGCTTGATGCCCGCCACGCGCAGCTTGACGATCGGATCCGGCAGGCTACCCGGATTCTTGGGTTCGGTTCCGGCGCTGTGCTCTTCCAGATTGGAGAATCCATCGTTGTCCAGATCCCCGACGGCATCGGCCGAGTCCTGAGGATTCAGCCCCAGCGCCAATTCGATTTTGTCGGGAATGCCGTCCTTGTCCGTATCCAGCGTATCGATGTTCACAATGGGCGGCTGCACGCCAAGGCAGAAGGGACATTCCACGGCTTCGTACGGAATCGGACGACCGCATTTCACGCAAGCCACCCGCAATTCGCTGATGGTGGTGCGGGAATTCCTGGTCAACTCCGAAGAAGCCGCCACACGCGCCTCCTCCAAAACCTTCTCGAAGGGAATGGTGTCTTGCAGGCTGACGACCGATCCCTTCCAACTGATGCGGGACAGATTCAACCCGGCCGTTTCCTTGTCCGTCTGGATTTGCTGCACCAGCAAGACGCAGGAAATAAACAGGGCCAACAACACCACCATCAGGATCGCTTTCTCATAGTGATCGCGGATCCAGTCGTGCTTTCCTCGGGGTGCTTGACTCATGGACTCACCTCTCCGGCCTGATCGGCGCTGGCCACTTCCGTAAAGTGATACAGATCCAGTTCAAGGCGAACTGTGCTCAACTCCTGACCCGCCACGACGCGCAATTCGCGCGGCAAAATCGGTGCTTCCTCCTTCGCCGCCACCGTTGTGGCGGAACCGGGTGCCGACCAGCCATCCGTGGATACCGGCTTGGGGGCCGCGTCCTTTTCCTCTGTCTTGGGAGGCACCACGACCGGCTTGGCGGGATTCGAAATCTCCACCTTGGTCACGATCACGAACGGCGCCTCCTTGGAGAGCCGGTCCAGCACCTTCCAGGTGGCATCGTCCTTGGCCCGATAAACCATCACATAGTGTTCCTTGGTGAACAGGCCATCCGGATCGGTGTACAGTTCCGTGCTGGGCGCCACGACCTCGGTCTCCGCCGCGTTCCGGCGGGAGCGGAACCCCGTCTCGGCGGGAACCGCGGCCAGCGCTTCCCGCTCGAACACAGCCCGTTCCACGGAAACCAATTCCCCGATTCCGGCCTCGTACAACACATCGCACAAGGCGGTAATGGAACGGAACTGGTTCACCAGGCGCGGCAATTCGTCATCGGCCGGCAGGGCGCCATCGATGTAGCGCTGGACGCCGAAGGCAATATTCTCAGGCACCGCAATCGATTTGTCCCGAGCCGCGTTCAGCAGGCGGCGCAACCCGTCTTCCAGCAAGCGGCTGAAGCGGTCGCGGTCCACCGGCTCGTCGGAAATCTGCCCTTCGCGCATGGACTCGAAAAGGCCATGCAGGTATTCCTCGTAGACTTCGAGCTGCTTGGTCATGACCTGGACGTTGGGCGGCGACGGGAAAACCGATCGGCTGGAAAGCGTATTCAGGCGGCGCTGGGACAAGGACTGCGCCATGGCGCCGTCCGAATAGCTCCCCTTCGCGCTGAACAGCCAGAAGAACAGAGCAACGGCCAGCAGCAGGGCCACCACTCCACCGATGATCAATGGCATGTGTTTGCGGCTCATAGTTCCTGCGGCGCCTCCAAAACGGCCAGAATTCTGAATTCCAAGATGCTGGCATCCGGCCGCGCAGGCGGCTGCCACGTGATCTCGGTTTGGTCCGAAAACAGTTTGGAGGCCCGGAGGCGATCCCGGAACTGGCCAATGGCCTCGTTGGACTTGATCTTGTCCAGGTAGCCCACCCCCTCGATCTCAATTCCCACCACCACATTGTTGGGCGGAGGCGGGGCCCCTTCCGCCGGAGCCGCGCCCGGAAGGACCGGAACAGGATTGATCCGGGCCAGCCAAATGCCATCGGACAGCGCGCCGCTGATTTCCCCCAGCAGGTTCCGCCACACCCCGCGATGCGATTCCAACGCGGTCAATTTGGAGATCTTGCCTTCCACGGCGGCCACGGAGGCTTCGGCCTGGACCAACTCCCTCTCCACGTTCGACAGCTCGTTCACCCGCGTGTCGATCTGGCTCCGCACGTTTTCCGTCAGCTTCGCCATGCGCGAATAAAACGAAATCCAAACCATCAGCGTCAACAGCACGCCCGCCGCAGCCATGGCAAAGACCGGCTGCTTGCGCTTGAATTTCTTCTCTTCCTCCGCCTTGGGAGGGAGCAAGTTGATTTCGATGGGACAGGTATGAAGCTGGCGCAGGGCCAACCCCACCATTTGTCCCATTTCGCAGGCATGCGCTCCCACCTGCTCCGCCGGGATTTGCTCGGCGACGGCCACGTTGTTGAAGGGGTTGAAATAGTCGGTCTCCATGCGCAGTTTCTCGCGCAGGAAGGTGTCGGTGTAGGGAATCACCGAGCTGCCGCCGGTCAGGAGCAACAAC